>NZ_VMQU01000080.1 GCF_007714205.1 Mycobacterium helveticum | reverse complement strand
GCAAGGACTTGGTCAATCACCGTGTGGCCGTTGCCAATCAGCTGCGCGCACACCTGCGCAACGTGCTGCCTGCCGCCGTCGGATTGTTCAAAGACATCGACTCCGCGATCAGCCTGGCGTTCCTGACCCGATTCGACACCCAGGACAAGATCGACTGGCTGACCCCCAAACGGCTCGGCGACTGGCTCGCCAAGCAGGGCTACTCCGGCAAGGTCGACCCCGCCGTGCTGCACCACCGCATCCTTGACGCTGCCCCCGGCGCAACCGGTTCTCACGGCAGCACCCAGGCCCACATCACCGCCAGCTACGTCGCACTGCTGGGCACCCTGGTCGCACAGATCAAAGCGCTCTCGACCCAGATCGAGGCACAACTGGACACCCACGCCGACGCCCACATCTTCACGTCCCTGCCCCGCGCCGGACGGGTCCGCGCCGCGCGCCTGCTTGCCGAAATCGGGGACTGCCGTGCTCGATTCCCCACCCCGGAGTCGCTGACCTGTCTGGCCGGCGCCGCGCCCTCTACGCGCCAGTCCGGCAAATCCCGCATTGTCGGATTCCGCTGGGCTTGCGACAAACAACTCCGTGACGCCGTCACCGACTTCGCCGCCGACACCCGACTGGTCAACCCCTGGGCCGCCGACCTCTACGACAGGGCCCGAACCCGCGGGCACGACCACCCCCACGCCGTACGCATCCTCGCCCGCGCCTGGCTGCACATCATCTGGCACTGCTGGCAAGACAACCTCGCCTACGCCCCCGACAAACACCGCGCACTCCAACGAATCCTCACCCAAGACGAGGCGGCTTGACATAGGGCTTCTCATGCGGGTAGGCTGCCAGCCGGCCGCTAACCGGCCATCGTCAGGCCGCCGCTGACGCTGATCACCTGTCCGGTGATGAACGACGCCGCGTCGGAGGCGAAGAACAGCACCGGCGCGGCGACCTCGCCGGGCCGGGCCAGACGCCGGAACGGGATCGCTTTGACCAGCGCCTCCTTCAACTTCTCGGGTTGCGCGTGGAACAGCGGGGTGTCGGTGGGGCCGGGGCACACGCAGTTCACCGTGATCTGGTGGCGGGCCATCTCGCGGGCCAGTGACTTGGTCAGCGCGATCACCCCGCCCTTGGCGCCGGCGTAGATCGACTCCCCCGCGCTGCCGACGCGGCCGGCGTCGCTGGCCACGTTGACGACGCGCCCGCCGGAGCCCGCCTCGATCATGCCCGGCAGGAACGCCGAGCACACGTGCACCGGTCCCAGGTAGTTGATGGCCACCACCTTGGCCGCGAATTCCGGTGTGGCATTGAGAAATTGGTCGGTGCGGTCCCACCCGGCGGCGTTGACGACGATGCCCGGCACGCCGGCTTCGCGGTGGGTGCGGTCGCGCAGGGCCTCCACCCGGGCGGGGTCGGCGACGTCGACCGGCAGCGCGGTGATCAGGTCGGGTTGCTGCCCGGCGGTGGCCGCAGCGGCCGCCTCGTCGAGGTCGGCGGCGACGACGCGGTGGCCGCGGGCGGCGAAGGCCAGCGCGATCGCCCTGCCGATGCCCGATCCGGCGCCGGTCACCACCGCGAGCCTGCTCTGTGAAGGGCTGTTCATTGCCGATGAATCTAGGTTCACCGCGGCCGCACGGTCAAGGGTGCCGGCCCGGCCGGTAGTCTCGCCGCATGCGACGGCTGGCGTATCTGGTCGTAGACGTCATCGGCGTGCTGGTGTTCTGCGCCGTCGGGCGCCGCAGCCACGACGAGGGCATCACCGTGAGCGGCGTCGCCACCACGGCGTGGCCGTTCCTCACCGGCACCGTCGTGGGGTGGGTGGCCTCGCGCGGCTGGCGACGGCCCACGGCGGTGGTTCCCACCGGGGTCGTGGTGTGGCTGTGCACCGTCGTGGTCGGGATGGTGTTGCGCAAGGTCACGTCGGCGGGTGTGGCCGCGAGCTTCGTGGTGGTGGCCTCCTCGGTCACCGCGGTGTTGCTGCTCGGCTGGCGGGCGGCCGTGGGGCTGGCCCGGCGGCGCCGCCGCGTCCCCTGACCACCAGCCTGCACGTCATTCGCAACGCTGGGCCGCAGCGCCGGCGAGGTGAGGGGCGGTTGGCGATGCTTACCGCCACAAGGGTTTAAGGCACTGCTCCGCTCACCGTGACCCGTGATAATTAAGTAAGTTAATAATCAATTAACTTACGGATAACCCCGAGGCGTGAACTTTCGCGGGCGTAGCGTCGTGACCATTCGGTGATCAATGCACCGCGGGAAGGAGTGTCTGCACGTGAGCCGTATCCGCTCTAATGGACAGCCGGCCATGAGCGCCGTGGCCTCCGTGACCGAAGCGCGCGCGCTGTCGTTGGCGCCTGCTGCGGGTTCGTCGCCCATGCAGCGGTGCTCGTGGCCGCCCGCCGCCGGACACGCCGCGTGGCGGTCGGAATTCCGCTCGGCCGTGCTGGATGTGGTCGGCGAGTTCGTGCAGGCGCGCTCCACCGAGCTTGTCCTCGCGGGCCTTGACGAGGCCGGCGAGATCCTGGCGGAGTTCGTGTCCGGCGGCAAATGCCTGCGGTCGACGTTCATGTATCTGGGCTGGCTGTGCGGCGCCCCGCCCAGTGGGGCGGCCCTGACGGCGGCGGCGAGCCTCGAGTTGCTGCACGCGTTCGCGCTTCTCCAGGACGACGTCATGGACGATTCGGACGAACGCCGGGGCCGTCCGGCAGTGCACGTTCGACTTGAGCAGTGGCACCGCGGACGCGGACTGTCCGGCTCGCGTCGGTTCGGCGAATCGGCGGCCATCCTGCTGGGCGACCTCTGCTTGATCTGGGCAGAGCAGATGCTGCGCGAAAGCGGTGTCGAACCACGCCGTCTGCAGGGGGCCTGGCCGCGCTACGACGCCATGCGCACCGAGTTGGCCGTCGGCCAATTCGCCGACCTGGCAATCGATGTCCGCGGGCTGCCCTCGCTGGAAGCCGTGCTGGACGTGGCGCGCCGCAAGTCCGGTAACTACACGGTGCGCCGCCCCCTGGAAATCGGCGCGGCAATGGCCGGCTGCGCCGATCCGCTGTTGATGCAACTGGGCCGCTACGGTGCCGCCGTCGGGGAGGCTTTCCAGCTGCGCGACGACCTGCTCGGAGTGTTCGGCTCACCGGCCACCACGGGCAAACCCAACAGCGGAGACCTGCTCGAACGCAAGGCGACCAGCGTGGTGGTCAGCGCCTACGAACTGGCGGATGCACCGACCAGACGAGAGCTCACCGCACTGATGCACAGCGAGGAACTCGACGAGGCCGCACTCGAGCGCTGGAGGATGCTCATCATCGCAACCGGAGCCTTGGAGAGAATCGAGGACATGGTCGCCTTCAGGCTCGCATCCGCGCGAAAATACCTGGCGGACATGCCGATCACCGACCCGGTTCGCGCCGCATTGTCCGACCTCGCGGCCGCGTGTGGGGTGCGTTGGCAATGACGGCCACGATGCCCAGACCGGTGACGCAACGCTCCACCGGGCGGCACCGCCGCAGGCGCGACCCTTTTGCGGCACTGGCTCGCATGGCGCTGGCCCATCCGCGCCGGGTCATCGCGGCCTCGATCGTTCTCATCGCCGCCGCCGCGGTGTTCGGCCTGCCGGCTGCGAGCAGCCTGTCCGGTGGCGGGATGGTCGACCCGGAATCCGAATCCGCCCGTGCCGCAGCGCTGCTCGCCCAGAAGTTCCACCGGGGCGAGTTGGAGATGACGATCCTGGTGAGCTCGGACGGGGGTGTCAAAGACGGCCCCGCGCGGTTGGTAGGCACCGACATCGTGAGCGCGCTCGCCAGGTCACCGTTCGTCACGCAGGTCGCGTCGCCCTGGGATGCGCCAACCCCGCCGCCCGGGACGGTCAGCGGGGACGGAAAGTCGGCGCTGATCGTGGCCTGGCTCAACGGTGACGAGAACAGCGCACCCAAACACGCCCAGGCGCTGGCCGACCGGCTGGCGCGCGACCGTGGCGGGGTGACGGTGCGTGCCGGTGGCCCCGCCGTGCTCTACTCGCAGATCAGCAAACGAACCGAAAAAGACTTGCTGCGAATGGAATCCATCGCGATACCGGCAAGCTTCATCGCTCTGGTATGGGTCTTCGGTGGTCTGTTGGCGGCGGCGGTGCCCATGGCCGTGGCCGGGTTCGCGATAGTCGGCTCGCTCGCCGTGTTGCGGGCGCTGGCGCTGGCCACCGACGTGTCGATCTTCGCTCTCAACGTGGCGGCCGCGTTGGGAATGGCCCTGGCCATCGATTACACCCTGCTGATCATCAGCCGCTACCGCGACGAACTGGCCGGTGGTCATTGCCGCGACGAAGCGCTCGTGCGGAGCATGGCGACGGCGGGTCGCACGGTGCTGTTCTCGGCGATGACCGTGGCCCTGGCCCTGGTGCCGATGGTGTTGTTCCCGCTGTACTTCCTGAAGTCGTTCGCCTATGCGGGCATCGCGGTGGTCGCCCTGTCCGCGCTGGCGGCGGTGGTGGTGGCGCCGGCCGTGATCGTTGTGCTGGGGGACCGCATCGACTCACTCAACGTCCGGCGCTTCCTTCGTGGGGTGTTCGGCCGCCCCGAGCCCGCCCCGCGGCCGATCGCCCAGGACTTCTGGTACCGGACGGCGAGAGTCGCCATCCGCCGTGCCGTTCCGATCGGCGGGGCGATCATGGTCCTCCTGCTCCTGCTGGTGGTGCCGTTCTTGCACGTCAAATGGGGAAATCCGGACGAGCGGGTGCTGCCGGCGTCGGCGTCGGCACGCACGGTGAGCGAGGCGGTCCGCAGCCAGTTCGGCGCGGATTCGGCAACGGAAGTCACGATCGTCGTACCCGTGATCACGGAGCCGGCAAAGCCAGAGCTCGACACCTACGCCGCACAGCTGTCGCGGGTGATCGATGTCGCGGCGGTGTCGTCGCCGACCGGCACGTTCGTCGACGGTGCGCGCAGGGGTCCGCCCTCGGCGCCGGCCGGGTTGGCTGACGGCAGCGCCTATCTGAGCGTGCGCTCCACCGCACCGCTGTACTCGCGCGCGTCCGAAAACCAGTTGGACCGCCTGCATTCGGTCGTGCCCCCGGGGCGCCTGCATGTCCTGATCACAGGAAACGCGCAGACCAACCACGATTCCGTCAATGCGATCACGTCGCGCCTGCCCGTGGTCTTCGGTTTCATCGCTGTCGTCACGCTGGTGTTGCTGTTCATGCTGACCGGCAGCGTGGTGCTGCCGGTCAAAGCGGTGTTGCTCAACATCCTTTCGCTCACCGCGGCGTTCGGCGCGCTGGTGTGGATTTTCCAGGACGGCCATCTTGGGGCACTGGGCACCACACCGAGCGGCACGCTGGTGGCCACCATTCCGGCGATGATGTTTTGTATCGCGTTCGGGTTGTCCATGGACTACGAGGTCTTCCTGATCTCGCGCATCCGTGAATACTGGCTCGGCTCCCCCCGAACACGAGCCGCCAACGACGAGAGCGTCGCGTTGGGTCTCGCGCACACCGGTCGCGTCATCACCGCGGCAGCGCTGTTGATGTCCATCTCGTTCGCCGCGCTGATGACCGCCGACGTGGCATTCATGCGGATGTTCGGCGCGGGGCTGACTCTTGCGGTTCTGGTTGACGCGACGTTGGTGCGGATGCTGCTGGTGCCGGCCTTCATGCATCTGTTCGGTGGCCTGAACTGGTGGGCGCCGGGACCGCTGCTGCGGTTGCGACAGCGGTTCGTCTCCGACGATGCGGGCGCCCTGGCGCGGGTATAAGCCTGCGACTATGGTGCCGCGTGCGGCGGTTGACAGGAATGCGCGGGGGCCGCAGTCGTGAGATCGTAACGTGATGCCAACCCCGTCGGCGCCGGCCGGCCGGCTCGAGTTCGTGTCGGCGACCCACGACGACCCCCTGGCGCAGCCGTTGCTGGCCGAGCTGGCCGTCGAGTATGCGCAGCGGTACGGCGGCACGCCCAGCACGCACCTGGCCTGGCTGCCCGTACCGCCCGACGAACTGGCGTCACCGGACGGCGGATTGCTGATCGGCGTCGTTAACGACGTGCCGGTGACCGGCGGCGCCTTCCGCCGTTACGACGCCGACACCGCCGAGCTCAAACGCATCTGGACCGACCGCGCGCATCGGCGGCGCGGATACGCCAGGAAGCTGCTGGCCGCCCTGGAGGCCGAAGCCGCGGCGCGCGGGTACCGGCGGCTGTACCTGGTCACCGGCAGCCGCCAGCCCGAGGCCGAGGCGCTCTACGACGCGACGGGGTACACCAGGATCTCTGCCGAGCACGTTCCCTCGTGGGGGCCGTTTCGTCCGATCGCCTTCGAGAAGTGGCTCTCGGCCCGGACTCAATGATCGCGCGGCGCGTACATGACGACCACCACGCCGAGCAGGCAGACCGCGGCGCCGACGACATCCCACCGGTCGGGCCGAAACCCGTCGAACGCCATTCCCCACAGCAGCGAGCCCACGACGAAGACGCCGCCGTACGCGGCCAGGATGCGGCCGAAGTGGGCGTCGGGCTGGAGGGTGGCGACGAACCCGTAGGCACCCAGGGCAACGACGCCCAAACCCGCCCAGAGCCAACCTCGATGCGCTCGGATCCCCTGCCAGACCAGCCACGCGCCGCCGATCTCGAACAGGGCCGCCAAGGCGAACAGGGAAATCGACTTCGTCACCGCCACAATGGATCTCCTTCTCGTCCATGGCATCGGCCAAGAGCCGGGGAATGATGCGCTTGCATAGTCGATATCGCGTCGCGAATCGAATACGCAAGGTCGGTGCGGCCGTCGGCGTCTGAGAGCGTCGTCGTCATCCGCCGCCGGCCAGCGCGAGGGCCGCGTGCGTGGCCTCCCGGATCGGGCCGCGCCACACGTCGCCGTGACCGGGCAGCAGGACCTCGGTGTCCAGCATCGCCAACGCCTCCAGGCTGCACAGACAATTCTGCTGGCTGTGGCTGAACACGGCCGGGAGCAGCTGCGGCCCGCCGTCCCGGAGCAGCGGGTGGCCGGTGATCAGCGCGTCACCGCTGGCCAATACGCCGTCCACGACGTAGGAGCAGTGCCCGCCGGTGTGCCCCGGTGTGGCGACGGCCATCGGGTGTCCCGGCAGCCCGGCGGCGATCGCGGCGGAAAGCGGCTGGGCCGACGGGATGCCGTCACGGATCAGGCCACCGCTGCGCACCACGTGCAGCCCCCACACCGCCCATCGGGGCCGCCAAATGCGCAGGGCCACATCGAAAACCGAAGCCTGCTCCAGGTATTCCCGCTTGGCGTGGCCCACTTCGTCGGGGTGGCAGTACACCGGGGTCCGGTGCTCGTTGGCGAACCAGATCGCCGAGCCCAGGTGGTCGATGTGCGCGTGGGTCAGCAGGATGGCGCGGATGTCGCCGGCCCGGTAGCCCAACTGCCGCAGCGAGGCCAGCACGTCGTCGCGGTCGCCGGGGTAGCCGGCGTCGATCAGCATGACCCCGGAGTCGTCGGCGACCAGTGTCCAGTTGACGGCCTCGCCCCGGGCGAGGTGCACGGTGTCGGTGACCTGAACAAGATGCGGCGCCCGTCCCATGCCCGCGAGTGTAGGCAGCGGGCCAGCAGCGATCGCAAGCGCGGCGGAGCCGGGCGCAGCGGGTCGCGACCAGACGGGAGGAGTAGAAATAACTGGTGGCTGAACTGAAACTCGGATACAAGGCGTCCGCCGAACAATTCGCACCGCGCGAGCTCGTCGAACTGGCCGTCGCCGCCGAAGACCACGGCATGGACAGCGCCAGCGTCAGCGACCACTTCCAGCCGTGGCGGCACGAGGGCGGGCACGCCCCGTTCTCCCTGGCCTGGCTGACCGCGGTGGGCGAACGCACCCGGCGCATCCAGCTGGGCACCTCGGTGCTGACCCCGACCTTCCGCTACAACCCGGCCGTCATCGCCCAGGCGTTCGCCACCATGGCGTGCCTGTACCCGGACCGCGTCTTCCTCGGCGTGGGCACCGGGGAGGCGCTCAACGAGATCGCCACCGGGTACTCGGGCGAGTGGCCGGAGTTCAAGGAGCGGTTCGCCCGGCTGCGCGAATCGGTGCGGCTGATGCGCGAGCTGTGGCGCGGCGACCGCGTCGACTTCGACGGCGAGTACTACCGGCTCAAGGGCGCCTCCATCTACGACGTGCCCGAGGGCGGCGTGCCCGTCTACGTCGCCGCGGGCGGCCCGGCGGTCGCCAAATACGCCGGACGCGCCGGCGACGGCTTCATCTGCACCTCCGGCAAGGGCGAGGAGCTCTACAAGGACAAGCTGATGCCCGCGGTGGCCGACGGCGCGGCGGCGGCCGGGCGCAACCTCGACGACATCGACAAGATGATCGAGATCAAGATCTCCTACGACACCGATCCCGGGCTGGCGCTGGAGAACACCAGGTTCTGGGCGCCGCTGTCGCTGACCGCCGAGCAGAAGCACAGCATCGACGACCCGATCGAGATGGAGAAGGCCGCCGACGCGCTGCCCATCGAACAGGTCGCCAAGCGCTGGATCGTCGCGTCGGACCCCGACGAGGCCGTCGAGAAGGTCAAGGACTACGTCGGCTGGGGCCTGAACCATCTGGTGTTCCACGCCCCCGGCCACGACCAGCGCCGCTTCCTGGAGCTGTTCGAGAAGGATCTCGCGCCGCGGCTGCGGCGGCTGGGCTGAAGGCGGGCCGATGGCCGCCGGTTCCACCACAGCGATCTACATCGCCGCGCCCGAGCCGGAGACCGGCAAGTCGACGATCGCGCTCGGGCTGCTGCACCGGTTGACCGCGAGCGTCGCCAAAGTCGGCGTCTTCCGGCCGATCACACGCCGCAACGAACATCGCGACTACATCCTGGAGCTGTTGCTGGGGCACACCACCGCGGGCCTGTCCTACGAGCAGTGCGTCGGCGTCACCTACCAGCAGCTGCACGCCGACAGCGACGCCGCCATCGCGGACATCGTCGACGCCTACCAGGCGATGGCCCAGGCCTGCGACGTGGTGGTCATCGTGGGCAGCGACTACACCGACGTCACCAGGCCCGCGGAGCTCTCGGTCAACGCCCGCATCGCGGTCAACCTCGGCGCACCGGTGCTGCTGGCCGTCAGCGGCAAGGGCCGCACCCCCGACGAGGTCGCCCGCGTCGTCGAGGTCTCGCTGGCCGAACTCTCCGCTCAGCGCGCCCATGCCGCCGCAGTGGTGGCCAACCGGTGTGAGCCGACGGAACTCGCCGCGGTGGCCGAGGCGCTGCAGGCCTTCGCCCAGCGCAGCTACGTGCTGCCCGAAGAGCCCCTGCTGTCGGCGCCGACGGTGGCCGAGCTCGAGCGCGCCGTGGCCGGGACCCCGGTGAGCGGCGAGGAGTCGCTGCGCGAGCGGGAGGTCACCGCCGTGATGGTCGCCGGGATGACCGCCGACCACGTGCTGGAACGGCTGCGCGACGGCATGGCGGTCATCACCCCCGGCGACCGTTCGGACGTGGTGCTCGCCGTCGCCAGCGCGCATGCCGCCCAAGGGTTTCCGTCGTTGTCGTGCCTGGTGCTCAATGGCGGATTCCCGCTGCATCCCGCCATCGCGGCCCTGGTCGCGGGGCTGCGGCTGCGGCTCCCGATCATCGCCACGGCGCTGGGCACCTACGACGCCGCCGGCGCGGCGGCCTCGGCCCGGGGCCGGGTCACCGCAACCGCCCAACGCAAGATTGACACCGCGCTGCAGTTGATGGATCGCTACGTCGATATCCCGGATCTTCTTGCGCAGCTTGCTATTCCGATTCCCACGGTGACCACACCCCAGATGTTCATTCACCGGCTGACGCTGCAGGCGCGTTCGGATCGCAAGCACATCGTGCTGCCCGAGGGCGACGACGACCGCATCCTCTCCTCGGCCGGGCGGCTGCTGCAGCGCGGTGTCGCCGACCTGACCCTGTTGGGCGACGAGGCCCAGATCCGGCACCGCTGCGCCGAACTCGGTGTGGACCTGGGCGAGACGCGGGTCATCGATCCGCGCACCAGCGACCTGCGTCAACGATTCGCCGAGCAGTACGCCGAGCTGCGCAAGGCCAAGGGAATCACCGTGGAGCAGGCGCGCGAGATTATGCGCGACGCCACGTATTTCGGCACCATGCTGGTGTACAACGGCATGGTCGACGGCATGGTGT
Source organism: Mycobacterium helveticum (assembly GCF_007714205.1). Taxonomy (GTDB): domain Bacteria; phylum Actinomycetota; class Actinomycetes; order Mycobacteriales; family Mycobacteriaceae; genus Mycobacterium; species Mycobacterium helveticum. Next base: position 16,359 of record NZ_VMQU01000080.1, on the reverse strand, counting down.
CCGGCGCCGCGCACACCACGGCGCACACCGTCCGCCCGGCGCTGGAGGTCATCAAGACCGTTCCGGACGTCTCCGTGGTGTCCAGCGTCTTCTTCATGTGCCTGCCCGACCGGGTGCTCGCCTACGGCGACTGCGCGATCGTCCCCAACCCGACGCCCGAGCAGCTCGCGGACATCGCGGTCAGTTCGGCGCGCACCGCCGCGCGGTTCGGCATCGAGCCGCGGGTGGCGATGCTGTCGTACTCCACGGGCGACTCCGGCGCCGGAGCTGACGTCGAAAAAGTCAGGACGGCAACGCAGTTGGTGCGTGTCCGCGAACCAGACCTGCTTGTCGAGGGGCCCATCCAGTACGACGCCGCGGTGGAGCCGTCGGTGGCCGCCACGAAGCTGCGTGATTCGCCGGTGGCCGGCCGTGCGACGGTGCTGATCTTTCCCGACCTCAACACCGGCAACAACACCTACAAGGCGGTGCAGCGCAGCGCCGGCGCGATCGCGATCGGCCCGGTGCTGCAGGGGTTGCGCAAGCCGGTCAACGATCTGTCCCGCGGCGCGCTGATCGAAGACATCGTGAACACCGTGGCCATCACCGCGATCCAGGCGCAGGGTGCCCATGACCGGTAACCGCCTCGTGCTGGTGATCAATTCCGGCTCGTCGTCGCTGAAGTACCGGCTGCTGGACCCGGATTCGGGTGAGGTGCGCGCGTCGGGCCAGGTGGAGCGGATCGGGGAGCCGTCCTCCGAGGTTCCCGACCACGACGCGGCCCTGCGCCGCGCCTTCGACACGCTGGCCTCCGACGGCATCGACCTGCACGCGTGCGGGCTGTCGGCCGTCGGGCACCGGGTCGTGCACGGCGGCATGACGTTTTACCGGCCCACGATCCTCGACGACGCGGTGATCGCGCAACTGGAGGAACTGTCCGAGCTGGCGCCGCTGCACAACCCGCCCGCGATCCGGGGAATCGAGGTGGCCCGCCGGCTGCTGCCCGGCGTGCCGCACGTCGCGGTGTTCGACACGGCGTTCTTCCACGAGCTCCCGGCGGCCGCGGCCACCTACGCGATCGACCGCGAGCTGGCGCAGACGTGGGGGATCCGCCGCTACGGGTTCCACGGCACGTCGCATCACTTCGTCAGCGGGCGCGCCGCGGAGTTCCTGGGCCGGCCCGTCGGGGAGCTGAATCAGATTGTGCTGCATCTGGGTAACGGCGCGTCGGCATCGGCGATCGCGCGGGGCCGGCCCGTGGACACCTCGATGGGGCTGACCCCGCTGGAGGGCCTGGTGATGGGTACGCGCAGCGGCGACATCGATCCCGGCGTCTTCGGCTATCTAGCGCGCGCCGCGCACATGAGCGTTCCGGACATCGAGTCGATGCTCAACCACCGGTCCGGGCTGCTGGGCCTGGCCGGTGAGCGCGACTTCCGCCGGCTCGCCGAGATGATCGAATCCGGTGACGGCGCAGCCCGATTGGCCTACGACGTGTTCATCCACCGGTTGCGCAAGTACATCGGCGCCTACCTGGCGGTGCTGGGGCACACCGACGCGGTCAGCTTCACCGCCGGCATCGGCGAGAACGACGCCGCGGTGCGCCGCGACGCGCTGGCCGGCATGGGGGAGCTGGGCCTGGTGATCGACGACCGGCGCAACTCCGCCGCGGGGGACGGCCCGCGCCGCGTCTCCACCGACGACTCGCCGATCGCCGTGCTGGTGGTTCCGACGGACGAGGAGCTGGCCATCGCGCACGACTGCGTGCGGGCGCTGTCGCGCTGAGCGTGCCTGTGCACAGCGGTACTCGCGCCGACCCGTGAGCGTGCGATCGTTCGCGGCATGCGGGATGCGGCAGAACCGTTCGTCGGCAGCGAGGCATTGGCGTCCGGGGCGCTGAGCAGGCACCAGCTACGGACGCGCCACCGAGCGGTCTTCCCGAACGTCTACCTGCCCGACGACGGCCCGCCCTCCCTCTGGCAGCGCATCGCCGCGGCATGGCTGTGGTCGGGACGGTCGGCGACCGTCGCCGGCGCGGCGGCGGCCGCGCTGCACGGCACCGAGTGGATCCCCGACGACGTCCCCGTCGAGCTGGTCGGGGCCGGCAACCGTCCACCCCGGGGCATTGTGACCCGCCGCTACGCGCTGCGCGACGGCGAGACGCACACCATCGACGGGTTGCCGGTCACCACACCCGAGCGGACGGCCTTCGACATCGGCCGGCGCGGCGCCATCCGTTCTGCGGTCGTCCGGCTGGACGCGCTCGCGCGCGCAACGGGCGTCAAGGCCGACGACGTGCTGCACATCGCCGCAAGCCATCCCCGCACACCCGGGCTGCGGCGGCTGGAGACCGCGTTGGGCCTCGTCGACGCGGGTGCGCAGTCGCCGCGGGAGAGCTACCTGCGGCTGCTTCTCATCGACGCCGGCCTGCCCCGGCCGCAGACCCAGATCCCGGTGCCGGACGTGGACGGCACCGTATTCGCCTACCTGGACCTCGGGTGGGAGGAGGAGATGGTCGCCGTCGAGTACGACGGGGACCATCATCGCAGCGACCGCCGCCAATACGTCAAGGACATCCGGCGTGCCGAGCGGCTCGAGCGGATGGGCTGGCGCGTCGTCCGGGTGGTCGCCGAGGACCGCCCCGCCGCCATCGTCGGCCGAGTCCGGGCCGCCCTGGCCGCATCGAGTGTGAACTCACGGCTTTCGGTGTGAACACAGGGCGCGGTTTATCGGCGTGTCGCCGCCCAGGATTCACACTCTGCGGAAACGGCGGCGGAAGCGGCGATCCGACAAACGGACCTAGAACGTGCTGGTCGGCCGCACCGTGTTGGCCATGTCCACCAGCGTGTAGCGGTGCCGCTGAGTCGGGGCGACCCGGGCCAGGTTGCGCAGCGCGGCCTCGACGCCCAGCCGCAGCCCGTGTTCGGTGAACGGGTAGCCGAGGATGTGGTTGGTGCTGGCCTCGTTGTCGGCCAGCCAGTCCAGCGCCCCGCCCAGCACCACGGCGCGGATCTGCAGCACCCGCGGTTCGGTGGGCGGCAGCGCCTCGACCCGCCGGGCCGCGTCGCGGATCTCCTCCTCGGTGATTTCGCCCGTCGACCTGCCCGACATCAGGGTGACCGCGCTGGTCAGGCGTGCGGTGGTGAAGTGCCGGGAGGTCGCGGGCACCTCGTCGAGAGTGCGCACCGCGCCCGCGCGGTCGCCCTGGGCCGACAGGGCGCGGGCCCACCCGAACGCCGCCGAGATCACGCCGTCGTTGGTCTTCCACACCGTCTCGTAAAACTTGTGCGCGTCGGTGTCGCCGGCGAGTTCGGCGGTGGCCGCCAGGGCCAGCTTGGGCGCGAGCTCGCCGGGGAAGGTGTCGAGCACCTCGGTGAAATGCTCGGTGGCGGCGTCGTAGTCGGCGGTGAGCAGCGCGGCGACGGCCCGGTACCACACCAGCCGCCACTGCCAGCCGACCCGCTCGGCCAGGTCGTCGAGCTTTCGGGTGGCCTTGGCCACGTCGCCGAGGTCGAGCAGGGCGCGGACCTCCATCAGCGGCAGCTCGATCGATTCGGACAGCTCGACGTCGTCGGCGCTCAGCGACCCGTGGCGGGCGGCCCGCAGCGAGTCCAGCGTCTGCACCGGCTGGGAGAGCACCGTCGCCTGCAGGACCGGGGCGGCGACGTCGGCGGGATTGACCAAAGGCACCGCCATCGCGGTCACGATCTCGCGGGCGGTCAGCCGCTCCGAGTGGACCTGGCCGTCCAGGTAGACGTCGGTGTGGGCGACGAGCAACTCGACCCCGAACGTCGAGCGGTTGGGGGAGAAGATCGTCGACAACCCGGGCCGTGGCACCCCGCTCTCCCTGGAGACCACCTCCCGCAGCACGCCCATCAGCTGCGCGGACATCTCCTCGGCGCTGACGAATCGGCGCCGCGGGTCGGGGTCGGTGGCGCGGCGCAGCAGCCGGCCGAACGAGTCGTGGGCGGCCAGCACGGGGTCGTCGTCGGGCAGCCCGTCCACGTAGCGGCCGTCGCGGGTGCGCAGGTTCAGCGTGAGCGCCGCCAGCGTGCGACCCACCGTGTAGATGTCGGTGGCCACCGTCGGGCCGGTCCGCACGATCTCCGGCGCCTGGAAGCCCGGAGTGCCGTAGAGGTAGCCGAACGAGTTGACCCGCGACACCGCACCCAGGTCGATCAGCTTGAGCTGGTCCTCGGTGAGCATGATGTTCTCCGGCTTCAGGTCGTTGTAGACCAGGCCGATGGAATGCAGGTAGCTCAGCGCGGGCAGGATCTCCAGCAGGTAGGCGATGGCCTCGGCGACGGGCAGCTTCTCGGCCTTCCCGTCCCTGGGGTGCTGCTTGAGCGACTGCCCGCCGATGTACTCCATGACGATGTAGCCGACCGGGTCGCCGCGCCGGTCCTTGTGCTCGACGAAGTTGAAGATCTGCACGATCTGCGGGTGCACGACCTCGGCGAGGAACTGCCGTTCGGCCATCGCGATCGCCTGCGCCTCGGCGTCGCCGGAGTGCACCAGGCCCTTGAGCACCACCGGGCGGTCGTTGACGTTGTGGTCGAACGCCAGGTACACCCAGCCCAGGCCGCCGTGGGCGATGCAGCCCTTGACCTCGTACTGCCCGGCGACGATGTCGCCGGGGTTGAGCTGGGGCAGGAACGAGTACGGGCTGCCGCAGGAGGGGCACCAGCCCTCGGAGGCGCCTTGGCCCTCGTCTTTGTTTCCCGAGCTGGAGCGCCCGACCGGTCTTCCGCAGTTCCAGCAGAACCGCTTGGACTCCGGCACCACCGGATTGGTCATCAGCGCCTCGAGCGGGTCGATGTCGCGCCCCCGCGGGATCTCGACCAGGCCACCGCCGAGCCGCCGGACGGGCGGCAGGACCCGCGTGGCCGCGGTGCGTTCCTGCGGTTCGGAGCTCAGGCTGCCCAGGGAGATGTGCGGCAGGTCGTCGTCGTCGTCGAAGTCGGGGCGGAACAGCGCCTGGGTCGCCTGGGCCCGCGCCGACCCCGTGGTGGTGAGCAGCGCCTCGGCCCGCCGGGTGCCGGGGCCGGCGTCCTCGGCGTCGGAATCCCGGTGTTCGGACGCCTCGTCCGGCGGGTGCTCCGATTCGGCCATCAGTCCACGTACCTCGGCGTGGGCGGGGCGGGAGCCGGACCGAGAACCGTCAGCCATTTGCGGTACAACGTGTTCCACGTGCCGTCCCGGCGGATGCGTTCGAGCGTGCCGTTGACGAACCGGACCAGCCCGGTGTTGTCCAGGTTGATGCCGACGCCGTAGGGCTGGGTGGCCATGTTCGGTCCGACGATGTGCAGGTAGGGGTCTTCCTCGACCAGGCCGGCCAGGATCGAGTCGTCGGTGCTGATGGCGTCGATCTGCCGTTGCTGCATCGCCACCAGGCAGTCGGCCCAGTTCACCACCGACACGATAACCGGCGGCGGCGCGATCTGACGGATCCGGTGCAGCGACGTGGTCCCCCGCGCGACGCACACCCGCTTGCCGGACAGATCGGGCGGCTTGACGATCGGCGAGTCCCGCGGCGCGAGGATGCGCTGGTAGGCGTCGAGGTAGACCGTCGAGAAATTGACCAGCTTGCGCCGCTCGCAGGTGATGGTCATCGTCTTGACGACCACGTCGACCTCCGAGCGCTGCAGCGCGGTGATGCGCTCCTCCGACGACAGGATCCGATACTCCACGTGCGACGGCGCGCCGAAGATGTCCCGGGCGATCTCGCCGGCGATGTCGACGTCGAATCCGGTGATCTCGCCGGTGATCGGGTCGCGGAAGCTGAACAGGTTGCTGCCGATGTCCAGGCCGACGATCAGCCGGCCGCGGGCGCGGATGTCGCTGACCGCGGCGTCGGCGTCGGCTTTGTTGGGAAAGGGACGCAGGCTGGCGGTGGCGTCGCAGCCCTGCGTGGCGTCCTCACGGGGCAGCGGCGGCTCCGGCGGCAGTTGCCGCATGCCGACCGGAGTGGGTGGCGGCAGCGTCAGCACCGAGGTCGACGTCAGCGACTCCGTGTGCCCGCAGGCGGCCAGTAGCAGCGCCAGCAGGAACACGGCGAGCAGGGCGCACCCCCGCCGGAGCCGCCGGACCGTCCCCGGGCCGGTCATCAGCGATATTCCTTCAGCCGCGGCCACAGGCCGAGCGCGACCGCGATGGCGGCGCCGAGGCTGAGCACGATGCCGCCGACCTGGGCGCCGGACAGCCCGCTGCGGGCGTTGAGGACGTCGTTGCGGAGCCGGCTGCGGCCCTGATCCATAGCCTTGCCCAACTGGTCCTCGAGCTGGTCGAAGGCGGGGGTTGCATCGTTCTCCCCGCCGCCGAGGGCCACCTGGGTGGCGGCCCGGTAGTTGCCCACCGAAATCAGGGCGTTCATCCGGTCGTTGGCCTGCCGCCAGCGCACCAGCAGCTGGTCGGCGCCCTGCAGGTCGGGCTTGTCGACGGCGTCGCTGCGGGACATGTACTGCTCGAGCTGCCGGTGCATCGCGTCGATGCGGTGATAGAAGGACTGCTTGCGCAGGTCCTCGTCGCCACGCCGGATCAGCGACAGCGTCTCGTCGGCCCGGGCCTGCTGCGCGGTGATCTCGACGTTGGTCACGGTCTTGAGCGAGTCCGCGGCGGTGTCCTTGGCGCTGCGACTGGCGGTCGTGGAGATGGTCAACGCAGTCCCGACCCACACCACCATGACGAGAATAGCGAGCCCACCCACGATCAGCCCCGGGTTGATCCGTCGCCGGGTGCGCCGGGCCAGCCAGCGGTGGGCGAACGCGCCGAAGGCCACCGTGGTGCCGACCACGAGGATCACCGGGGCCGGGATCTGGGTGGAGGCGGTGGTTTCGGCGTCCACCCGGTCCGAGGTCGCCTCGTAGAGCCGCGCCGCGTCGGGCAGGATCGTCGCCTGCATCAGCCCCGACGCCTCCGACAGGTAGGACGACCCCACCGGGTTGCCCTCCCGGTTGTTGGTGCGCGCGATCTCGATCAGCCCGGTGTACACGGCCAACTCGGCGTTGATCCGGCCCAGCAGCTGCACCAACGGCTCGTCGGTCAGCCCGCTCGACGCCCTGGTCACGGCGACGGTGGCGTCGGTGATGGCCTGCTCGTAGCGCTCCCGGACGGGACGCGGCTCGGCTTCGGCGATGAAGGCGGTGGCCGCCGCGGCGTCGGCCACCGACAGCGTGGTGTAGAGCCGTCCGGCGGCGTACGACAGCGGCTCGGTGTGGTTGAGCACCGTCGTCAGCACCTGCTGGCGGTGGTTGATGGTCGTCGACGTGGCGAAGGCGGTCAGGCCGCCCAGCGTGGCCAGGACGATGCCGATCGACAGGATGCGGCCGGGTGTCGTCGAGATGAACCACCAGCGCGGGTGGGCCGGTTCGACCGGCGACCGGGATCCCTGCGGCTCGGTCGTCGGGTGGGCCAGCTCAACCGTCACGTCTGTGCAGACCTCGTCTCTCGGCCTCGGGGGTTCACGGCACCAACTTCTATAAGCGAATTCTAAGAGGATGTTCCCGATGATGTGGGAGTCCGATCCAAATGCCCCGCGCCTATTCTGAAACGCGTGCACGGCGACGGTGACGGGTGGGTGATATCCGAGAACGGCGCTCACTACTGGGGCCGGTACGGTGCGGCGGGTCTGCTGCTGCGGGCCCCGCGGCCCGATGGCACCCCGGCGGTGCTGCTGCAGCACCGGGCGGTGTGGAGCCACCAGGGCGGCACCTGGGGCCTGCCGGGCGGCGCCCGCGACAGCCACGAGACCCCGGAGGAGACGGCCGTGCGCGAGGCACACGAAGAGGCCGGCCTGCTCACCGAGCGGCTCCTCGTGCGGGCTGCGGTGGTCACCGCCGAGGTCTGCGGGATCGCCGGCACCCGCTGGAGCTACACCACCGTGGTCGCCGACGCCGGGGAATTGCTGCACACCGAGCCCAACATGGAAAGCGTCGAGATGCGCTGGGTACCGGAGGACGAGGTGGCCGGCCTGCCGCTGCATCCCGGCTTCGCCGCCAGCTGGCCCCGGCTGCGCACGGAGCCGGCGCTGGTGCCGCTGGGCGCCGGCGACGAACGACGGCAGGGCCTGCCGCGCACGCTCCAGATCGACGACGAGATGTTCCTATGGTGCATGCCCGGCCCCCCACTGCGGGCCGACCAGGCGCCGTCGCCGCTGAGCCGCCGGATCAGCGCGCTGCTGCAAGCGCCGACTTGAGCCGCTGCGCCGCCGCCCGCGGGTCCGGGGCCGCGGTGATGGCGCGCACCACCACGACGCGGCGGGCGCCGGCGGCGAGCACGTCGGGCAGGCGCTGCGCGTCGATGCCGCCGATCGCGAACCACGGCTTGCCGGTGCGCAGCCCGGCGGCGGCGCCGACCAGCCCCAGGCCCGGCGCCGCGCGGCCCGGCTTGGTCGGGGTGGGCCAGCAGGGCCCGACGCAGAAGTAGTCGGCCTCGCTGTCGGCGGCGGCGGCGAGCTGGCCGGGGTCGTGGGTGGACAGGCCGATCAGCGTGTCCGGCCCGACGAAGTCGCGCGCGACCCGCAGCGGCAGGTCGCCCTGCCCCAGGTGCAGCACGTCGGCGCCGGCCGCGCGGGCGATGTCGGCCCGGTCGTTGACCGCGAACAGGGCGCCGTGCCGGTGGGCCGCGTCGGCGAGGATCTCGAGGGCGGCCAGCTCGTCGCGCGCCTCCAGCGGCCCGAACCGCTGTTCCCCGGCCGACCCCTTGTCGCGCAGCTGGATGATGTCGACCCCACCGGCCAGGGCGGCGTCGGCGAACTGCGCCAGGTCGCCGCGCTCGCGGCGGGCGTCGGTGCACAGGTAGAGCCGCGCCGCGGCCAGAGCACAGATGCGTGGATGCACACCGCGACGCTAGCGCGCTAGCGTGGAACCCGGGAAACACCAGACACGGGAGCCCCGGGTAGCTGCGGGGCTGAGAGTGGGCACAGCCGGAGGAACCGGATCTGCCCTTACCGTCACACCTGATCCGGGTAATGCCGGCGATAGGGAGGCCGAACATGCCGACAGACCCGCGGTCGCTGGCTGTCGTCGGCGGCGGCGTCATCGGGCTCGCGGTGGCGCGCGCGGCGGCGCGGGCCGGGTGGTCGGTGCGGGTGCACCGCACCGCGGACAAGGGCGCCTCCTGGGTGGCCGGTGGGATGCTGGCCCCGCACAGCGAGGGCTGGCCCGGCGAGGAGCGGTTGCTGCGGCTGGGCCTGGAGTCGCTGCGGATGTGGCGCGAGGGCGGCTTCACCGACGGCCTGCCGGCCGAGCTGGTCACCGCGCGCGAGTCGCTGGTGGTCGCCGTGGACCGGGCCGACGTCGCCGACCTGCGCACCGTCGCGGACTGGCTGCTGGCGCAGGGGCATCCGGTGATCTGGGAGTCGGCGGTCCGTGACGTCGAACCCCTGCTGGCGCAGGGGATTCGGCACGGCTTCCGGGCGCCCACCGAGTTGGCGGTGGACAACCGCGGGGTGCTCGACGCGCTGGCGGCGGACTGCGAGCGGCTCGGGGTGAGCTGGGCGCCGCCGGCGACCGACCTGTCCGGGGTCGACGGCGAGCAGGTGGTGATCGCGAACGGCGTCGACGCGCCCGCGCTGTGGCCCGGACTGCCCGTGCGCCCGGTGAAGGGCGAGGTGCTGCGCCTGCGTTGGCGGAAGGGGTGTATGCCGTTGCCGCAGAGGGTGATTCGTGCCCGCGTGCACGGGCGGCAGGTGTATCTGGTGCCGCGTCGCGACGGGGTGGTGGTCGGGGCCACCCAGTACGAACACGGCCGCGACACCGCCCCGGTCGTGTCGGGGGTGCGTGATTTGCTCGACGACGCGTGCGCGGTGCTGCCCGCGCTGGGCGAGTACGAGCTGGCCGAGTGTGCCGCGGGACTGCGGCCGATGACACCCGACAACCTGCCGCTCGTGCGGCGCCTGGACGCGCGGACCCTGGTGGCTGCCGGCCACGGCCGGTCGGGTTTCCTGCTGGCGCCGTGGACCGCCGAACAGATCCGCACCGAGCTGGAACCGGTCGGGGCGCGGCGATGATCGTCGTGGTCAACGAGAAAGAGGTCGAGGTCGGCGAGCACACCACGGTCGCCGGGCTGCTGGACGCGCTGGGGCTGCCGGACCGCGGCGTGGCGGTGGCCCTGGACTCGTCGGTGTTGCCGCGTTCGGCCTGGGCGACAACGCTTTTCGACGGTGCACGGATCGAGGTCGTGACGGCGGTGCAGGGTGGCTGAATCGAAGCTCACGATCTCGGGCCGCAGCTTCGCCTCGCGGCTCATCATGGGCACCGGCGGGGCGGCCAACCTGGCGGTGCTCGAGGAGGCGCTGGTCGCCTCGGGCACCGAGCTGACCACCGTCGCGATCCGCCGTGTCGACGCCGAGGGCCGCACCGGGCTGCTGGACCTGCTCAACCGCCTCGGCATCACGCCACTGCCCAACACCGCGGGCTGTCGCAGCGCGGCCGAGGCGGTGCTCACCGCGCAGCTGGCCCGCGAGGCGCTGGACACCAACTGGGTCAAGCTCGAGGTGATCGCCGACGAACGCACCCTGCTCCCGGACGCGCTCGAATTGGTCCGGGCCGCAGAGGAGTTGGTCGACGACGGATTCGTCGTGCTGCCCTACACCAACGACGACCCGGTGCTGGCCCGCCGGCTGGAGGACGCCGGATGCGCGGCCGTCATGCCCTTGGGTTCGCCGATCGGCACCGGCCTGGGCATCGGCAACCCGCACAACATCGAGATGATCGTCGCGGCGGCCGGCGTGCCGGTGGTGCTCGACGCCGGCATCGGCACGGCCAGTGACGCGGCGCTGGCGATGGAACTGGGGTGCGACGCCGTGCTGCTGGCCACGGCGGTGACCCGGGCCGCCGATCCGCCGGCCATGGCCGCCGCGATGGCCGGCGCCGTCACCGCCGGATACCTGGCGCGGCGTGCGGGGCGCATCCCCAAGCGGTTCTGGGCGCAGGCGTCGTCCCCAGAGCGATGAAACGCTATGTCGCGCTGGGCAGTTCGATGGCCGCCGGACCAGGAATCAGGCCCCGCGCCGCGGGCGCGCCACGCTGGTCGGGCCGCTCGGCGCGCAACTACCCGCATCTGGTCGCCGAGCGGTGCAACCTCGAGCTGGTGGACGTCACGTTCTCCGGCGCGACCACCGCGCACGTGCTCGCCGACCGCCAGCACGGCCGGCCACCCCAGATCGAGGCGCTGGACGGGTCGGAGACCCTGGTGACGATCACCATCGGCGGCAACGACGTCGGCTACGTTCCCCTGCTGATGGCCGCCGCGCTGCCGCGTCCGGCCCGGCGGCTGCCGGTGCTGGGTGGGCGCATCGCGGAGTTGCTGGACCGCGAAGCCCGGGACCGCGCCCTGGCGCAGGCGTTCGCTGCGCTGTGTGCGGTCGGCGCCGCCGTGCGCCGGCGCGCCCCGGGCGCACGCGTCTGCTTCGTCGACTACCTGACGATCCTGCCGCCCGCGGGGATCCCGGCACCGCCGCTCGCGGATTCGGACGCGGGCCTGGGCCGCCATGTGGCCGCCGCCCTGGAACGCCTGACGGCCGACGCCGCGGCGGCAACCGGCTGCGAGCTCGTCGCCGCCGCCGCCGCGGCCGGCCGGGCGCACCATGCGTGGTCGGCCGAGCCCTGGACGACCAGACCCGGTGTGCCGCTACCGGGGCGGCCGGCCCCGTTGCACCCCAACGCCGCCGGGATGCGGGCGGTGTCGGAACTCCTGGTGAAACTCGTTGCGCCCCAAGCCTGATCAGCCGTTGTTGCGCCACCACTCGTAGAGCGGCGGGACGTCGGTGTTGGACGCCCGGATGTAGCTCAGCACGTTCTTGGCGTCGATGGTCCAGATGACCTCGGCGGCGTTCTGGAAGGTGCCGCACGCCACCTGGCCGGCATTGCTGGTGGCCGTGGTGCCCTGGTGCCAGACGGTCGGCGACTTCTGATTCCCGCAGTCGGTCAGGGTTTCCTCTTTGATGCTGGTCTTGAACATGTTGCCCAGATCGTTGCCGTTGCCGAAGAGGATGAACTTCGCCTCGGCGGGCCCGTTGGGGTCGGGGCTCTGCCCGCACTGCAGCGACGCCAACTGGCCCGGGCCGATCTGCTGAGGGGTGCAGTTGGTGAGGTCGTATCCCTTCGACAGCGAGTGGGACAGCGTGTCGATGTCCGACTGGTTACCCGTGTCGGGGTCGGCCAGTGCCGTGGCGCTTCCGGCGAAGGCCAGGCTGCCCGCGAGCACCGTGAGCGACGCGATGCGCAGCGCACCGTTGAAATGGGACAAACCGAAACTCCTGATCTGGGACTGGTGGGCCAATCCCCCGACTATGCCACACCCAGGCCGGCAAATTATCTGGCGAAGGGCCGCTCCCGTCCGTTGCGGTGGCCCCGCAAAAGCGTGCGGGCGATTGGGTGAAGTGGTGTTCCGCAAGAGTTCTCGCTGATGTGGTGCTGTGACGGCGCCCCTCGGGTATGGTGGGCAACGCTTTGCTTCAGCTAATTTCTGACTGCAGAATTCCTGACTGCAGAATTCAATGACCGCACCGCCGCCGCCTCCCCCGCCCGGTTATCCGCCGCAGCCGCCGGCCGGGCAGGCGCCGAACAATTACCTGGTTTGGTCCATTCTGGTGACGATATTCTGCTGCCTTCCTTTCGGGATCGTGGCGATCGTCAAGTCCAGTCAGGTCAGCGGGCTGTGGGCGCAAGGCCGTTACGCCGAGGCGCAGGCGTCCGCCGACAGCGCGAAGAAGTGGGTGACGTGGTCGGTGATCGTCGGCCTCGTCATCATCGTGATCAATGTGCTGCTGGCGATGGCGGGTGCCTTCGACGCCTCCGACACCAGCACGGCGATGCCGGCCGCGGTGCCCTGAGCGGTGCCCGCGCTCATGGTGTCGCGTCCCGGATCGGTCGTGTCGAGTCTGGGGGCGCCGCTGGCGGTGGCGGCGGCCACGGTGCTGGCGTGTGGTGCGGTCTGGGTGGGTGACCCGACGACCCCGAACGGCCCGCTGCCGGTGTGCCCCACCAAGGCGCTGCTCGGAATCGACTGCCCGGGCTGCGGCAGCCTGCGCATGGTGTATGCCCTGCTGCACGGCGACCTGCCGGCGGCGGCCCGGTACAACGCGCTGGCCCTGGTGGCGGTGGTGTTGTTGGTGTGGGCCTACCTGGCCTGGACCTATGGCCGGGTGGTGGGCAGACGGGTAGGAAGCTGGCAGCATCAGCGGTGGTCGGCGGCGGTGACACTGGTGCTGGTGACGGCCTGGTCGGTGGCGCGCAACATCCCGTTCGCGCCGTGGCACGCACTGCACGTCTGATCCAGGTCTAACCTGGGGCGCGATGGTGAACAAATCCAAGCCGCCCGCGGCGGTGCTCGCAGTCGTCGCCCTCGCCGCGCTGCTGACCGGCTGCTCCCACTGCTCCACCAAATACCAGGAGGCGACCGGCAACGCCGACGCGGTGAAGTTCGCGACGACCTTGCATCGCAAGGTCACGACGGACGCGATGATGGCGCACCTGTCGAAACTGCAAGACATCGCCAATGCCAACAACGGCACCCGGGCCGTGGGCACACCCGGGTATGAGGCCAGCGTCGACTACGTCGTCCAGACGTTGCGCCACAGCGGTTTCGACGTGCAGACGCCCGAGTTCACGGCGCGCGTCTTCCACGCCGAGAAGCCGGTGGTGACGGTCGGCGGCACCGCGGTGGAGGCGCACGCGCTGGAGTTCAGCCTCGGCACCCCGCCGGACGGGGTCAGCGGCCCGCTGGTGGTCGTCCCGACGGGAGAAGCGCCGGGGTGCAAGCCCGCCGACTACGACCGGTTGCCGGCGCGCGGCGCGGTGGTGCTCGTCGACCGCGGCACCTGCCCCTTCGCGCAGAAGGAGGATGCCGCCGCCCGGGTTGGCGCCGTCGCGATGATCGTCTCCGACAGCGTCGATGAGCAGCAGATGGGCGGCACGCTGGGGGCGAACACCGACGTCAAGATCCCGGTGGTGAGCGTCACCAAGTCCACCGGGTTGCAATTGCGCGCCCGGCCGGCGCCCACCACGATCAAGCTGGCCGCGGGCAGCCAGAACTTCAAGGCCCGCAACGTGATCGCCCAGACCAAGACGGGGTCGTCCAACGACGTCGTGATGGCGGGCGCGCATCTGGACAGCGTGGCCGCCGGGCCCGGGATCAACGACAACGGCTCGGGGGTGGCCGCCGTTCTGGAAACCGCCGTGCAACTTGGTAATTCACCGCAGGTGCACAACGCGGTGCGGTTCGGCTTCTGGGGTGCCGAGGAGCTCGGCCTCATCGGGTCGCGAAACTACGTCGAGTCCCTGGACGTCAAGGGGCTCAAAGCCATTGCGCTGTACCTGAACTTCGACATGCTGGCGTCGCCCAATCCGGGGTACTTCACCTACGACGGGGACCAGTCGCTGCCGGCCGATTCCCGCGGCCAGCCGGTGGTGCCCGAGGGCTCGGCCGGCATCGAACGCACGCTGGTCGCCTACCTGGACAACGCCGGAAAGACCGCGCAGGACACCGCGTTCGACGGGCGCTCGGATTATGACGGGTTCACGCTGGCCGGTATCCCCGCGGGCGGGCTGTTCTCCGGGGCCGAGAGCAAGAAATCCGCGGAGCAGGCCAAGCTGTGGGGCGGCACCGCCGACCAGCCGTTCGACCCCAACTATCACGAGAAGACCGACACCCTCGACCACATCGACCGCACCGCGCTGGGCATCAACGGCGAGGGTGTGGCCTACGCGGTCGGCCTGTACGCCCAGGACATCAAGGGCCGCAACGGCGTTCCGGTGATGGCGGACCGCACCCGCCACGTGCTCGCCAAGCCCTGAGCCACGATCCGGGTTCGGTTCTGCCGCCGACGGGGCGGTGCGCGGAGTCGATCGGGGGCGAGCGGTCCGATCGCCGTGTCGTACCCCGGTGGCATACTCGCTTGTATGTTCGAACAGCAGGCGGGTCCGGCGGGGTTGGTGGATCGGATCACGGCTGCCGCGCGGACGGAGAACAGGGCGGCCGCGGCGGGTTTGGTGGCCATCGGGGAGTTGTTCGGGTACCGGCTGGCCCGGGGTGAGGAGACCGGGGACTGGGCGATCGACACGATGGCGGCGGTGGCCGCCGAGGTGGGGGCGGCGTTGCGGATCGGCCAGGGTTCGGCCACCGCCCGGGTGCACTATGCGCGGGCGATGCGCGAGCGGCTGCCGCGGGTGGGGGCGGTCTTTGCGGCCGGGGATATCGATTTCCGGTTGTTCGCCACCATCGTCTACCGCACCGATCTGATCACCGACGCAGACATCCTGGCGGCCGTGGATGGTCAGTTGGCGGTGGCTGTGGCGCGCTGGCCGTCGATGAGCCGAAGCCGGGTGGCCGGGGCCGTCGACAGGATAGTGGCGCGGGTCGACGCCGATGCGGTGCGGCGTCGGCGTGAGGAACAGCCCGGGCGCGAGGTGCAGTTCGACGAGGGGGTGGGTGGGCTCTCGCAGTTGCGCGGCTGCGTGCTGACCCCGGATGCCCGCGCCCTCGATCAACGGTTGGACAAGCTGGCGGGCACGGTGTGTGCCGAGGATCCGCGCTCGCGGGCCGAGCGGCGCGCGGATGCGTTGGGTGCGTTGGCCGGCGGGGCGGATCGGCTGGGGTGTCGCTGCGGGCGCGATGATTGCCCGGCCGGGGGCCGGGCGGGGGCGCCGGCGGTGGTGATCCATGTGCTGGCCGAACAGCCCACTCTGCACGGTGGCGGCGCTCCGGGTTCGCAGGTGTGCGCCGACGGGTTGATCAGCCCGGACCTGGTGGCCGAACTGGCGGCGACGGCCAAACTCGTGCCGCTGGTTCATCCCGGGGACGCCGCCCCCGAGCCGGGGTATGTGCCGTCGAAGGCGTTGGCCGATTTCGTCCGTTGCCGGGATCTGACGTGTCGCTGGCCCGGCTGTGAGCGTCCGTCCTTTGACTGCGAGCTTGACCACACCATCCCTTACGCCCAGGGTGGGCCCACCCATGCGGCAAACCTCAAGTGCTACTGCAGAGCCTGTCACGATTTCTGTGTAAGTCAGAGGTGATTTGACTACGAGTTGTATTCTAGCACAACGGGATTCGACCCGGAAAGAGTCTGGCGAGTGTGTTGAGCGCCACAGTCCAGTTGTGGGTTCCGGTGCCCGAATAGCCTCCTCTCTCGCTGGAAATGTTGCGCAGCCCGAGGTACAGCAACTTCATCGCGGCGTCCTTGTCGGGGAAATGCCCGCGGTTCTTGGTGATCTTGCGTAGCTGGAAGTTGATCGACTCGATCGCGTTGGTGGTGTAGACGATCTTGCGCAACTCCACCGGATAATCCAGGAACGGCACGAATTCGGGCCAGGCGTTGCGCCACACGTCAATCGCGCCGGGATAGTGCTGCCCGAATTGCTGGTCGAACTCCTTGAGCGC
>NZ_VMQU01000007.1 GCF_007714205.1 Mycobacterium helveticum | reverse complement strand
CCCCCCCCCCCCCCCCCCCCCCCCCCCCCCCGCCCCCCCCCCCCCCCCCCCCCCCGCCCCCCCCCCCCCCCCCCCCCGCCCCCCCCCCCCCCCCCCCCCCCCCGGGCCCCCCCCGCCCCCCCCCCCCCCCCCCCCCCCCCCGCCCCCCCCCCCCGGGGGGGGGCCCGCGCCCCTGTCTTGCTAAGTCAGCCGGCCACCGGTGAGCGCGGGATCAGCGAGGGACGGAACCCGACGCGTTGCACCGCGCCGTCGGCCTCGCGTCCGACCATCCCACCCAGCGGCAGCTTGGCCACACCCGGGGTGGTCGCCGACGCCGGCGCCGCTCCCCACCCACCGGGCATGCCGTTGGCGCCCAACGCTGTGGGCAACGGCGTGACCGACGACACCGTGTCCGCCCAGGTGGGCGGCACCGACAGGGTGCCGAGCGAGGCCGCCTGGCCCACGCTGGCCGACGCGCTCTCACCCAGGCCGCCGAGCCCGAGGGTGCCTAAGCCCGGGAGTCCCGCACCCCCGTCGGCTCCGATGATCGAACCCGCGCCCTGCAGGTCCAGCGCCAGCCCCTGATAATCGAGGCCCAGGCCGTAGAGATCGAAGCCGATGCCACCGACATCCGAGATCGAGCCGCCCACGTCGCCGAACACGCCGAGGCTGGTGCCGAGCACCACACCCTCCGGCGATGCGAAGACGCCCGCCAGCCCACTCAGCGCGGAAGCGGCAGACGTCCCCGACGTGGCGCTCGAAACGGCCTTCGCGGCGCCCTTGCCGGGCCCGTTGACCAGCGATGTGAGCGAGCCCAGCGGCGAATACGCGCCTGATGCCATCGACACCCCGTCGCCCATCGCCATCCCGGAGACGCCGGACGCCGCTCCGGGGTTGGCGAGGCTCTGCAACGCCTGGGGCACCGAGGACATCAGGTGCGTCGACGCCGTCCGGGCATTGCCGGCGGCGGCCTGGGCCACCGCACCCGTCTGATTGCCCACCCCGCCGGGGTTGGTGGTCCGCGGCGGTGCCGTGAACGTCCCGAAGCTCGATGCGGACGCCGAACTGGCGGCGTAGTTGTACATCGCGGTGGCGTCCTGCGCCCACATCTCGCTGTACTCGGCCTCGGTCGCCATGATCGCGGGCGTGTTCTGTCCAAACAGGTTGGTCGCGATCAGCGCCATCAGCTGAGCCCGGTTGGCCGCGATCAGCGGCGGCGGGACCGTCATCGCAAACGCCGTTTCGTACGCGGCCGCGGCGGCCGTGGCCTGGGTGGCCGCCTGATCGCATTGCTCAGCGGTCACCGTCATCCACGACACGTAGGGCGTGGCCGCGGCCGCCATCGCCATCGACGTGGGGCCCACCCATTCTTCCGTCAGGGTCGAGATCACCGACCGGTAGCCGCGTGCCGCGCTCTGCAGCTCGGCGGCCAGGGACTCCCACCCCGCCGACGCGGCCAGCATCGAAGCCGGTCCCGGTCCGGCGTACATGCGAGCGGAGTTGACTTCCGGCGGCAATGCGCCAAAATCCATGAGCTTTCCTCAATCCCATTCCGTTTGCTGATCGCGGCCGCGCGCACCGTTGCACGCGCGGTCCGGTGCGCCGGGCGCACCGGGCATGGCACCGGCCGTCTCGTCCGGGCCCGGGACAGCGCGCGGTTGCAGCTGGCGCCGGCCGTGTCCGCGCCGGAAAGTAGACGAGGCTTGCCGTGAAAGGCCGTCATTTCGACGGGAATTCCGTAACGCTGTGTAACGTCGCGTTGACGCACGCCGCGAACTCATGGGTCCCGAATTCGCTCCCGCGTAGCCAAGCTCGACCACTCCCACGGCGGCACCGGCGTCTCATAGCGACGAAATACGTTCTTGTGAAAATGATTTGCGAAGCCTAACCTCGGCCAGGCTCACGTCGTCCGATTCAACGGTCATGAACACCAGTATTTTTGGGTGCAACGATCATCTCAAGCTGGCTGATGCAGCACATACAAAACTCATATTTGAGCGGCATCGGACGTGACGCGCGCAACACGTCATATTTGAGAACTCTATGAACTTCGTGACAACCGCGTGTGTGGCTTGCGAGAATGGGAGAACATGACTGCAATGTCGCAACACGCAGGCGGCCAGCGCCCGCGCCAGGCCGTCCTCGGCCAGCTGCCCCGGATCTACCGCGCAGACGGATCACCGATTCGGGTTTTGCTGGTGGACGACGAGCCCGCCCTGACCAACCTGGTGAAGATGGCGCTGCACTACGAGGGCTGGGTCGTCGAAGTCGCCCACAACGGGCGCGACGCCATCGCGAAGTTCGACGCGATCAATCCCGACGTGCTGGTGCTCGACATCATGCTGCCCGACGTCGACGGTCTGCGGATCCTGGAGCGCGTCCGCGAGTCGGACGCCTACACCCCGACGCTGTTCCTGACCGCGCGCGACTCGGTGATGGACCGGGTCACCGGCCTGACAGCGGGCGCCGACGACTACATGACCAAGCCGTTCAGCCTGGAGGAGCTGGTCGCCCGGCTGCGCGGACTGCTGCGGCGTTCCAGCCGGCAACCCGCACCGACCGCGGAGTCCCTCAAGGTCGGCGACCTGCGGGTCGACACCGCCAGCCGCGAGGTCACCCGTGACGGCGCTGCGGTGTCGCTGTCCACGACCGAGTTCGAGTTGCTCAGATTCCTGATGCGCAATCCGCGCCGGGTGCTGAGCCGCACCGAGATCCTCGACCGGGTCTGGAACTACGACTTCGCCGGCCGCACCAGCATCGTCGACTTGTACATCTCCTACCTCAGGAAAAAGATCGACTCCGGCAGGGAGCCGATGATCCACACCATCCGCGGCGTTGGATACATGCTGCGGCCGCCGGAATGACCCGGCAGCGCAACACGCCCCGGTGGCTCCCCCGGTCGCTGCGCCGCCAGTTGCTGCTGGGCGTGCTGGCCGTGGTCAGCGTGGTGCTGGTGGCCGTCGGTGTCGTCTCGGTGGTCAGCCTGCGCGGCTACGTCACCGCGATGAACGACGAAGATGTCGCCGAATCTCTGGAGGCTTTGAGCAACTCCTACAACAGGTACCGCGACGGCGAACACACCGGGGAGCATGACGGCACCCCACCGCTGGGGCAGGCCATGCTGGAGTTCACCGACCAGACGCCGGGCAACCTCATCGCCGTCCTGCGCGACGGGACCGTCGTCGGGTCGGCCGTCTTCTCCGAGGCCGAGGCACGGCCCGCACCGCCCGACGTGGTGCGCGCCCTGGAGACGCGGTCGCAGGCCGACGGGCGGCCCCGGACGGAACACCTGGGCAGCCTGGGTACGTATCGGGTGGCCAGCCACCTCGACGGACCCGACCGGCTTCTCGTCGGGCTGTCGCTGCAGCGCGCCGACAAGATCATCGCCCGCAAACAGGTCACCACCGCGGCGCTGGTCGCCGCCGCCCTCGCGGTGACCGCGGCGCTCACCGTCTGGGTGGTCGGCTACACGCTCCGCCCGCTGCGCCGGCTGGCCGCCACGGCAGCCGAGGTCGCCGCGATGCCGCTGACGGACGGCGACCAGCGCATCAGCGTCCGGGTGCCACCGGAGGACACCGACCCCGACAACGAAGTCGGGATCGTCGGAAACACGCTGAACCGGTTGCTGGACAATGTCGACAGCGCGCTGGCGTATCGTGCCGAATCCGATTTGCGGATGCGCCAATTCATCACCGACGCCAGCCACGAGCTGCGTACGCCGCTCGCGGCGATCCAGGGCTATGCCGAGCTGACCCGCCAGGACAGTTCGGAACTGCCACCGACCACCGAATACGCGCTGGCCCGCATCGAGTCGGAAGCGCAGCGCATGGCGGTGCTCGTCGAGGAGCTGCTGCTGTTGTCGCGGCTGGGCGAAGGCGTGGACCTGCATCCCGAAGACGTCGACCTGGCCGGGCTGGCGACCGACGCGGTGAACGACGCGGCGGTCGCGGCACCGACCCACCACTGGGTCACCAAGCTGCCCGACAGCCCCGTGTGGGTCCGCGCTGACCCCGCCCGCCTGCACCAGCTGGTCAGCAACCTGCTCCGCAATGCCCGGGTGCACACGCCGCCCGGCGTCACCGTGACAACCGGGATCAGCTGCCACGACGTCCCCGCAGGCGGCCCCGGCACGCCCTACGCCGAACTGAGCGTCGCCGACGACGGGCCGGGGATCGACCCGGAGCTGCTGCCCCGGTTGTTCGAGCGGTTTGCCCGCGCGGACACGTCCAGGTCGAGCGGGTCGGGCCTCGGGCTGGGGCTCGGGCTGGCCATCGTCAGTTCGATCGTCAAGGCACACCAGGGCTCTGTCACCGCCGAATCCGCCGACGGCCGAACGGTGTTTCGGGTGCGCCTCCCGATGATCGACCCGCCCGACGGGGATTGGGCCGCGGGGGCGGCGCACACGTCCGGCTGACCCTGCGCTGCGGCTGCGGCTGCGGAAACACGTGCGCCCCAACGGTTGAGCTCTTGCCATCGCCGCTGTCGCTCGATCGTTGGCGACCGAAGGGTTCGGCCCCGCTGGCGTTCGCCTTCGCAGCACTCGGCCCTTTCCGCACACGGCAGCAGAAAGCTCAACCGCCGCAGGTCCGTCGGGGTGATCGCCACCTCAAACGGCGCGGTCCGCACAGCCGCGGCGACGCCGGTGACCGAGGTGCCCCGCACGTCGACCCAGCGTGTCAGCTCCGAGAACAGCACGGTTCGCCGCGTCCGGAGCCATAGACTAGGCGATTGACTCGCAAGCCGGCGAGGTTCACGCGCCGTCGGCGACCGGTGCCGATCACGTCTGGCGGGGTCGCTGAGCGGTCGTGGCCAGCTCAAGGAGGTGTGCCGCACTGGACTTTGCGCCGTTGCCACCGGAGGTCAACTCCGGGCGGATGTATACCGGTCCCGGATCGGGATCCTTGCTGGCCGCCGCCGCGGCCTGGGACGGACTGGCCGCCGAACTACACCTGACCGCGGCGTCGTACGCGTCGGTCATCGCCGGGCTGACCACCGGACCGTGGTCGGGTCCGGCGGCGGCGTCGATGGCGGCCGCGGCCGCCCCCTATGTGGCATGGCTGAACGGCAGCGCCGCGCAGGCCGAGGAGGCGGCGAGCCAGGCCAGAGCGGCCGCTGCTTCCTACCAGCAGGCCTACGCGGCGACGGTGCCCCCCGCGCTGGTCGCGGCCAACCGCAGCCGACTGCTGACGCTGACGGCACGCAACACATTCGGGCAGTACACGGCCGCGATCGCGGCCATCGAGGCCCAGTACGCCGAGATGTGGGCCCAGGACCTCGCCGCGATGTACGGCTATGCGGGCTCGTCGGCGTCGGCGACCACGCTGATGCCCTTCACCAACCCGCCGCAGACCACCGACCCCGGGGGGGCGGCCAACCAGGCCGCCGCCGCCGGGCAGGCGGCCGGCACCTCGGCCGGTACCGCGCAGAGCGCCGTATCGAGCGTGCCGCAAGCGTTTTCGGTGGTGCCCAGCACGTTGCAGGGCCTGGCCGCGGGCACGCCGGCACAGGGCATCTCGGGTACGACCGCGCTGAACGTGATCAGCGACCTGATCGCGATTTTTCTCGACGTGCCGGCCGACCTCACGACGTTCTTCCTGGACGTGCCGGCCAACGCGCTCAGTGTGGTGGGCTTTCCTTTGGACGTCATCGGAGCCGGAACCGGTCTGCACACCGACGACATCGTCAGCGGCTGGGCCGGCGAGCAGCCCTGGCCGCTGTCGGGGGATCAACCCCCCACGGACTTCAAGGCGATAATCACGGGCCCCATCGAGCCGGCGGCGACGTCGTCGGCGGCTCTGCAGCCGGCCGCGGGTCTGGGCGAGGCCAATACGGTTGGGGCACTGACCGTGCCGCCGACGTGGACCATCGCCACACCGGCGGTACAGCCGATCGCGGTGACGCTGCCGGCGCTGCCGGCCACCGCCGTCGGCGCGGCCGTGGCCGAGGCCGCCGGGGAGGCCGCCGAAGTTGGGTCGGGGAGCACACTCGGCGAAATGGCCGCGGCCGGACTGGCCGGGCGCGCCGTCGCGGGCACGCTGGCCGGCGGGGCCGGCAAAAGTGGCGGCGCAGCGACGGCGGGCGGGCGGGTGCGCGCCGGCGCCCCGGGTACGAGCGAGGGTGCCGCGCCGGTCGCCGGGGACGCAACCTCGCACGACAAGCCGCGCAGCGTGGTCACCGGGGTCGCCGCCGAGCTACGCGAGTTCGCCAAGCTCCGCGACGAGGGAATCTTGACCGACGAGGAGTACACGGAACAGAAGAACCGCCTGCTGGGGCGGTGAGCGACGCATCCTGGGTTCGGCTGGACACCAACTTCTGGGACGAGAGACACGCAGCGATGGATTTCGGGATCTATCCACCGGAGATCAACTCCGGTCGGATGTACACCGGGCCGGGAGCTGGCCCGATGCTGGCCGCCGCGGCCGCCTGGAACGGGCTGGCCATCGAACTCGAGGTGGCGGCCGAGTCATACAAGTCGGCGATCTCGGACCTGAGCGCGTCGTGGTGGGGCCCGTCCTCGACGGCGATGGTGGCCGCGGCCGCGCCCTACGCGACGTGGTTGCACACCACCGCGATGCGCGCCGAGGACACCGCGACGCGGGCCCAGGCCGCGGTTGCCGCCTACGAGATGGCATTCGCCGCGACCGTACCGCCGCCGGTGATCGCGGCGAACCGAAGTGTGCTCGTGGCGCTGGTGGCGACGAACTTCCTGGGGCAGAACAGCACGGCGATCGCGACCACCGAGGCCCAATACGCCGAGATGTGGGCCCAGGACGCCGCGGCGATGTACGGCTACGCGGGGTCGTCCGCGTCCGCGTCGACGCTGCCACCGTTCGACCCACCCCGGCACAACACCGCTCCCGGCGGTGTGGTCGGCCGGGCCGCCGCCGCGGACCCGCCGAGCGCTACCACCGTGCTGGACCTGATCGGCAACCTCGCCGCGATTTTTCCCGGCGGGCCGGCCAACCTGGCTACCGTCTTCGCCATCGGGCCGACGGACATCCTGACGGGTCCGGTGAGCTTTCCCCTCAACGCCATCGGCACCGTGACCGGTCTGCACACCGACGACAACGTCAGCGGCTGGCAAGGCGTAGCACCCTGGCCGCTCCCGGGTGAACGACCCCCCTCCGCGTTCAGGGCGCTCATCACGAACCCGGGCCCGCCGGCGGCATCCGGCGCGACGGCGGGACTGGGCGAGGCGAACACAATCGGGGCGATGTCCGTGCCGTCGACGTGGACCGTCGCCGCACCGGCCGTGCGATCCGCCGCCCTGACCCTGCCGGCACCGCCGGAAACGACCCTCGGCGCCGCCGGGGAGGCGCTGGAAGCCGGATCGGGAAACACGTTCGGCGAGATGGCCCTGGGCGGTATGGCCGGGGCGGGCATGGGCGGCGGTGCGGGCACCGGCGCCGGCCGGGACGGCAGCAGGCCGTCCGGGGGCACCCGGGTGGTGGCCCCGGACGCGGTGCGGGCGAACGCCGGCACGGGCCCGACCGCCGACACGGCGGCCAAACCCTCGCCCGACACACCACGGACCGTGGTCACCGGAGTCGCGGCCAGGATCCGCGAGATCGCCAAGCTCCGCAACGAGGGGAAGCTGACCGACGAGGAGTACGCCGAGGAAAAGAACCGCCTGCTCGCACTGTGAGCCGCGGGAGGCGATCCCGACGGCGTTAGGAAGCCGTTAGAAAACTTTCGACCAATGGCCCTTCCGGAGCGGCGCCGTCTACCTTCAAGCTGGCATGTGCCTTGACGTGCGGCACGAACCGACGCGGAACGGAGACAGGATGGGCGTGCTGGGATTCATCGCGTTGACGGTGGTGGTGTTCGCCGTGCTCGGCCTGACGCAGAAGTTGGTCGAACGGCTGTGAGCTACGAAAACGTCGTCGGCCTGGTGCTGTCGATCCTGCTGGTGCTCTTCCTCTTTGGGGCCCTGCTGTTCCCGGAGCGGTTCTAGTGGGCGCCACCACCGCCGGGATCGTCTTCCTGGCCGTTCTCGTCGCGGCGCTGGTGTTGGTGCATGTGCCCCTCGGCGACTACATGTTTCGGGTCTACTCCGCGGAGCGGGACTCCGCTGTCGAGCGGGTGGTGTACCGCCTGATCGGGGTCGATCCGCGCGCCGAACAGTCGTGGGGCGCCTACGCCCGAAGCGTCCTGGCGTTTTCGTCGGTCGGCATCCTCTTCCTGTTCGTGTTCCAACTCGTGCAGGACACGTTGCCGTTGCATCTGCACGACCCGGCCACCGCGATGACGCCGTCGTTGGCGTGGAACACCGCGGTCAGCTTCGTCACCAACACCAACTGGCAGGCCTACTCGGGCGAATCGACGCAGGGCTATCTGGTGCAGATGGCCGGGCTGGCCGTGCAGAACTTCGTCTCGGCCGCGGTGGGAATGGCCGTCGCGGTCGCGCTGGTGCGCGGATTCGCCCGCCAGCGCACCGGTGAGCTGGGCAACTTCTGGGTCGACCTGGTCCGCGGCACCCTGCGCATCCTGTTGCCCATCGCGACCGTCGGCGCGATCGTCCTGGTCGTCGGCGGATCGATCCAGAACTTCCACCTCAACGACCAGGTCGTCACCACCCTGGGCGGCGCCCACCAGACAATCACCGGCGGTCCGGTCGCCAGCCAGGAGGCCATCAAGGAGCTC
The DNA here is from genome assembly GCF_007714205.1 of Mycobacterium helveticum. Lineage (GTDB taxonomy): Bacteria > Actinomycetota > Actinomycetes > Mycobacteriales > Mycobacteriaceae > Mycobacterium > Mycobacterium helveticum. Next base: position 76,866 of record NZ_VMQU01000007.1, on the reverse strand, counting down.
GGCACCAACGGCGGCGGCTTCTACAACGCCAACTCCGCGCACCCGTTCGAGAACCCGACGGCCTGGACCAACTGGGTGGAAATCTTCCTGATCGCGGTGATCGGGTTCTCCCTGCCCCGCACGTTCGGTCGGTTGGTCGGCGCCACCAGGCAGGGCTTCGCGATCGCCGGCGTCATGGCGACGCTGGCGCTGATCAGCTTCAGCGTGACGATGTGGCTGCAACTGCAGCACCACGGCACCGTGCCGAGTTCGGCCGGCGCGGCGATGGAGGGGGTCGAACAACGCTTCGGCGTCGCCGACTCCGCCGTGTTCGCCGTGACGACCACGCTGACCTCGTGCGGCGCGGTCGACTCGTTCCACGACTCCTACACCAGCCTCGGGGGCATGATGACGATGTTCAACATGCAGCTCGGCGAGGTCGCCCCCGGCGGCGTGGGATCCGGACTGTACGGCATGCTGATCCTTGCGGTGATCACCGTCTTCATCGCCGGGCTGATGGTGGGGCGCACCCCGGAGTACCTCGGAAAGAAGATCACTCCCCGCGAAATCAAGCTCGCCGCAACGTATTTCCTGGTGACGCCGCTTATCGCGCTGATCGGCACCGCGACCGCGATGGCGCTGCCGGGCGAACGCGCCGCGATGCTCAACGGCGGCCCGCACGGCCTGTCGGAAGTCCTGTACGCGTTCACCTCCGCCGCCAACAACAACGGGTCGGCCTTCGCCGGGCTCAGCGCCGACACCGACTGGTACAACACCGCACTGGGCCTGGCCATGGTGTTCGGCAGGTTCGCACCGATCGTGCTGGTGCTCGCCCTGGCCGGCTCGCTGGCCAAACAGGGCACCACGCCGGAATCGGTCGGCACGCTGCCCACTTATCGGCCGCAGTTCGTCGGGATGGTCGCCGGCGTCACGCTGATCCTGGTCGCCCTCACCTTTCTGCCCATGCTGGCACTCGGGCCCCTCGCTGAAGGAATCCACTGATGACAGCCACGCGTTCGGGCCGCAAACAGGTACGGGGCGGCCGGCTCGACACGAAGATGCTGCGGCGGTCCGTGCCACAGGCGATGGGCAAACTCGACCCGCGCACGCTGTGGCACAACCCCGTGATGTTCGTCGTGGAAATCGGCGCCATCTGGAGCACCGTGCTGGCGGTCGTCAACCCCACGTGGTTCGCCTGGCTGATCATGATCTGGTTATGGCTGACCGTGCTGTTCGCCAACCTCGCCGAGGCGGTGGCCGAAGGTCGCGGCAAGGCGCAGGCCGAGACGCTGCGCAAGGCCAAGACCCAGACCATGGCCCGGCGGCTGCGGAACTGGGAGCCGGGCACGGCGGGCGTTGAGGAAGAAGTTCCGGCACCGGAGCTGCAACAGGGCGACATCGTCGTCGTCGAGGCCGGGCAGGTGATCCCGGGTGACGGCGACGTGGTGGAAGGCATTGCGTCGGTGGACGAGTCGGCGATCACCGGTGAATCGGCGCCGGTGATCCGGGAATCCGGCGGTGACCGGTCGGCGGTCACCGGCGGCACCACCGTGCTCAGCGACCGGATCGTCGTCACGATCACCCAGAAGCCCGGGCAGAGCTTCATCGACCGGATGATCGCGCTCGTCGAGGGCGCCAACCGGCAGAAGACGCCCAACGAGGTCGCGCTGAACATCCTGCTGGCCGCCCTGACGATCATCTTCGTCTTCGCCGTCGCGACCCTGCAACCGGTGGCGATCTACTCCAAGGCGAACAACCCCGGCGTCCCGAACACGCAGGCGCTGGGCTCGGGCGGCGTGACCGGCATCGTGATGGTGTCGTTGCTGGTGTGCCTGATCCCGACGACGATCGGCGCGCTGCTGTCGGCCATCGGCATCGCCGGCATGGACCGGCTGGTCCAGCGCAACGTGCTCGCGATGTCCGGGCGCGCCGTCGAGGCCGCCGGTGACGTGAACACGCTGCTGCTCGACAAGACCGGCACCATCACCCTCGGCAACCGGCAGGCGGCCGCCTTCCTCCCGGTCGACGACGTCTCCCCCGACCAGCTCGCCGACGCCGCGCAGTTGTCCAGCCTCGCCGACGAAACCCCGGAGGGGCGTTCGGTCGTCGTGTTCGCCAAGGAACGCTTCGGTCTGCGCGCGCGCACGCCCGGCGAACTCTCGAACGCCCACTGGGTGGCGTTCTCCGCCGCGACCCGCATGTCGGGAGTCGACCTCGACGATCATCAGCTCCGCAAGGGCGCCGCCAACTCGGTCGCCGAATGGGTCCGCGGGCACGGCGGCACTGTCACCGCCCAGCTCGGCGACATCGTCGACGGCATCTCCGCCAGCGGTGGCACACCGCTGGTCGTCGGCGAGAGCCGCGGCGGCACCGGCGCGGTGCTCGGCGTGATCCACCTCAAGGACGTCGTCAAGCAGGGCATGCGCGACCGATTCGACGAGATGCGCCGCATGGGAATCCGCACGGTGATGATCACCGGCGACAATCCGTTGACCGCCAAGGCGATCGCCGACGAGGCCGGCGTCGACGACTTCCTCGCCGAGGCCACGCCGGAGGACAAGCTCGCGCTGATCAAGCGCGAGCAGCAAGGCGGCAGGCTGGTCGCGATGACCGGTGACGGGACCAACGACGCGCCCGCCCTGGCGCAGGCCGACGTGGGCGTGGCGATGAACACCGGCACCTCGGCCGCCAAAGAGGCCGGCAACATGGTCGACCTGGACTCCGACCCCACCAAACTCATCGAGATCGTCGAGATCGGCAAGCAGTTGCTGATCACCCGCGGCGCGCTGACCACCTTCTCGATCGCCAACGACGTCGCGAAGTACTTCGCGATCATCCCGGCGTTGTTCGTCGCGCTGTTCCCCGGGCTCGATCTGCTCAACATCATGCGCCTGCACAGCCCGGAGTCGGCGATCCTGTCCGCGGTGATCTTCAACGCGCTCATCATCGTGGCGCTGATCCCCCTGTCGCTGCGCGGCGTGCGCTACACACCGAGCAGCGCGTCGAAACTGTTGAGCCGCAACCTCTACGTGTACGGGCTCGGCGGCATCATCGCCCCGTTCGTCGGCATCAAGCTGATCGACCTGATCGTCCAATTCGTCCCCGGGATGTCCTGACATGAAGTTCTCGAGTTTCCTTCGCATCCACTGGGCGGCCCTGCGCGCGCTGCTGGTGCTGACCGTGGTCACCGGCCTGGCCTACCCGCTGTTCGTCTGGCTCCTCGCCCAGATCCCCGGACTGCACGACAAGGCCGAGGGGTCGATGCTGGCCGTCAACGGCAGGCCGGTCGGCAGCAGGCTGATCGGTCAGCTGTTCACCGACTCCGACGGCACGCCGCTGCCGCAGTACTTCCAGAGCCGGCCCTCGGCGGCGGGCCACGGCTACGACCCGCTGTCCTCGGGCGCGAGCAACCTCGGCCCGGAGAACATCGTCGACACACCCGGCAAGCCGAGCCTGCTCACGCAGGTGTGCACGCGCAGCATCGCGGTGGGGCGCCTGGAGGGGGTGGACGGGTCGCGGCCCTTCTGCACGGGTGGCGGTGTGGGAGCGGTGCTTTCGGTGATCGGCCCGCGCGACGCGCGCGGCAACGTCGTCGCGCCCACGCGGGTGGTCAGCGTCAACGAGCCGTGTGCATCGACGTCGACGCCGTTTCTGGCCAGTTACGAGAGGGTGCGGGTCGAGTGCGCGAAGGACGGCCCCCACTCACACGAGGACTACTCGATCGGACAGATCGTGCCCATCCGCGGCGCCGCGCCCGCCGACCCGGTCGTGCCCGCCGACGCCGTCACCGCCAGCGGCAGCGGCCTGGATCCGGACATCTCGCCCGCCTACGCCGACCTGCAGGTGGCCCGGGTGGCCAGGGCGCGCCGCGTCAGCCCGGAACAGATCAGCAAGCTCGTGGCGCAGCACCGGAATGGCCGCACCCTCGGGTTTTTCGGCGAACCAACCGTCAACGTGCTGCAGCTCAACCTGCAGCTCGACCACTGGTATCCGCTCACCGGCGCAGCGCCGGCGGATCATGGTTGACGTGAGCGATCACCCACCCAAGCGCGGGGAGCTGCGCATCTACCTCGGCGCGGCCCCGGGTGTGGGCAAGACCTACGCGATGCTCGGCGAGGCCCATCGCCGGCTGGAGCGCGGAACCGACCTGGTGGCGGGAGTGGTGGAGACCCATGGGCGCGCGAAAACCGCCGAACTGCTCGACGGCATCGAAGTCATCCCGCCGCGCTACGTCGACTATCGCGGCGCCAGTTTCCCCGAGCTCGACGTGCCGGCCGTGCTGGCCCGCCATCCGCAGGTCGTCCTGGTCGACGAACTCGCCCACACCAACACGCCGGGCAGCAAGAACGCCAAACGCTGGCAGGACGTCGAGGAGTTGCTCGACGCCGGGATCACGGTGATCTCTACCGTGAACGTCCAGCATCTGGAAAGCCTCAACGACGTCGTCGCCCAGATCACGGGCATCGAACAGCGGGAGACGGTACCGGACTCGATGGTACGCCAGGCCTCGCAGGTCGAGCTCATCGACATCACCCCGGAAGCGTTGCGCCGCAGACTCTCCCACGGAAACGTCTACACCCCCGAAAAGGTCGATGCGGCACTGTCCAACTACTTCCGACGGGGAAACCTCACCGCGCTAAGGGAATTGGCGCTGCTGTGGCTGGCCGACCAGGTGGATACCGCGCTGGCGACGTACCGGGCAGAGAACAAGATCACCGCCACCTGGGAGGCGCGAGAGCGCGTCGTGGTGGCCGTCACCGGCGGCCCGGAATCGGAGACGCTGGTGCGGCGGGCGTCCCGGATCGCGTCGAAATCCAGCGCCGAGCTCATGGTGGTGCACGTCGTCCGCGGCGACGGGCTGGCCGGGCTCTCCGAGTCCCGGATGGCCAAGATCCGCGAGCTGGCCAACAGCCTGGACGCGTCGCTGCATACCGTGGTCGGCGACGACGTGCCCGCGGCCCTGCTCGACTTCGCCCGGGAGCGCAACGCCACTCAGCTGGTGATCGGCACGTCGCGGCGCTCCCGCTGGGCGCGTCTTTTCGAGGAGGGCATCGGCCCGCGGATCGTCGAGCTGTCCGGCAAGATCGACGTGCATCTCGTCACCCACGAAGAGTCCAAACGCGGCTTCCGCGCGGCGTCGCTGACGCCCCGCGAGCGGCGGGTCACCTCGTGGCTGGCCGCCTTTCTGGTGCCGTCGGTCATCTGCGCGGTCACGGTGTCCATGCTGGATCAATACCTGCAGACCAGCGGTGCCAGCGCGCTGTTCTTCGTCGGCGTGGTGGTGGTCGCCTTATTGGGGGGCGTTGCCCCCGCGGTGTTCTCGGCCGTGTTGTCCAGCCTGCTGCTGAACTATTTCCTGACCGCGCCACGCCACACGTTCACCATCGCCGCGCCCGACGCCGCAGTCACCGAGGTGGTGCTCCTGCTCGTTGCGGTGGCGGTCGCGGTGCTGGTCGACGGCGCCGCCAAACGCACCCGGGAGGCCCGGCGCGCCTCGCAGGAAGCCGAACTGCTGACCCTGTTCGCGGGCTCGGTGCTGCGCGGCGCCGATCTCGAGACGCTCCTGGAACGCGTGCGGGAAACCTACTCGCAGCGTGCGGTCACCATGCTGCGAGAGACAAAAGAGCACGACCACGCCGCCGGCAAGAAGAGCGACGTCGTCGCCTGCGTCGGCAAAGACCCCTGTCTGACCGTCGATTCCGCCGACACCGCGATCGAGGTCAGCGACCGAGATTTCCAGGAGTATTGGATGCTATTGGCCGGCAGGAAGCTCTCCGCACGCGATCGCCGGGTGCTGAGCGCGGTGGCCAGGCAGGCGGCGGGGCTCATCCGGCAGGGCGAGCTGGCCGAAGAGGCCAGCCGGGCCGAGGCGATCGTGCGGACCGACGAGCTGCGCCGGTCCCTGCTCTCGGCGGTCAGCCACGACCTGCGCACACCGCTGGCCGCCGCCAAGGTCGCCGTGTCCAGCCTGCGCGCCGAGGACGTGGCCTTCTCCCCCGAGGACACCGCCGAACTGCTGGCCACCATCGAGGAGTCCGTCGACCAGCTGACCGCATTGGTCGGAAACCTGCTCGATTCCTCCCGCCTGGCCGCCGGCGTGGTGCACCCGGAGCTGCGCCGGGTGTACCTCGAAGAGACCGTGCAACGCGCGCTGGTCAGTATCGGAAAGGGCGCCACCGGTTTCTACCGGTCCGCCATCGATCGGGTCAAGGTCGACGTCGGTGACGCCGTCGTGCTGGCCGACGCCGGACTGCTCGAACGCGTGCTGGCCAACCTGATCGACAACGCGCTGCGGTACGCGCCCAACTGCGTAGTCCGGGTCAACGCGGGGCGGGTGGGTGATCGCGTCCTGATCAACGTCGTCGACGAGGGCCCCGGAATCGCGCACGGAACCGAAGACGAACTCTTCGCCGCCTTCCAGCGGATGGGCGATCACGACAACACCAGCGGCGTGGGGCTGGGCATGTCGGTGGCGCGCGGTTTTGTCGAAGCGATGGGCGGCACCATCCAGGCCGGCGACACGCCGGGGGGCGGACTGACGGTTGTGGTGGATCTGGCCGCGCCGCAGGAGCTTTCATGACGCGGGTTCTCGTGATCGACGACGAGCCGCAGATCCTGCGTGCGCTGCGGATCAACCTGTCGGTGCGGGGCTACGAGGTCATCACCGCGTCGACCGGCGCGGGCGCACTGCGTGCCGCGGCCGAGCACAAACCCGACGTGGTGGTCCTCGACCTCGGCCTGCCCGACCTCTCGGGCATCGAGGTGCTGGCCGGTCTGCGTGGCTGGCTCACGGCGCCGGTGATCGTGTTGTCGGCCCGCACCGATTCCTCGGACAAGGTCGCGGCGCTGGATGCCGGCGCCGACGACTACGTCACCAAACCCTTCGGGATGGACGAATTCCTGGCCCGGCTGCGGGCCGCGGTCCGCCGCGCTACCGCCGCGTCCGATACCGAGGAGCCGGTCATCGAGACCGACGCGTTCACCGTCGATCTCACCGCCAAGAAGGTCACCAGGAAGGGCGCCGAGGTGCATCTCACCCCGACCGAATGGGGGATGCTGGAGATGCTGGTCCGCAACCGGGGCAAACTGGTCGGCCGCGAGGAACTCCTCAAAGAGGTCTGGGGTCCGGCCTATGCCACCGAAACTCATTACCTGCGTGTGTACTTGGCCCAGCTGCGCCGCAAGCTCGAAGACGACCCGGCGCACCCGAAGCATTTGTTGACCGAGTCGGGCATGGGCTACCGCTTCGAGGCGTGACGTCAGCCCGCGATCGACAGCACGATGCCGTCCAGGATGTCGTGCTCGCTGACGATCAGCTCATCGATGCCGGCCCGGGCGCGCAGTTCGCGGACCAACTCCTCCACCACCACCGCGCCCCCACCGATCACGTCGGCACGGCCCTCCTGCATGGGGCCCAGCGCGGCGCGCCGCGCGCGGGTCATGCCGATCAGCCGCTCACAAACCCCCAGCAGTTCGCTGCCCGGTACCCGCGAAAGGTGAATTGCCCCAGCGTCATACGACGTCATGTTGTGCGCCAGCGCGGACAGGGTGGTCATCGTGCCGGCGACCCCCACCCAGGTCCGCGCCGCTTCGACGGGCACCACGCCCAGCGCGGCGTCGAGCCGTTCGCGCACCACCGCGCGCGCCGCCGCGACCTCCTGCGGTGTCGGCGGGTCGGAGTGCAGACAGCGTTCGGTCAACCGGACACAGCCGATGTCGGCCGAATAGCTCGCCACCACCCCCTCGCTGCCGAGCACGATCTCGGTGGAGCCGCCACCCAGATCGACAACCACGAAAGGCGCTGCTTCACCGTCTAATTCGCCGACGGCACCGCGGAAGGACAACTCGGCTTCCGCCGCGCCGGTGATCACCTCCGCCACCGCGCCGGGGACGACGGCGCCCAGCACGTCGGCCGTCATCGCAAAGAACGTGTCGCGGTTGGAAGCGTCGCGCGTGGCCGAGGTCGCCACCATCCGGACCCGCTCGGCGCCGTGCGCTCCCAGCAGAGCGGCGTAATCGGCCAGCGCGGCCCGTGTCCGCGCGAGCGCGTCCGGCGCGAACCGGCCGGTGGCATCGACCCCCTGCCCCAGCCGCACGATCCGCGTCTCGCGATGCACGTCGCGCAGCCTGCCGTCGTCGAAATCGGCGATCAGCAGCCGAATCGAGTTGGTGCCGCAGTCAATTCCCGCCAGCCTGCTCACCATTTCTCCGCCTCCAGGACATCGGCCATCGCCGGCTCGGCGACCAGGGTTGCCAGCACCTCGTCGCCGAGCGGATTGCAGCCGGGGCCCTTGGCCAGCGAGTGCGCGATCAGCACGTGCAGGCACTTGACCCGGTCGGGCATCCCCCCGGCGGAAACCCTGGTGCCCAGCGAATCGATCGCATCCCGCTCGGCCAGGTACGACTCGTGGGCCCGCCGGTACGCGGCCGCCAATTCGGGATCCCGTCGCAACCGCTCGGTCATCTCGCGCATCACTCCCGAGGTCTCCAGTCTGCTCGCGGCCGCATTGAGCACCGGGTGCGTGAGGTAGTACAACGTCGGAAACGGTGTTCCGTCAGCAAGTCTGGGCGCGGTCTTCACCACACCGGGTTCACCGTTGGGGCAGCGGTAGGCGATCTCCAGCACGCCGCGCGGCGCGCGACCGAGCTGGCGCGCCACCGCCTCCAGGTCGGCACGGTCAACCACCGGGCGCGGCGGGGTTCGGCGCGGCCGGCGGTGCCGGGACCTTGGCCGGCGGCAGGTGCGGGTCGTCGGCGATGGTGTGCCACAGCGCGGTGTACCACGGCTGGTTGTTGGGCGGCTTTTCCGCTTCGGAGCCGGGCTGCGGCACGGCCGCCTCGCCGGGCGGAAGTTGCACCTGGAACGGTGTGTCCCCGGGCATCACGAAGCCCAGACGCTCGCGCGCCTGCGCCGCGATGTACACCGGGTCGGCGAGCTTGCCCTTCTGCTGCTCGAGTTCGGCGATCTGACGGCGCAACGCGGCCTGGCTCGCGGCCAACTGGTCCATCTCGGTGCGTTGCGCGAAGTAGGTGCGGACCGGCCCGGCGATGGTCAGCGTCAGCACGCAGATCACCGCGGCCAGCACCGCCGCGCGCCGCGCGGTGAAACCCAGCCGCTGGTCGGCCCGCTGCTCGACGGACTCGGCGAGCTGCCGCTTGATCGGTTCGACGACGTGCTCGGCCAATGTCCGGGCCGAGTCGCGGGCCACGTGGGTGGCGGTCTGCGCCGGCCGGGAAGCCTTGGCGGCGCGGCGACGCCGAACCGCGGCGCCGGGCTTGCCCGGGCGCGACGCCGGGGATCGGCGCTTGGGATCTGGCCGCTTGGCTTCGGGCATCGCAGCGTCAGCCGCGTCTCGGGTTGGCCGTCAAACTACTTCGTCTCCAGCGCGAACCGCGGAAATGCCAGGTCGCCGGCGTAGCGGGCGGCGTCGCCGAGAGCCTCCTCGATCCGCAGCAGCTGGTTGTACTTGGCGACGCGTTCGCTGCGGGCGGGCGCACCCGTCTTGATCTGTCCGCTGCCGACGGCCACCGCCAGGTCGGCGATCGTGGTGTCCTCGGTCTCGCCGCTGCGGTGGCTGATCATCGTGCGGTACCCGCTGTGGTGCGCGAGCGCGACGGCGTCGAGTGTCTCGGTGAGCGTGCCGATCTGGTTCACCTTGACCAGCAACGCGTTCGCCACGCCCTTCTCGATGCCCTCCTCGAGCCGCTCGGGGTTGGTGACGAAGATGTCGTCGCCGACGATCTGCACCCGGTCGCCGATCGCCGCCGTCAGGGCCGCCCAACCATCCCAGTCCCCTTCGAACAGGGGGTCTTCCAGCGACACCAGCGGGTAGGAGTCGATCAGGCCGGCGTAGAACTGCGTCATCTGCTCGGCGGTGCGCGCGCTGCCCTCGAAGTTGTAGCCGGCGCCGGCGGCGTAAAACTCGTTGGCCGCCGCGTCCAGCGCCAGGGCCACGTCGGCACCCAGTTTCAGACCCACCGACTCGACCGCCCGGCTGATCAGGTCCAGCGCCGCGGTCGTGCCGGCCACGTCCGGGGCGAAACCGCCCTCGTCGCCCAGGCCGGTGGACAGTCCCTGCTTCTTCAGCACCGACTTCAGCGCGTGGTACACCTCGGCGCCCCAGCGCAGCGCCTCGCCGAAGCTGGACGCCCCGATCGGCGCCACCATGAACTCCTGGATGTCGACACCGGTGTCGGCGTGCGCGCCGCCGTTGAGGATGTTCATCATCGGCACGGGCAGGATGTGCGCGTTGGGGCCGCCGAGGTAGCGGAACAGCGGGAGGTCTGCGGAATCCGCGGCCGCCTTGGCGACGGCCAGCGAGACACCCAGGATCGCGTTGGCGCCCAGCCGCGACTTGTCGGGGGTGCCGTCGAGGTCGACCAGTGCCTGATCCACCAACCGCTGGTCGTCGGCGCCCAGGCCGATCACCGCCGGGCCGATCTCGTCGAGCACGGCTTCGACCGCCTTGCGCACACCCTTGCCGCCGTACCGCTCACCGCCGTCGCGCAGCTCGACCGCCTCGTGTTCGCCGGTCGACGCGCCCGACGGCACCGCCGCGCGGGCGAACGTCCCGTCGCTGAGAGCTATCTCGACCTCGACAGTGGGGTTACCACGGGAGTCGAGAATCTCGCGGGCCCCGACCTGCTCGATAATTGGCACTGGGTTCTCCTTGCGTGGTAGCCGGTGCTGCATCGCTTCGCGTTTCAGCGATACATCCTGCTACAGCGGGTGGCCCGCCGCGTAAGCGGTCGCCCAGTCCCGGACCGCCCGCGCGTACACGCCCGAGTTGTTGTAGGCGCGCAGGGCGGTGATCCACCCGCGCGGCGTCGCCAGATCCTTGCCGCGCCAGCACAGGTAACCCGCCGCGGCCAGGGCCGCGTCGTCGATGTTGTCGGGGCTGACGACCCCGTCGTTGTGGGCGTCGACCCCGTACAACCGCCACGTCTCCGGGATGAACTGCATCGGCCCCATCGCGCGCGCCACGCCGTCGGTGTCGGTGACGTCCTCCTGAGCGTCCACGATGCGCAGGTTGCCGCCGCTGCCGTCCAGGCGAACACCCCGAATGGGCGGGCTCACATCCCCGTTCGCGGACAGCCTCGCGCCCCGATAGGTCCCGTGGTGGCTCTCGACCTGCCCGATTCCCGCGAGCGTGGTCCACGAGATATGGCATTTCGGGTTCTCGACCTCGGCGACCCGGGCGGCATAGGCATAGGCCTCCAGCGCGATGACGGGGATCTCCAGCGTCCCCGAGCGCTGCTCGGCCCAGTCGCGCAACTGGTCGGCGGGCCGGCCGCCGCCGTGGGTGTCGACGGGCGGCACCGGAGCCCCCGCCGGTGGCGGCACACCCTCGGGGATGAACAGGCTGAGCTGCCATGTGCAGCTCGAGGCGAGAAGCATGGCGGTCGCACCGATCACGGCGGCCGCACGCACCCAACGCCTCGGCGACACCAAGCTCCCCTGCAACTCCCCTGGATCAACTTCCCTCGTGATCATCGTCCCATGTGTTTGGGGTCAACTCGGCAACTTCGGGACTGCGACGCCTCTCCACGACACCAATTACGGCGAATTGTCGATTAGCTGTCGGCGAGATCGGCTAGCAAAGTAAAGACATCGACACCCATTCGAATTATCGCCTCACGTGCCACAATAGCGCGCGATCGGCGAGGAGATGGCGAACGCGGCCGAGGTCGCTGACCGACATATGCGGCCGGCGCGAAAAACCGGCGCCATGCCACCACCGTGCGGCTACACCTCGGCGGCTTCGGCGACCGCCGACACGGCGGGCGGCCAGTGCTCCCGCCACTCCTGCTCGGTCACCGCGCCCAGCGGGGTCACGTCGAGCTGTTCCGGAACGGCGTCCCCGCGGCGGGTGGCGGCGATCGCCCGCTCGACGCTGCGGACGGTGTCCACGAAACCCAGAACCGCTGTGCGCAGCGCGCTTTCCGCGTCGATGTCGGCCGACACGTCCACCGAGGTGATCTCGGCGGGGATCAGGTCGGCGGGCAGCCCGGCTTTCTGCGCACGCTGAATAACTTTTTGCGCCAGCGCCAAGGCCGGCTGCCCGGTGTGGACGTCGTCCATCACCGAACTGCGCGGCTTCTCGGCAGCCTTGCGCTCCTCCCACTGGGCCAACTGCTCTTCGAGTGAGATCGGTTCGCCCGCAAGCACTCCCGGTACCCGGTTGCCGAGCTTTCGCGTCAGCGCGAGCGCGACGTCGTCGATGGTGAACGCGTGCTGCGGCGCCTCCTCGGCGATGCGGGCGTGGAAGAGCACCTGCAGCAGAACGTCGCCGAGTTCTTCGCGCAACTGGTCGGCGTCGCCGCTGCGGACCGCGTCCAGCAGCTCGTAGGTCTCCTCCAGCAGGTAGCGGCGCAACGAGTCGTGGGTTTGCTCGCTCTCCCAGGGCCCGGCGCTGCGCAGCTTGTCCATCATCGCCACGGCGTCGACCAGGCGTTCGCCGCGCGGGGTCTCCGGGGCCGAAATCAGCCGGGCTCCGGCGGCCAGCCGGGCGGTGACGGCCGGGTGGCCGGGGTCGGACGACAGCAACACCGGCGCCTCGTCGCCGGTGTCCACCGGGTGCGCCGAGGGCAGCGACCACGGCACCGCGACCGGCATCTCCTCGGTGTACTGCACCTCCCCGCCGAGGTGCTCGACGGCTTCCACGGGCACCAGGGATGGCCGGCGGGGGTCGAACAAGACGACGATCATGAGCGCCGCTCCTCACTGGGCACCGGTGCGGGCGTCGCACTGGTTATACCAATTTCGACCTGCGGCTTCCCCTGCAGGGCGGTGACCAGATCGGCCACCATCTGCAGCAGCTCGACGTCGCGGATGCGCGGCGCGCCGACCCCGCCGGCCCGGGGGATCGGGACCTGCACGGTGGCGGTCGTGGCGCGGTAGTTGGCCGCCGGATACATGCGCGCCAGGCGCACCTGGGCGGAGTCTTGCAGCGTGACCGGCGACAGCCGCACCGTCGCCGCCGACGGTGCCGACACCTCGGTGATCCCGGCGGCGCGGCACAGCAACCGGACACGCGCCACCGCCACCAGCCGCCGGGCGGGTTCGGGCAGCGCCCCGTAGCGGTCGACGAGTTCGTCGACGACCGCGCCGACGGCCGCGTCGTCCGCGGCCGCGGCCAGCCGCCGGTAGGCCTCCAGCCGGAGCCGGTCGCTGGCGATGTAGTCCGGCGGCAGATGCGCGTCCACCGGCAGGTCGATCCGCACGTCCTTGGGCTCCTCGGCCGCGGCGACCGTCTGGCCGTCGGCCGCGGCGCGGTAGGCCGCCCGATATGCTTCGACGGCCTCGCCCACCAGCCGCACGTACAGGTCGAACCCGACGCCGGCGACGTGGCCGGACTGCTCGGCGCCCAGCACGTTGCCGGCACCGCGGATCTCGAGGTCCTTCAGCGCCACCGCCATGCCCGCGCCCAGCTCGTTGTTCTGCGCGATCGTGGCCAGCCGGTCATAGGCGGTCTCGGTCAGCGGCGTGTCCGGCGGGTAGAAGAAGTAGGCGTAGCCCCGCTCCCGGCTGCGGCCCACCCGGCCGCGCAGCTGGTGCAGCTGCGAGAGCCCGAAGGTGTCGGCGCGCTCGACGATCAGCGTGTTGGCGTTGGAGATGTCCAGCCCGGTCTCCACGATCGTGGTGCAGACCAGGATGTCGTATTCGCGGTTCCAGAACCCCTCCACCGTGCGCTCCAGCCGCTCCTCGGGCATCTGCCCGTGCGCGACGACGGTCCGCGCCTCGGGCACCAGCTCGCGCAGCCGCGCGGCGACCCGGTCGATCGAGCTGACCCGGTTGTGCACGTAGAAGGCCTGCCCGTCGCGCATCAGCTCGCGCCGCAACGCGGCCGCGACCTGCTTGTCGTCCTGCGGGCCGACGTAGGTCAGCACCGGGTAGCGCTCCTCGGGCGGCGTCAGGATCGTCGACATCTCCCGGATTCCGGCCAGGCTCATCTCCAGGGTGCGCGGGATCGGGGTCGCGCTCATGGTCAGCACGTCGACGTGGGTGCGCAGCGACTTGATGTGTTCCTTGTGCTCGACGCCGAACCGCTGCTCCTCGTCGACGACCACCAGACCGAGGTCCTTCCAGCGCACCCCGGTCTGCAGCAGCCGATGGGTGCCGATCACGACGTCCACTGAGCCGTCGGCCAGGCCCTCGATGACGGCACGGGACTCGGCGGCATCGGTGAACCGCGACAGTCCTTTGACGGTCACCGGGAAACCGGTCATCCGGTCGGTGAACGTCTGCAGGTGCTGGTCGGCCAGCAGCGTCGTGGGCACCAGCACGGCGACCTGCTTGCCGTCCTGGACCGCCTTGAACGCGGCCCGCACCGCGATCTCGGTCTTGCCGTAGCCGACATCGCCGCAGATCACCCGGTCCATCGGGATCGGCTTCTCCATGTCGGACTTGACCTCGGTGATGGCGGTGAGCTGGTCGACGGTCTCGGTGAACCCGAACGCGTCCTCCATCTCGGCCTGCCACGGGGTGTCCGGGGCGAACGCGTGCCCGGGGCTGGCCTGCCGCTTGGCGTACAGGGCCACCAGTTCGCCGGCGATCTCGCGCACCGCGCGGCGCGCCTTGGTCTTGGTGTTGGCCCAGTCGCTGCCGCCGAGCTTGCTCAGGGCCGGCGCCTGCCCACCGACGTAGCGCGACAGCTGGTCCAGCGAATCCATCGGGACATACAGCCGGTCGGCCTGCTGTCCCCTCTTGCTCGAGGCGTACTCCAGCACCAGGTACTCGCGCCGGGCCCCGCCGACGGTGCGCTCGGTCATCTCCACGAACCGCCCGATGCCGTGCTGATCGTGCACCACCAGGTCACCGGCCGTCAGCGCCAGCGGGTCGACGGTGTTGCGGCGCTTGGCCGCCAGCCGCTTGCCCTCGACGGCGGCGGCCCGGCTTCCGGTCAGGTCCGTCTCGGTGATCACGACGAGATCGGCGCCGTCGACGACCCCCGAGATCACCACGCCCACGTGCAGCGGCCCCTTGAGCACCCCGACCACGCCCGGTTTGGGCGCGGCACCGCAGTCCAGCATCGCCGCGGGAGTGTCGCACTCGGCCAGCCGCTCCACCACGCGGTGGGCCGTCCCGGTCCCGGGCGCGATGACCACCGCGTAGCCGCCGGCCGCGACGTGAGCCCGCAGC
Source organism: Mycobacterium helveticum (assembly GCF_007714205.1). Taxonomy (GTDB): domain Bacteria; phylum Actinomycetota; class Actinomycetes; order Mycobacteriales; family Mycobacteriaceae; genus Mycobacterium; species Mycobacterium helveticum. Next base: position 61,745 of record NZ_VMQU01000007.1, on the reverse strand, counting down.
ATCGCGAAGATCTCGTCGATGTCGTGCTGATGCCCACGGGCCGAGGGCGACGGCCGCAGCTGCAGTTCCACGGCCGACTCGTCGGACAGCTGGCTCAACGTCCACCAGGGATGATCGCGGCGCGCCGCCGCGGCCCGCACGTCGTCCAGTTCGGCGAAGCCCGATCCGCCGAACTGCTCGACGTCGATGGGCGCGGCGGAGCCGTCCGCCACGCCCATTGCTGCCGCCGACCAGGACGCCTCCAGGAATTCCCGGCCGGTCTTGATCAGGTCGGCCGCGCGGCTGCGCACCTTTTCGGGGTCGCACAGCAACACCGGCGTGCCGTGGGCCAGCTGGTCGGTCAACAGCACATGCTCGTCGGGCCGGAGCACCGAGAGCAGGGCCTCCATGCCGTCGACCGGGATGCCCTCGGCGAGCTTGGCCAGCATGTCGCCGACGCCGCCGGTGGTGACGGCGGCCTCGGCGGCGGGGTGTCGCGCCACCAGGTCGGCGGCGCGCCGCCGAACGTCGTCGGTCAGCAGCAGTTCACGGCAGGGGACCGCGACGACCGTCTCGACCTCCAGCTCCGGGATCGACCGCTGATCGGCGACCGAGAACATCCGCATCTCGCTGACCTCGTCGCCCCAGAACTCGACGCGCACCGGGTGCTCGGCGGTGGGGGGGAAGACGTCGAGAATCCCGCCGCGCACCGCGAATTCGCCGCGCCGACCCACCATGTCGACCCGGCTGTAGGCCAGCTCGACCAGCCGGGAGACCACGTCTTCGAACGCGATGTCCTGACCGACCGTCATGATGACGGGTTCGATCAGCCCGAGCTGCGGGGCCATCGGCTGCAGCAGGGAGCGGACCGCGGTGATCACCACCTGCAGCGGCGGGCCCAACCGGACGTCGTCGGGGTGTGCCAGCCGGCGCAGCACGGTCAACCGGGCGCCGACGGTGTCGACGCCCGGCGAAAGCCGCTCGTGCGGCATGGTTTCCCAGGACGGGAAGGCCGCCACCGCGTCGCCGAGCGCGCCGCGCAGCTCGGCCGCGAGGTCGTCGGCTTCCCGGCCGGTCGCGGTGACCACCAGCAGCGGACCCCGCCGCGCCAGCGCGGCGGCGACGAACACCCGTGCGCCGGCCGGGCCGGCCATCCGCAGTTCGGCCGGACGGGCGGCCGCGCTGTCGATGAGCTGCCGGAAAGTCGGCGCGGCGAGCGCCAATTCGACAAGCCCCGCGATCGGGGTTTCTGGGCGAGCAGGCCCCGGTGCGGTCATGATGACGCCATTCTAAGAGCCGGTCGATCCGTATTGCGGCCCTGCCTACGCTGCGGTGGGGGTTACCAGTCGACCCCGGCGTAACCGAGTTCGGTGAGCAACGCGCCGGCTTCGTGTTTGAACGCGGCCTTGTCCTGCTCGCTCATCTCGTGTTGCCAGCGGCCCAGGGAACTGCGGCTCACCGGTTGGCTCACCTGCGCCGTGCTCGGTTCCACCGGTTCGCCATCGCGCTCTTTGGTGTGATGTGCCAGCACCGCCTCGTCCCACTCCTCGCCGAGGAACGCCAACACCGTGCGCATCGTCGCCTCGGTCTCGGTCACCAGGTCCTCGTAGCGGACTTCTAGGACGCGCCCGGCCAGACTGGGATGCATCGCCAGGTTGCGGGCCCGCAGCACGGTGTCACGCCAATGCCGGGCCGCGGCGGCCACGCTTTGCACATAGTCCAGCTTGCGTCCGGTCGCTGAGTCAGTCCAATCCATCGTCAGCAGCGAGCAGGCCACATCACGGCCGTCGCGCAGCATGGCGATGAATTTGGCGTCGGGAAAGATTTCCCCGAGCGTGATCATGTACCGCACGTTTTGCGGGGTTTTCTCCGCCCAGCGTGGTTTGCCTTGGGCGCGACGAAAGTTGGCCACCAGGTCTTCGACGAAGACGCGGCAGCTTCGCTGCACATCGGCCGGCGTGTTGCCGTAGCTTTCCATCACCTCGCGGTTTTTGCCGGCCAGAAACTTGTAGTGCTCGGCGACAACGGGCAGCACCATCAACTCAGGACCGCAGCAGATCCGCGGGTGAGCATCGAGCATGACCCGCATGAGTGTGGTGCCCGACCGCTGAATGCCGCCGATGAAGATCGGACCGTTCGACGCCAGGTTTTTGCGGGCGAGCTCACAGTTGGACTGGACCTGAGCCCTGTATTCGGCCGGGAGATTGGGGTTGGCCAGCAGTTTGTGGCACGCGTCGAATCCCTCGTCGAACTTTCCCAGCAGCAACGCGCAGTTCGCAAACTCGATGAGCAAGGTATGGTCGTAGACCACGTATTCGACGCAAAGGTCTTCTTTCGGGTACGGAAGCGACAGGGCGTGCTTGGCCAGCAGATACCCCGCCAAATAATTGTTCTCGCGCCGATACAGCCTGGCGAGTTGCAAAAGCGGCTCGGCACGCGCTGGACGAAGTGCGTGAGCCCGATAAAGTGTCTGCCGGGCCGCGTCCAGTTCGTTCAATTGCGATTGGACGACACCGAGACTGTACCGGGCGAGGTAGGTTTCCTCCGGGTCTGCACTGGCCATGGCGACTCTTTTTTCGAGATTCTTTTTGGCGAGCTCTAACTCTCCGGCTGCCGAATAGCCTATCCCCAGGTAATACCTATATCGACTGTTATCGGGGTCGTCCTCGAGGGCTTTTTCGAGGATTTCTGCTTCACGCAGGTATTTGACCCGCTCCGAGGCCTCGGAACGACCGGAAGAATCGCCCGCATGCGAGTTGCGGACATTGACAATCCCACTCAGCACCTCAGACGTCTTCGCATCCGCACAGGTGATGAACTCATGGACGACTCCCTGCCATTCCCAACGGAGATTATTGTTGATCAGGCCGTTGTATTTTATCTGCGCTGAACCCATCTGTCGCACATGGATGAAATAGCGATCTTTTTCCAAATCAGGAAACGCAAAACCCTCGGAGTATCGCAACACCTCATCGGCATCGATCAGCAGCAGATAGTCGCCCTTGCCGTTGGCGAACTCAAGAGCTTCATTGCGGTTGTGCGCGAAGTTCACCCACGGTCTTTCATAAAGTTCGCCCGGGATTTCGGCCATGGTTTCCCGGATGATTTGTTTCGTGTCGTCCGAAGATCCCGTGTCCACGATCACCCAGTAATCAATGAGAGGTTTCACCGAAGATAAGCAGTCTCCAATAACCTGTTCTTCATTTTTGACAATCATGTTCAAACAGACTGTCTTTCTGGGGCCGCCGACCGCGCTCAATTGCATTACTCCCTTTGCTTCTGGTCCGTCTGCTTCTGGCTACTCGTCCTGCAGCCTGGGATCGGCTTCCAGGTGGGTCAGGCCGTTCCACATCAGGTTCACCAGGTGCGCGGCGACCACTTCCTTCTTGGGCTCGCGGGTGTCGAGCCACCACTGGGCCGTCATCGACACCGAACCCACCAGCGCCTGGGCGTACAGCGGGGCCAGCTCGGGGTCCAGGCCACGCCGCGCGAAGTCGCCGGCCAGGATGGAGCTGACCTGGCTGACGGCGTCGTTGAGCAGGCTGGAGTAGGTGCCCGAACTGATCGAGGCGGGTGAGTCGCGGATCATGATCCGGAAGCCGTCGGTGCGCTCTTCGACGTAGGTGAGCAACGCCAGCGCCACACGCTCGACCCGCACCCGGGACCGGTTGTTGGTCAGCGACGAGGTGATGCCGTCCAGCAGCGCCGACATCTCGCGGTCGACGACGACGGCGTACAGGCCCTCCTTGCCGCCGAAATGCTCGTACACCACCGGTTTGGACACGTTGGCCCGCTGGGCGATCTCCTCGATCGAGGTGCCGTCGTAGCCGCGTTCGGCGAACAGCGAGCGCGCGATGCCGATGAGCTGGTGGCGGCGATCGCTGCCGGTCATCCGCGCGCGCGGCGACCGGACCTCCTTGTCCGGTTTGTCCGGCTCGGCGCCCAGCACAGCCACAGCGATCAGCGTATCGGTTTGCCGGCCGCGCGACGGACGCGTTGGAATCGAGTCCACAACCGGACCCCGCATTGTCTAGAGTTTGGGTGGCGCGGCTCCGAGTGGTGGCCGCGGTATGCGGTCCGTCGTGGTGTAATCGGCAGCACCTCTGATTTTGGTTCAGATAGTTCAGGTTCGAGTCCTGGCGACGGAGCCCCGAATAGGCCCCGCTCTTTGCTTCGAGCGTGCAGGAAATGCCACGCTTGACGGCGTGTCGGGGTACGGACACGCTCCCCCGCGGGCGGCGAGTACCCCGCTCGTGCGCCGAGGGTTGTAGGAGGGTCGATGTCGTTGCGTGGTGAGACCGCGGTCCTGGTCCTGGCGGCCGGAGCCGGCAGCCGCATGCGGTCGGACACCCCGAAGGTGCTGCACACGATCGCCGGGCGCAGCATGCTGTCGCATTCGCTGCACGCGATCGCCAAGCTGGCGCCGCGGCATCTGGTCGTGGTGCTGGGCCCCGACCACCAGCGCATCGAACCCCAGGTGGCCGCGCTGGCCGACAGCGTCGGGCGCCCGATCGACGTGGCGCTGCAGGACCGGCCGCTGGGCACCGGGCATGCGACGCTGTGCGGCCTGGCCGCGCTGCCCGACGACTACGCCGGCATCGTCGTCGTCACTCCCGGCGACACGCCGCTGCTGGACGCCGACACCCTGGCCGACCTGGTCGCCGCGCACGGCGCGGCCGGGCGCGAGCACGGGGCCGCGGTCACGGTGCTGACCACCACACTGGGCGATCCCAGCGGCTACGGGCGGATCCTGCGCACCCAGGACAACGAGGTGACGGCGATCGTGGAACACGCCGACGCGACCCCCTCGCAGCGGGAGATCCACGAGGTCAACGCGGGCGTCTACGCCTTCGACATCGGGGCGTTGCGCTGGGCGCTGAGCCGGCTGAGCTCCGACAACGCCCAGCAGGAGCTCTACCTCACCGACGCCATCGCCATCCTGCGCCGCGACGGTCGGGCCGTGCATGCCCGGCACGTCGACGACAGCGCGCTGGTGGCCGGGGTGAACAACCGCGTCCAGCTCGCCGAACTGGGCGCCGAGCTCAACCGCCGGATCGTCGCCAGCCACCAGCTGGCCGGCGTGACCATCGTCGATCCCGCCACCACGTGGATCGACGTCGACGTGACGATCGGCCGCGACACCGTCATCCAGCCCGGAACCCAGTTGCTCGGCGGCACCCGGGTGGGCGGTCGCTGCGTGGTCGGCCCGGACACCACGCTGACCGACGTGAGCGTCGGTGACGGCGCGTCGGTGGTGCGCACCCACGGCACGAAGTCCTCGATCGGTGACGGCGCATCGGTCGGGCCCTTCACCTACCTGCGGCCCGGCACCGTGCTGGGCGCGGACGGCAAGCTCGGCGCGTTCGTCGAAACCAAGAACGCCACCATCGGCGCCGGCACCAAGGTCCCGCACCTGACCTACGTCGGCGACGCCGACATCGGCGAGCACAGCAACATCGGCGCGTCCAGCGTGTTCGTCAACTACGACGGCGAGTCCAAACGGCGCACCACGATCGGCTCGCACGTGCGCACCGGTTCGGACACCATGTTCGTGGCCCCGGTGACCGTCGGCGACGGGGCCTACACCGGCGCCGGCACGGTGGTGCGCGAAGACGTCCCGCCCGGGGCGCTGGCGGTCTCGGCGGGACCGCAGCGCAACATCGAAGGCTGGGTACGCCGCAAGCGGCCGGGCAGCGCGGCCGCGCGGGCCGCCACGCAGGCCTCGGAGGCGGCGGCCAAGCCGGACAGTCGGGCCGCCCGGCCTGAATAGACCCAGCCCGAATAGACCCAGCCCGAATAGACCCAGCCCGAATAGACCCAGCCCGAATAGACACGGTGAGTTCGTTTCCTGGCAACCCGTCCGCACGTCGCTACCCGTCGCTACGTACGATGGGGCTTCTTCCAATTCGATCCCGAACGGCGGGGGCAGCACCGTGAGCCACGACTGGACCGATAACCGCAAGAACCTGATGCTCTTTTCCGGCCGTGCGCATCCCGAGCTGGCCGAGCAGGTAGCCAAAGAACTCGACGTCCACGTCACCGCTCAGGTCGCGCGGGAGTTCGCCAACGGCGAGATCTTCGTGCGATTCAACGAGTCGGTGCGCGGCTGCGATGCGTTCGTCCTGCAGTCGTGCCCGATGCCGGTGAACACCTGGCTGATGGAACAGCTGATCATGATCGACGCGCTCAAGCGGGGCAGCGCCAAGCGGATCACCGCGGTCATGCCGTTCTACCCGTACGCCCGGCAGGACAAGAAGCACCGCGGCCGCGAGCCGATCTCGGCGCGGCTGGTCGCCGACCTGCTCAAGACCGCTGGCGCCGACCGGATCGTGACCGTCGACCTGCACACCGACCAGATTCAGGGCTTCTTCGACGGACCCGTCGACCACATGCGCGGCCAGCACCTGCTGACCGCCTACATCAAGGACAACTATCCCGGCGGCGACATGGTGGTGGTCTCCCCCGACTCGGGCCGGGTGCGCATCGCCGAAAAGTGGGCCGACGCGCTGGGCGGGGCTCCGCTCGCGTTCATCCACAAGACCCGCGACCCGCGGGTGCCCAACCAGGTGGTGTCCAACCGCGTGGTCGGCGAGGTGGACGGGCGCACCTGCGTGCTGATCGACGACATGATCGACACCGGCGGCACGGTCGCCGGCGCGGTGAAGCTGCTGCACGACGACGGCGCCACCGACGTGATCATCGCGGCGACCCACGGCGTGCTCTCGGACCCGGCCGCCGCACGGCTGGCCGGGTGCGGCGCCCGGGAGGTGATCGTCACGAACACGCTCCCGATCGATGAGAGCAAGCGTTTCCCGCAGCTGACCGTGCTGTCGATCGCGCCGCTGCTGGCCAGCACCATCCGCGCCGTCTTCGAGAATGGCTCGGTCACGGGGCTTTTCGACGGGGACGCCTAGATGGGTGTCGGGGCGAACAAGACCGTCGTCTACCACAACCCGCGGTGCGGCACGTCCCGCAAGACGGTGGATTTGCTGGCGGACCACGGTGTCGAGCCGACGATAGTCGAGTACCTGAAGAACCCGCCGTCGCGCGACGAGTTGGCGACGATGATCCGCGACGCGGGCATCGACGTGCGCACCGCGGTACGCAGGCGCGAATCGCTGTATGCCGAACTCGGCCTCGCCGACGCGACCGACGACCAGCTGCTCGACGCCATGGCCGAACACCCCATCCTGATCGAGCGACCGTTCGTCGTCACTCCGAAGGGCACGCGGCTGGCCCGGCCGGCCGACGCGGTCCGCGAGATTCTGTGAGAGCACGGGCGATCCGGCTTCTGGCGGTGGTCGCCTTGGCGCCGGCCGCGGCGGCCTGCGCACCGAAGCCCCCCGATTTCCGCTCGATCCTGTCGACGACCCCGACCACCAGTGTGACCACGACGACCGCAAAACCCGTCCCACTGTCGCGGTATCTGCAGAGCATCGGCGTCACCGGAGAGCAGGTGGCACCCGGATCCCTGCCGGACCTGACGGTGACGATCCCCACGCCGCCGGGCTGGTCGTCGTTCACCAGCCCGAACATCACGCCGGAGACGGTGATGCTGTCCAAGGGCGGTAAGTTCCCGACCGCGCGGCTGGTGGTGTTTCGGCTGCGCGGCGATTTCGACGCGGCGCAGGTGATCAAGCACGGCAACGACGACGCGCAGCTTTTTGAGAACTTCAAGCAGCTCGACGCCTCGGGGGCGCCCTACAACGGCTTTCCGTCGTCGATGATCCAGGGCAGCTACGACCTCGACGGCATGCGGTTGCACAGCTTGAACCGCATCGTCATCGCCACCGGCTCCCCGCCCGCCGATCAGCGCTACCTGGTGCAGCTGACGATCACCAGCCTGGCCGACCGGGCGGTCGCGGAGTCGTCCGGCGTCGAGGCGATCATCCACGGGTTCGTCGTCGCGGCGAAGTGATCTTCACCGCGAAACTGCAACTGGCTGCGCGTTCCTCGAGTATCGCCGCCGGTGGTTGCACTCTCGCGGCCTCAGCTGTGGCGGCCGGCTTCCTGGACCAGCTGGACACGCCAGGTCACTCCGAGTTTGGCGTAGACATGGGTGAGATGGGTCTGCACGGTGCGCGGCGAGATGAACATCCGCCGGTTGGCTCGGCGAGCGCGACGGCATCGTGCAGGTCGGTGTCGGCCTGCTGCGGCTCGCCCTGGGCGAGGGCGACGCGGGCGCGCGGTCAGCGCCAGCATCTGGTGACAACCGGGTGCGACAGCGACGGTGTCGTCCGCCCAGCGTCGAGCGGCCACCGGATCGCCACAGCCCAGGGCCGCGTCGGCCATTCGGCACCACGCATCTGGTGAGCAACTCCTTCAACGGATACGTGTGCCGCCACGCCGAGTCGCAGGCCTGCTTGGCCGCGGCGGCGTCGCCCGCCGCCAGCGCGGCCCCGGCTTCCAGTGCTGCCTCGGCCGACTCGCGTGCCCCTGGAGTTCGACCCGCGCACTAGTAGACACTGAGGGCATGACCAACTGGACCGCCGCAGACCTGCCGTCGTTCACCGGCCGCACCGTGATCGTCACCGGCGCCAACAGCGGGCTGGGTGCGGTCACGGCCCGCGAGCTGGCCCGCACCGGCGCCGAGGTCGTCATGGCCGTGCGCAACACCGCCAAGGGCGAGGCCGCCGCACGCCCGATAGTCGGCCGGCTCGAGGTGCGCCCGCTCGACCTGCAGGATCTGTCGTCGGTTCGCCGGTTCGCCGACGGGGTCGACAAAGTCGACGTCCTGATCAACAACGCCGGGATCATGGCCGCACCCTATGCACTGACCGTCGACGGCTTCGAGAGCCAGATCGGCACCAACCACCTCGGCCATTTCGCGCTGACCAACCTGCTGCTGCCCAAGCTCACCGACCGCGTGGTCACCGTCTCCTCGATGGCGCACTGGCCGGGCCGCATCGACCTCGACGACCTCAGCTGGGAGAACCGGCGGTATTCGGCATGGCTGGCCTACAGCCAGTCGAAGCTGGCCAACCTGCTGTTCACCAGCGAATTGCAGCGACGCCTCGGCTCGGCGGGGTCGCCGCTGCGCGCCCTGGCGGCCCACCCCGGCTACTCGCACACCAACCTGCAGGGGGCCACCGGACGTAAGCTGGGCGACGCGCTCATGTCGGCCGCCACGCGGGTGGTGGCCACCGACGCCGACTTCGGCGCCCGGCAGACCCTATACGCGGCGTCTCAGGATCTGCCGGGCGACACGTTCGTCGGCCCCCGGTTCGGCTACCTCGGCCGCACGCAACCGGTCGGGCGCAGCCGCAGGGCGCGCGACGCGGCCACAGCCGCCGCGCTGTGGGACCTGTCCGAGCAGCTCACCGGCGTCAAATTTCCGCTCTGAGTCGCAGATGCGCTACCCTGGCCGGGCGTCACGGCGAGGGTGGCTGGCCGACCAGCCCCGTTATCGACGGAGACCGACTCATCAGTCGCGACCCTGGCCGTGCCCCCCAACCGGGTAACGAGCACACAGGAGCGATCATCATGGCGAAGGCACCGGCCAACAAACTGGCGGTCACGCAGCGGACCGAGACAGGTAAGGGCGCGTCCCGCCGAGCCCGCCGGCAAGGCAGGATCCCGGCCGTTCTCTACGGTCACGGCACCGACCCGCAGCACTTGGAGCTGCCCGGGCACGACTACGCGGCCGTGCTGCGCCACGCGGGCACCAACGCCGTCCTCACCCTCGACATCGAGGGCAAAGAGCAGCTGGCGCTGACCAAGGCGCTCGACGTCCACCCCATCCGCCGCACCATTCAGCACGCGGACCTGGTGGTCGTGCGTCGCGGCGAGAAAGTCGTCGTCGAGGTCAACGTCGAGGTCGAGGGCAATGCCGCGCCCGGCACGCTGGTCCGGCACGAAGCCAACAGCGTCGAGGTCGAGGCCGACGTGTCGTCGATCCCCGAGCAGCTGACCGTGTCCGTCGAGGACGCCGAGCCCGGTACCCAGATCACCGCCGGGCAGATCCCGCTGCCGGCCGGCGTCAACCTGATCTCCGACCCCGAGTTGCTGGTGGCCAACGTGGTGAACGCGCCGACCGCCGAGGAGCTGGAGGGCGAAGGCGGCGGCGAGGTCCCCGAGCCCGAGGTGGCCGCGGCCGAGGTCCCCGAAGAGGCCGGCGAGTAGGCGGCCCGGGACGTGGCCGAACCGCTACTCGTGGTCGGCCTGGGCAACCCCGGAGACAACTACGCGCGCACCCGGCACAACGTCGGGTTCCTGGTTGCCGACCTGCTGGCCGCGCGACTGGGCTCGAAGTTCAAGGCGCACAAGCGTTCCGGCGCGGAAGTGGTCAGCGGCCGGCTGGGCGGGCATTCGGTGTTGCTGGCCAAGCCGCGCTGTTACATGAACGAGTCCGGCCGCCAGGTCGGGCCGTTGGCGAAGTTCTACTCGGTGGCCCCGGCCGACGTCGTCGTCATCCACGACGACCTCGACCTGGACTTCGGCCGCATCCGGCTCAAGATCGGCGGCGGCGAGGGCGGCCACAACGGGCTGCGCTCGGTGGCGGCCGCGCTGGGGAGCAAGGAGTTTCAGCGCGTGCGCGTCGGGATCGGCCGGCCACCCGGGCGCAAAGATCCCGCGGCGTTCGTGCTGGAAAGCTTCACCAGCGCCGAACGCGCCGAGGTCCCCACGATCTGCGAGCAGGCCGCCGACGCGACCGAGCTGCTCGTCGAGCTGGGACTGGAGGCGGCCCAAAACCAGGTCCACGCCTGGTAATTCCCCGGGCGAGCAGACGCAAAAGCACCGCGACACGCCGATCGCGCGGTGATTTTGTGTCTGCTCGGCCGGACTAGGTGACCAGCGTGACCGACGTGGACCGGCGCAGCTTGCCCGACGGGGTCTTCGGGATGGTGCCCGGCCCCAGCACCACGACGTTGCGCGGCCGGACGTCGACCTCGGCCACCACCTCGTGGGCGACCTGGTGCTCGATGCGGCGCACCTCGGCCGGGTCCTGCCACGCGTTGGACTCGACGGCGACGGCGAACGTCTCGCGGGAGTGGCCGGCGTCCAGGCGCACCGCGACGGCGCAGCCGGGCCGCACCCCGTCGACGCGGCAGGCAGCGCGCTCGATGTCGGTGGGGTAAATGTTGCGGCCCGCCATGATGATGACGTCCTTGACGCGGCCGCACACCACGACGTGGCCCTCGTCGGTGAGATAGCCGAGGTCGCCGGTGTCGTACCAGCCTTGTTCGTCCTGGGCCGGGATGAACCCGCCCATGGTCAGGTAGCCGGGCGTCAGCGACGCACCACGCAGCTCGATGACACCGACGCCGCGCGGGGGCAGCACGTTGCCGTCGTCGTCGACGATGCGGGCCTCGAGGTCCTTCAGCAGGGGGCCGAGCGTGGCCAGCCGGCGGGTGTTGCCCTTGCTGGCGGGCACGGCCCGGCGCAGCGCGGCCAGCAGGTCGGCGTCGACCTCGTCGACGACCAGGCCGGCGTTGCACTCCGAGAACGACACGGCCAGAGTCGTCTCGGCCATGCCGTAAGCCGGCAGGATCGCCGAGGACCTCAGGCCGAACGGCCGGCCCGCGTCCAGCAGGTCCTCGACGTCGGCCGGCTCGACCGGCTCGGCACCGGACAGCGCAAAACGCAGGGTCGACAGGTCGAAGTCGCCGGGCCTGGCGTTGCGGCGCAACCGCTTCGCGAGCAGGGCGTAGGCGAAGTTGGGCGCCGCGGTCATGGTGCCCTGGTACTTGTCGATGAGCTTGGCCCACAGCAGCGTGTCGCGCAGGAAGTCCATCGGCGTGACCTTGACCAGTTCCGCGCCGAAGTACATCGGGATCGTCAGGAAGCCGACCATGCCCATGTCGTGGAAGCAGGGCAGCCAGCTGACCATGACGTCCTTGTCGACGTCGTACTGGGCGCCGATGAACATCGCCTCGGCGTTGGAGTAGATGTTGCGGTGGGTGATCTGCACGGCCTTGGGCGACCCGGTCGAACCGGACGTCAGCTGCATCAGCGCCAGGTCGTCCTCGCCGACGTCGACGGGGTCGGCGGGGTCCGACGCCAGCAGGTCGGCGACGGTGAGGACCTGGACACCTCTCTCCTCGAGCACCGGGATGGCCACCAGGAAGGGCTCGGAGACGATGACGGCCTTGGCCTCGATCATGCCGATGACGGTCATCGTGTCCTGGGCCCACACGGCCAGGTCGGTGCGCGGCGTGGGCTGGTGCAGCATGGTCATGCTGGCCCCGCGCATCCACAGGCCCTGCGCCGTGGGGGCGATTTCCACGGGGAAGCCGGCGAGCACACCGACCGCGTCGCCGAGGCCGATGCCGGCCGCGGCCAGGCCGCCCGCGATGCGACGCGCCCGCTCGTGGACCTCACCCCAGGTGTGCCGGACGGGTTCGTAGGGCTCGCCGGTGACCATGCCCGTCGTGGCGGTGCGGGCGTTCCGGTACATCTTCTCGGTAAACCTGCTCACAGAAGCCTCCTCGGTTCCGGCGCCGGACCCACGGCCCGGAATTTCATGTTCCGCCCGCCGGACGCCACGTGGTAACAGGCGCGCGAGCACAGTTGGAAAGCGGATCGGTCTCGAATCGGTGACCGGTCGAGGATCCCACGTGCGATCGCAGCCCGCCCGCCGAAGCGTCGGGCGGGCGACCGGGTGGAGGGGTTCTGCTTACCGCTGTTCGTCACCGCGAATCATCTTAAACTCCTCTTAAGTAACCTCCAAACTCTTGCGGTATTTCGGTTTGATTTCACACCTCGGTGGGCGCCGGCACCACGCGCGCGCCGGGCACCGGGCCGCTGGCGACGCGCACGGTGCGGCAGACGCCCGCCCCCGCCAGCTGGGCGCCGACGTCCACCGCCGAGCCCGCCGAGGCACACAGGAACGCGCACGTCGGGCCGGAGCCGGACACGATGCCCGCCAGGGCGCCGGCCTCCACGCCGGCGCGCAGGGCACGCCGCAGGGCCGGCTGCAGACTCACCGCGGCCGCCTGCATCTCGTTGCCCAGCAGCGGCGCCAGCCCGGCGGGATCGCCCGCGGCCAGCGCGGCCAGCACCGGGCCGGGCTCGGCCAGCCGGGGCGGGTCCCCGACGTCCCTGAGCCGGTCGAGCTCGGCGAACACCGCCGGAGTCGACAGCCCGCCGTCGGCGAACCCCAGCACCCAATGGAAGGTGTTCCGGGACAGCACGGTGGCCAACTCCTCGCCGCGGCCCGTGCCCAGCGCGGTGCCGCCGTGCAGCGCGAACGGCACGTCACTGCCCAGCTGGGCGGCCAGCATGCGCAGGTCGCGGCGGGGCACGCCCAACTCCCACAGCGAGTTCATGGCGACCAGCACCGCCGCCGCGTCCGCGCTGCCGCCGGCCATGCCCCCGGCCACCGGAATGGTCTTGTCGATCAGGATCGAGACGTCCGGGGCCCGGCCCACGTGTTCGGCCATCAGCTCGGCGGCCCGCCAGGCGAGGTTGCGCTCGTCGGCGGGCAGCGTGTCGGCGCCCTCGCCGACGAGCTCGAGCGACAGCACGTCGGCGTTGCGGACCGTCACCTCGTCGACCAGCGAGACCGCCTGGAACACCGTCGTCAGCTCGTGATAGCCGTCCGCACGGCGATCGCCGACGGCCAGGTACGGGTTGACCTTGCCGGGCACCCGCACGGTGACCGAACCGGTCGGCACCCACTGCGCCGCGGTGTTGCCGTCAGACATCGTCGGTCACGTCACCCACCGCAGCAGACTATCGCTGCCACCGCCCAACCACACGCGGCGGCGCCGCCCGGCGACATCGCGGTTCAGCCGGCGGGGGCCGGCCCGGGAACCTGCGGCACCGCGGCCCGCGGACCGCCGCCCGGGGTGCCGCCGGAGCCGCCGGAGCGCTGCAACAGTCGCACGAAATCCTCGACGGACAACGTCTCCCCGCGGCGCGCGGGATCGATGCTCGCGGCCAGCAGGCGGTTCGCCGACTCGTTGCCCGAGCCCGCCCACACGGCGAACGCATTGCGGGACGTCTTGCGCCGCTGGGCGAAGGCGATGTCCACCAGCTCGAAGACCCGCTGCCGCAACGCCGCGTCGGTCGGCCACGGCGGGTCGGGGTACCGATCGATGCGGATCAGTCCGGAGTAGACGCGGGGAATCGGCCAGAACACGGTCGGCGACACCGTGCCGCAGCGGCGTACCCGACCGAAGAAACGAACCTTGACGCTGGGCACGCCGTAGTCCTTGCCGCCCGGTTCGGCGGCCAGCCGTTCGGCCACCTCGGCCTGCACCATCACCGTCAGGACCTGAATGGACGGGAATTCGGCGAGCAGATGCAGCAACGCGGGAACCGCGACGTTGTAGGGCAGATTGGCCACCACCGCGGTGGGCTCGGCGGGCAGCTGGGCCCGGTCGAGGGTCAGGACGTCGCGGTTGACCACAGTGAGCCGGTGAATCTCGCTGTGCGAGTGCTCGGTCACCGTCTGGGGCAGCCGGGCGGCCAGCACGGGGTCGATCTCCACGGCCGTGACGGTGGCGCCGCGGTCGAGCAGGGCCAGCGTGAGCGACCCGAGGCCCGGGCCGATCTCCAGGACATGGTCGGACCGGCCGACTCCGGAGGCCGCGACCACCCGCCGCACCGTGTTGGCGTCGTGAACGAAGTTCTGGCCTAGGGACTTCCGGGGCCGAAACTCGAGTTCTCTGGCCAGCCGTCTGATCTCGGTGCGCCCGAGCAGCCGAATGGTCAGCGCGCACCCGCCCGGCCGCTGCATACCGGCCAAGCGCCCCAGCCCTGACGCTGCCGCGTCACCTCGGCGACGGCGATCTGCTCTTCCCGGGTGGCGAGGTCGGCGCGGGGGGCGAACCGCAGTCCGCCGCTGCGTTCCCAGGTGCCCTGGTCGAACTGCACGCCCCCGTAATACCCGTTGCCGCTGTTGATCGCCCAGTTGCCGCCGGCCTCGCAGCCCGCGATCGCGTCCCAGACGGATCCGTGGCTGACCGGCGGCACCTCGGTGCCGGGCCTGGTGCCCACCCGCACCACGGCCTCCCGCGCCGGCGTTATCACGGTGTTGGCGACGGGCAGCCGGCCCGTCTCGACACCGTTGACCGTGGCCACCGCGAACGTCACGTCCTGCGTGCCCGGGCTGCCCGGGTCCTCGACCACCTCACGGCTCATGTTCATGTCCGGGTCCTCGACGCGACGTGCGGGCGGCAGCAGCGGGATCCGCTCGGTGACCCGTTCGATCCGGTTGCGGGTCACCTCGACCTGCATGCCGTCGACGATCGGCGCGGTCGCGGGCGGCACCACCTGGTCGCTGTCGGCCAGCGGGGTCCCGGCGGCGCGCAACAGCCCGGCGACGTTGGCGGCCGGCAGGTGCACCGTGCGCGTCGTGCCGCCGTCGTTGATCTGGACCGTCTTGGCGCTGACGACCGGCAACGCCATCCCGGCCAGCGGAACCCGGCTGCCGCGCGAGGCCGCAGCCGGCGCGGTGTCGGTCATCGCGAGCTGGGCCAGCGCCTCGTCGACGGTGGAAGCCGTCGTCCAGACCTGTTTGGCGTCGCGGCCGTCCAGCGAGATCTGCAAGGGGCGGCTGCGGCGCAACACGATGTCGGCGGCGTCGTGGACCTGAACGTCCCCGGCGGGATACAGGTCGTCGCGCTCGGCGACCGTGAAGCCGTTCTCCAGGACGATGTCGCGCACGCGCGACTTCATGGTCGTCACCCGCATCGCGATTCCGTCGACGTTCAGCGTCACGGTCTTGCACGCGGAAACCGCGATCCCGCCGGCCACCGCCACGACCAACAGCAGCCCTGCGACCACCAGCCGCAACATCGGCGATTCATTTTGATGAAGTTTTGTCAAAACACTCAACGCGCGTCTACCCCGACCTCAGTAAGCACTTCACGACCTAATTCACCTGAAACCTCACCATGACAAATGGGCTGACAAACGGGCCCGGAGGCCCACCCGTACGATCACAAGACGGTAACGAACCGGCCAATATTGAGCAACTCCCGGGACGCGTGTCCGTTTCGTCAATTTCCGAAACGGGAACCCGCAACGGGCTCCAGCCCGTAGACCCGACGAGCGTTGCTCGTGGTCAGTTGCGCCAACTCCTCGGCCGGACGATGCACCAACTCAGCGATCGCCCGGACAGTATAGGGAAGGCAGTACGGCTCGTTGGGCGACCCCCGGTAGGGGTGCGGCGTCAGGAACGGCGCATCGGTCTCCACCAGCAGCTGCCCGGGCGGGATCAGGGCGACGGCCTCGCGCAGCGCGCGGGCGTTGCGGAAGCTGACCGTCCCGGACAGGCTGAGCAGCCAGCCGGCGTCCGCGCACCGGCGGGCCATCGCGGCATCCGACGAGAAGCAGTGGAAGATCACGGCGTCGGGGGCGCCCTCGGTGGCCAGCACGTCGAGCACCTCGGCGTCCGCGTCCCGGTTGTGGATCATCAGCGGCTTGCCGCACCGCTTGGCCAGGTCGATGTGCCAGGCGAACGCCTCGCGCTGCGCGGCGGGTTCCGCACAGCCGTCCAGGCGCCCGGGCCAGTACAGGTCCATGCCGGTCTCGCCGACGGCCACCACCCGGGGGTGGGCCACCAATTCCTCGATTTCCGCGCGGGCGGCATCGGTGAGCGCACCCGCGCGGGTCGGGTGCAACGCGACCGCGGCGTAGACGCGCGGGTCCCAGTCGGCGGCCCGGGTCACCCAGCGCGCCGACTCCAGGTCGTCGGCGACGGTGACCACCGCGACGACACCGACCGCCGCGGCGCGGTCGACGATCGCCGTCACCTGCCCGGCGTCGCGGGCCCCGCACGCGTCGAGGTGGGTGTGGGCGTCGATCAGGGGCGCCAACGGCGCCGGGGCGGGCGGCGCTTCTCGTTTGGCTGGTCGGTCAGAGCTCACGGCCACACAATAGGGTGGACTCTCGATGAGGCCCTACTACGTCACGACTGCCATCGCGTATCCGAACGCGGTGCCGCACGTCGGTCACGCGTACGAGTACGTCGCCACGGACGCGATCGCCCGGTTCAAGCGGCTCGACGGCTTCGACGTGCGCTTCCTGACCGGAACCGACGAGCACGGCCTGAAGGTCGCGCAGGCCGCCGCGGCCGCGGGCATTCCCACCGCCCAGCTCGCCCGGCGCAACTCGGACGTGTTCCAGCGCGTCCAGGAGGCGCTGAACATCTCCTTCGACCGGTTCATCCGCACCACCGACCCCGACCACTACCGGGCCTCCCAGGAGATCTGGCGGCGCATGTCGGCGGCCGGCGACATCTACCTCGACAACTACTCGGGGTGGTACTCGGTGCGCGACGAACGCTTCTTCTTCGAGGCCGAGACGCAGCTGCTCGAGGACGGGACCCGCGTGGCGACCGAGACCGGCGCCGCGGTGACCTGGACCGAGGAGCAGTCCTACTTCTTCCGGCTGTCGGCGTACGCCGAGCGGCTGCTGGCCCACTACGACGCCAACCCCGGCTTCATCGCACCCGAGGTGCGGCGCAACGAGGTGGTCAGCTTCGTGTCGAGCGGCCTGGCGGACATCTCGATCTCCCGCACCTCCTTCGACTGGGGGGTGCCGGTGCCCGACGACCCGGATCACGTCATGTACGTCTGGGTCGACGCGCTCACCAACTACCTGACCGGCGCGGGCTTTCCCGACACCGAGTCGGAGCTGTACCGCCGTTACTGGCCCGCGGATCTGCACATGATCGGCAAGGACATCATCCGGTTTCACGCCGTCTACTGGCCGGCGTTCCTGATGTCGGCCGGAATCGAGCTTCCCCGAAGGGTTTTCGCGCACGGATTCCTGCATCATCGGGGGGAGAAGATGAGCAAGTCGGTGGGCAACGTCGTCGACCCGGTGGCGCTGGCGGACACGTTCGGAGTGGACCAGGTCCGCTACTTCCTGTTGCGTGAGGTCCCCTTCGGCCAGGACGGCAACTACACCGAAGAGGCCATCGTCACGCGGATCAACACCGACCTGGCCAACGAGCTGGGCAACCTGGCCCAACGCTCGCTGTCGATGGTGGCCAAGAATCTGGGCGGCGTGGTCCCCGAACCCGGTGAGCCGACTGCAGCCGACACCGAGTTGCTGACGACGGCCGACGGCCTGCTGGAGCGGGTGCGCGCCGGTTTCGACTCCCAGGCGATGCATTCGGCCCTGGAGGCGATCTGGCTGATGCTCGGCGAAGCCAACAGGTACTTCTCGGCCCAGCAGCCGTGGGTGCTGCGCAAGAGCGAATCCGAGGCGGACCAGGCCCGCTTTCGCGCCGTCCTGTACACGACGTGTGAGGCGGTCCGCATCGCGGCGTTGCTGGTGCAGCCCGTCATGCCCGAATCGGCAGGCATGCTCCTGGACCTGCTCGGGCAGGCGCAAGACCAGCGGGCGTTCGCCGCCATCGGCACGCGGCTGGTCCCCGGCACGGCGCTGCCGTCGCCGACGGGGGTGTTCCCCCGCTACCAGCCGGTCGCCGAACCCACGTAGGTTGCCCCTAGGTCGCTTCGGCCACCATGACGTCGGCGGCGGAGTCATCCGGCCGGGCGTGACGCAGCGCCTCACGGGCGAGGAATTGGCGGAAGTACGCGAGCGCGCTCTCGTCGACGACGCCGACGAGCAGCAGCTCCCACATCCGGCCGGTGCGTCCGATGAGGTCCTCGTCGACGCCGTCGGCGCGAACCAGGTTGGAGAGCAAGCGCGTTCCGAGCATGGCACCGACGATCGACTCTCCGAGCATTTCCGGGTCGAGGTCCGACCGGAGGTCTCCCTCGGCGGTTGCCCGTTGCGCCTCCGCGGCCATCAGTTCCATCAGACCCGCGCAGAACCGCGCGGCCGTGTCGTTGAATCCGCTCAGGGCGCAGGTCAATTGCTCGGCGGCACGGGCCACCTTGTCCGCCCGCACCAGGTTCGCGATCGTGAAGGTGCCGTGGATCATGTTCTCCAGCGCCGGCGAAGACGCCCCGCACACGTTGCGGAAGGCGCCCAACAGTGTGTCCGATCCCTCTTCGATGATCGCGGACGCCAGCGATTCCTTGGAATCGAAATGGTGGTACAAGGCCCCCTTGGTCATCCCCGTCCGCTCGATGATCGTGCCCCAGGCGGCCGCCGCGTACCCCACGTCACCGAACACGTCAATCGCTGCATCGAGGATCTTCCGCCGGGTGACTTCGGATCGAACTTGACGCGCCATCGCTCCCACACCTCCGAAGTTCCGCGGATCTGCAAAGATTCCGGATCTCGGCGTCTCGTCTCCTGTTGTAAAGGAGCCAATCCTAGCAACTTGCCGTTGCAAAGGCCTCGATCGCATGGACTTGCCGTGTCGTTCAATCCGACTCCACGTTGCCCGGGCGGGTCTGGATGGCGAGCGCCGTACGCCGCCTGACGAATTGGCTGAAGTATTCGGCCCGATCGGGCTGCAGGACTCCGGTGAGCACGAGCGACCAACTCTTCTCCAAGTCGAGCAGGAACCGCTCGGGTTCGTCGAGGTTGCTCGTCTGCCGCAGCCCCATGTGCAGCGCCACAATGAGCCGACCCACATCCCTTGAGCCGCAGCGCTTGTCGACGTCACCGTCGGCGATCGCCTTCTGGACGACCACCGAGAGGGCTTGAACCCAGCCGTCGAACAGTCGCTCCTGCAGCCCCTCGTACCGCCCGACCGACTCGAGCAGGTTCAGCCCCGCCCTGACCCTGTCTACCTGGATGTCCTGGACGGCCAGCCGGTAGGAGAAGTCGATCAGCGTCTCCAGTCCCGAAAGGTTGCGGGAAAGCAGGTCTCCCACGGCAACGGTCCCCGCGGAGATCTGGTCCTCGACGAGGGCGACTGCCAACGCCAGTTTGGAGCGGAAGTGGAAATACATCGCACCCTTGGTCAGTTCGGCCTCGGTCAGGATGTCGTCCAGGCCGACGTCGTGGTAGGCGCGCTGAGCGAACTGATGCGAGGCGGCTCGCAGAAGCTGTTGCCGAGTCGTATCCGCGCGCCCGTGTGACGAGTTGTCGGTCATGGCGCCGGAATGTGACACGACGCCGCGACGCCGGCGAGGCGACCACTGCGCAAACGCTGAGTTTCGGGACGACGTCGGAGGGGGTGGGCGCCAACAGCCTTTACGTACACGATGCCCTCCTCGAACGGCCCGCACTCGTCGCGAGCGCTCACCGGCGTATGCGGACGCCTTCAGGCCGCTTCTGAGGTTGGCAGTGTGCTCTCACCCACGGTGTGTTGACAACAATAACCAAAGTTCCCTTCGAAGATAACCATTAGTAGGTTTTTAGCTCTATAAGATACCCTTTGTATGTATAGAAAACGGCCATGCGTCCGATAGCTTCGGGCGGCGCCGGTGCCCCACCCGCATCCGCGCGGGCCGGGCTCCAGCAGCGAGGAGAAGCCATGTCCTTCCTGAGCGGCCATCATCCGCGGGCAGGGCCGGTCGCCAAGCTGGAAACCCCGGGCCCGGCGGCGAACGGCGGCCACCGGTCCACATCCGCCCACTTCATGAAGACGGGCGGTTCTCCGGCAACTTGCCGACGTGCTGATGCTCGGCAGCGCTTCGCCCACCGGTGCGCAGGCCGCCGGCCCGGACGCACGCCGCCGACGACCGCGGTGTGCAATGCCGGACCCGCTATGCCGAAGCATTCGCCGGCGAGACGGCGGTCGTGAGTCACTTCGGCCCGCACTCGTTGAACGAGCCGGCGGGGGCGCTCACCTGTTGTGGGCCGGCGTCGTGGCGTCGCGCGGGACGTCCAGGGTGGCAATCGGATACATTCCCGACCCGTCCCGGCCGTCCCGGGCCAGCGCCATCGGCGCGTAGTTCACCACGTGCGACGCGCCGGGTTTGTGCTGCTGCCAGTCCACGGAGGCGCGAAGCGTGTAGTGCCCGGGCGCCAGGCCCGTCAGGTCGACGTGAACGGACTCGCTCGACGACGCGGGCACCGCCTCCTCGCGCGATTGGCTGGAGTCGTCGTGGACCAGCGTCTTGAGGTCGACCGTCGCCGGCAGGCTGCGCACCACCGCTCCGGTGAAGTCCACCAGCCGGTAGCCGGGGACCCAGTGCTCGGTCATGGCCGCCGAGCCGTAGTTCGTCCAGACCACCGAGATGCTGGCCACGCTGCCGCGCACGGATTGCGATCCCGGCTGCGCCTCGACCGAATAACGGTAGCCGGCGGCCGAATTGGCTTGTGCCCACAACAGATACAGGCCAAAGTCCATCTCCGTCGTGGAGTCCCGGTCGGGGAAGTCGATGCTGGACGTCATCGACACGTGATATCTGACCACGTCGTGCAGGCCCTTTTCGTAGTAGGACCGCGGGCCGGTTCCGCCGGGCAGCTTGCACCATTGCGTGATCACGGGTGCGGAGAGCAACCGCTGCTTGATCGCCGTGACGACCGCGTCGCCGGACTGGACGTAGTGGGAGTCGCCGGACTCCGCCCACGACGGCAGGGGCGACTGGACTCCCAGGCAGTCCGGGTGGATGCCCACCGGCCCGGACAGCTTCTTGGTGACGTCGTCGGCGAGCAGTTCGCGCACGATCTCGGGGTTCTGCGGGGCGACCACCAGTTGTGTGTGCGGGAACGCGGCCACGTTCGCCTCGACCAGCCGGCGGATGGAGGTGGCGGTGATGGTCTGATCGCGGGACTGGCTGTAATAGCCCAGGGCGACCGCGCTCTCGTCGGGGGCCGGGCCCGGCGCACCCAGCGCGTCGCGCGGATAGTCGATCTGGTTCTCCCCGAAGTCGCCGTATCCGGAGAACTCGAACACGGCGAGCCGCTCGTCGGCGTCGTAACGGCGGCCGAGCGCGGCGAGCAGCTGCCCGAACGCGTCCAGGTAGCCGGGGTCGTTCCAGTTCGGCACCACCTGCGTCACCCCGGGCGCCGAGCCGTTCGGCCGTCCGGGGTAGGCGGTGGCCGCGGGGCGCATCCAGTCCGGGATCGCGATGTTGGTGCTGTCGGGATAGGAGTTCCCGCAACAGGAGCTGAACGCGTACACGCCCAGAGTCAACCGCATGTTGCGGTTCGCCAGCTTGGTCAGCGCGTCGTCGATCGCGCTGAAATCGTACTTGCGGTCGTCGGGAGTGTCCGGCGGCAGCGTCCGCGGATCGGTGGGCTGCAGCTGCCGCCAGGAGACGCGCAGACTGGCGTCGTAGGACGCGGGCCATGCCGGATACCGCTGCTGCGCGGGATTGGCTTGGGGGAAAAGAGGGTTCAACAGATCTTCGTACTGCCCCCGCAGCGGATTCGGGATCTCCTGCACACTGGGCGGCATGGCGGGGCTGACCATGGCCGACAGCGGCCCGGGGTCGGGGTGACCACCACATCCGGCCAGAGCCAGCGCCGTGCCGGCGACAACGGCCAGCGCGCCGTTCCTCAACACCAATCCGGAGCTCAACACCGGGACTAGATCGCGCCCATCGACAGCGCCTCGCGGTCGGCGGCAACCGGGGTCACGACGAAATCCAGGATGCGCGGCACGGGCTCCTCCGATACGAAGCACCTGTCCCGGCCGGGTGCCGGGCGCAATCAGGTCGGTGGTCGTCTGCAAAGTCGGGGACCCGATACGCAAACGCACCGGGCGCGCCCAACTCATTATCTGTCTGGCGGGGTACGTCGGCCCAGGGGCCGGTCGCGGATGGGCGTAGCGCAGCCTAACACGCGCAACCCGCGCAGCTCGGGGGGATATTTCTGCCTCGACGTTGCCCTCGGCCCGACGGCGCCGACCGACACGCCCGCCCCGTCTACCCGCATCTGCGCCGGACGCCCACCACGCGCGAAGCCGCCCCTCTGTCAAGCTGGGGCGGTGCGCATCGACCGGCTCGACGACCTCGGCGCCGCACCAGGGGTGCTGCGCGCGATCGGCGACACCACCGGCCGGCTCGGCCTGCCGCCGCCGGCCGCGCTGACCGGTGACTGGTTCGGCGCTCGGGCGGTGATCGCGCCGAGTTTGTCGGTCCAACCGGTGGACGGCGCCGACGCGTTCGCCGTCCGCCAGGAGGACCTCCCGCCGGAGGTTTCGCAAGCAGTGGGCGGCGGCTGGATCGGGTACCTGTCGTACCCGGACGCCGGTGCCGACGGTCGGGCGAACCGGATCCCCGAGGCCGCCGGCGGCTGGACGGACTGCGTGCTGCGCAACGACTCGGACGGGCAGTGGTGGTACGAGAGCCTCTCGGGTGCGCCGATGCCGGACTGGCTGGCCGCCGCGCTGGCGGCGACACCGGTTCCGGCCCGTGAGTGCCGCATCGACTGGGACGTGGCCGACCGGGAAGCGCACCGCGGCGGGGTGATGGCCTGCCTGGACGCGATCCGCGCCGGTGAGGTCTACCAGGCGTGCGTGTGCACCCAGTTCGCCGGGACGGTCGCCGGGCACCCACTGGACTTCTTCGTCGAGGCCGTCGCGCGCACCGCCCCCGCCCGCGCCGCCTATCTGGCCGGACCGTGGGGCGCGGTGGCGTCGCTGTCCCCGGAGCTGTTCCTGCGCCGACGGGACTCGGTCGTGACGTCCAGCCCGATCAAGGGCACCCTGCCGCTGGACGCCTGGCCGTCGGCGCTGCGCGCCTCGGCCAAGGAGGTGGCCGAGAACATCATGATCGTGGACCTGGTCCGCAACGACCTGGGCCGGGTCGCGGTCGTCGGGACCGTCACCGTGCCCGAGTTGCTGGTGGTGCGGCGGGCGCCGGGCGTGTGGCACCTGGTGTCCACGGTCGCGGCCCGGGTTCCCGCCGGGTTGGCCACCTCGGCGTTGCTCGACGCCGCCTTCCCGCCGGCCTCGGTGACGGGAACCCCGAAGCACCGCGCGCGCCAGCTGATCTCCCGATGGGAACAGAAGCGACGCGGAATATATTGCGGCACGGTCGGTTTGGCCTCCCCGATCGCCGGGTGCGAGCTCAACGTCGCGATCCGCACCGTCGAGTTCGACGCGGTGGGCGGCGCCGTGCTGGGCGTCGGCGGCGGGATCACCGCCGACTCCGATGCCGACGCGGAGTGGCAGGAGTGCCTCTACAAGGCGGCTCCGATCGTCGGGTCGCCGCGCATCCCGGCCGCGGCGCCGGTCGGATGGTAGCTGAACGACCGGGGCACCGGCGGTGAAAATCCGGGTAACCTGCGCGCCGGTGGCCGCGAGCGCCTAAGCTCGATCCATCGACCCGTGCCCAGCGCGAGTCGACTGCTCTGGAGGGGACCGTCATGAGAATCGCTGTCCTTGGTGCTGCCGTCGCCGCGTTCGTGGGCGGGACGCTGGCGGTCACGCCACTGACCACGGTGAGCGCGCCCTTGCCGGCGGGGGAGACATGCGACGGCGCGGGGGGCGCCGGATGCGAGAAGTTGGCTGCGGTCCTCATGCCCGAGGCGCCGAAGCCACTCCCGCAGCGCCCCGAAGCCCCGTCTTTCTCCGAGGCGGGCAACGTGATCGCGCCGCAGCCCGCGCCCGAACCCGGCGTGCCGTCGGCCGCCAGTGAGGTGCCCGCCGGCGGCGCGGGCGGGCTGGTCGGTGGTGGCGGCAGTGCACCGGTCGCCGGCGGGGCCGGCATGCCCGTCGGGGGGCTCGGCGGTGTCCCCGACGCGGAGTTGGGCGGCATTCCCGACCCGAACGCCCTGGCCCCCATGCTGCCCGGCCTGGCCGGGCTCGGCGGCGCGGCCGCCGTCCCCAACAGCGCGGCCGTGGGCTTGTCGGTTATCCAGGGCGTCGTCGGCGTCGGCGGCAGCCTCGTCGGCATCGGCACCGGCCTGGTGGGCACCGTCGAGGCCGCCGTGATCGCAGTCGTGTTCCTGAAGAACGCCGGCCTCCTGCCGAGCAACCTTGGCGTGAGCCTCCCCTCGGTCCCCGGGGTGAGTCTGCCCTCGCTGACCGGTTTCGGGGTGCCGGGCACCGGCACGACCAGCCTGACGACCGCGGCGGCCGCGGTCCCCGCGGTGGCGGCAATCCCGGGCGCGGCGGCGGTGCTTCCGGCGGTGGGCCTGCCCGCAGTCGGTCTGCCCGCCGCACCCGCGCTGCCCGCAGTCGGTCTGCCCGCCGCACCCGCGCTGCCCGCAGTCGGTCTGCCCGCCGCAGCCGCGCTGCCGGCGGCCGCGCTCCCGGCGGCCGGCCTGCCGGCCGCTCCCGCGCTGCCGGCGCTGCCCTCGCTGCCCCAGGTCGGGCTGCCCGCGGCTGCCGCGCTGCCCGCGCTGCCGGCGGTGGGCCTCCCGGCGGCTCCGGCGCTACCGGGACTGCCCGACATCCCGCATCCGCGGTTCTGCACACCGTCGATCGGACCCATCGGGGCGTGCACGCCCTGACACCGGCTCAGCCGTTCCGGGATCGCAGCACCGCGTCGTAAAGCTGGCGTGAGCGCACCCCCGGGTGCGCCTCCGCCACCTCGCTGCAGGCATCCTTGACGCGGACGCCGTCCGCGGCGAGTTCCTCCACCCGGGCCACCAGCGCCGGCAGGTCCGCGCGCGGCGCCGCCCCGGCCAACACGACGGTGACCTCGCCGAGCACGCCGTCGGACGCCCACGCCGCCAACTCCTCGAGCGTTCCGCGCACCACCTCCTCGTGCACCTTCGTCAGCTCCCGGCACACCGCCGCCCGTCGGGCACCGCCGAGTTCGTCGGCCGCGTCGCGCAAACACGCGGCCAGTCGGCGCGGCGACTCGAAGAACACGCACGTGCGCCGCTCGTCGGCCAGCGACGCGAGCCAGGTCCGGCGCGCCGAGCCCTTGCGCGGCGCGAATCCCTCGAAGCAGAACCTGTCCGACGGCAGACCGGAGACCGCCAGCGCGGTGGTCACCGCCGACGGGCCCGGCAGGCACGTCACCGGCAGGCCCGCGTCGACGCACGCACCGACCAGCCGGTACCCCGGATCGCTGATCACCGGCATGCCCGCGTCGCTGACCACCAGCACGGTCGCGCCGGATTTGACCTCGTCGACCAGGGCCGGCACCCGGGTGGCCTCGACCTGGTCGAAAAGGCTGACCACCCGGCCGGCGATGCCGACGCCGAGGGCCTTCGCCAATATCCGTACCCGGCGGGTGTCCTCGGCGGCCACCACGTCGGCGCGGGCCAGGGCGTCGATCAGCCGCGGCGACGCATCCGAGGGCTGCCCCAGCGGGGTCGCGCCGAGCAACAGCCGGCCGTGGGTCATGACCCACAGCCTACGATCGACACCGATGACCGCCCCGCCCCGCGAAACCTCCCTGGCCGCTCGGGAGCGTGTCGTACCCGTCGTCAGCCCGGGATGCCTGATCCCGGTCGCGGATTTCGGACCGACCGACCACGTCCGCGGCTGGGTCACGACGGGCGTCGTCACGCTGCTGGCGACGGTGAGTCGCTTCCTGAACCTGGGCTCGCCGACCGACGCCGGCACGCCCGTCTTCGACGAGAAGCACTACGCGCCCCAGGCCTGGCAGGTGCTGCACAACCACTGGGTGGAGGACAACCCCGGCTTCGGCCTGGTCGTCCATCCCCCCGTCGGCAAGCAGGTGATCGCGCTGGGCGAGGCCATTTTCGGCTACGACGGCGTGGGCTGGCGATTCAGCGGCGCGGTGCTCGGGGTGGCCCTGGTCGCGCTGGTGACGCGCATCGCGCGGCGGATCAACCGCTCGACGCTGGTCGGCGGCATCGCGGGGGTGCTGCTCATCTGCGACGGCGTCAGCTTCGTTGCCGCCCGGACCGCGCTGCTCGACGGGATCCTCACCTTTTTCGTGGTGGCGGCTTTCGGCGCGCTCATCGTCGACCGCGACCAGGTGCGCCAACGGATGCATGTCGCGCTGCTGGAGGGCCGCACCACCGAAACCGAGTGGGGTCCGCGGCTCGGCGTGCGCTGGTGGCGCTTCGGCGCCGGGGTGCTGCTCGGGTTGGCGTGCGGGACGAAGTGGTCCGGTCTGTACTTCGTCGTGTTCTTCGGGGCGATGTCGTTGGCGTTCGACGTGGCCGCGCGGCGTTTGTACCAGGTCCGACGGCCCTGGCTCGGCGCGTTGCGCCGCGACGCGGCGCCCACCGGCTACGCGCTGGGCCTGATCCCGTTCGCCGTCTACCTGGCCGGCTACGCGCCCTGGTTCGCCTCGGAAACCGCGATCGACCGGCACGAGGTGGGCCAGGCGGTCGGGCCCCACTCGATGGTGCCGCTTCCCGACGCCGTGCGTTCGCTGTGGTACTACACCGCCAAGGCATTCCAGTTCCATGCCGGCCTGACGAACGCCGCCGGCAACCACCACCCGTGGGAGTCCAAGCCGTGGAGCTGGCCGATGTCGTTGCGGCCCGTGCTGTACGCCATCGACCAGCAGAACGTGCCCGGCTGCGGCGCGCAGTCGTGCGTCAAGGCCGAGATGCTGGTCGGCACGCCCGCCATGTGGTGGCTGGCGGTGCCGGTGCTGGTCTACGCGACGTGGCGCATGGTCGTGCGCCGGGACTGGCGTTATGCCGTGGTCTGGGTCGGCTACTGCGCGGGGTGGCTGCCGTGGTTTGCCGACATCGACCGGCAGATGTACTTCTTCTATGCGGCGACGATGGCGCCCTTTTTGGTGTTGGCGATCGCATTGATCTGCGGGGACATTCTCCATGCCCCGAAGCAGGGCCGGGAACGTCGCACCCTCGGGCTGATCCTGGTGAGTTGCTACGTGGCCGTGGTGGCGACCAATTTCGCCTGGCTCTTCCCGGTGCTCACCGGGCTGCCCATCTCCCAACAGACGTGGAACATGGAGATCTGGCTGCCCAGCTGGCGCTGAGTTCGCGGGGCGGCGAGACCGCCGTCTGCGCCGAGAGTGCCGTGCGGGCTGCGATCGGGCCCTCGGGCACGACCGTGGCGGCAATCTCGGCGCAGGAATCCCTAGACGGGATCGCGGGCGACGGGACAGGACATGCAGCGGGGGCCGCCGCGGCCGGTGCCCAGTTCGGACCCCGCGATGGTCAGCACCTCGATGCCGGCTTCCTGCAGCCGGGTGTTGGTCTGGACGTTGCGCTCGTAGGCGACGACGACGCCGGGCGCCAGCGCCAGCGTGTTGTTGCCGTCGTCCCACTGTTCGCGTTCGGCGACGACCGGATCCAGGCCGGTGTCGATGACCCGCAGCTTGTCGATGCCCATCGCCTTGGCCGCGGCCTCCAGGAACGGCGCCTCGTCGCTGATGGTCACGCCGTCGAGCGTGCGCTGGATGGTGAACGCCGACAGCGCGTCGACGATGTTGGCGTACATCACCACGGTGTCGGTGTCGACCATCGTGCACACCGTGTCCAGGTGCATCTGGGCGCGCCGCTGCACGATCGGCACGGCCAGCACGGTGGTCGCCAGGTCGTCGTCGAAAAGGCTGCGCGCCAAAGCTTCCGCGCCGGCCGGTGAGGTGCGTTCCCCGACCCCGACCGCGAGCACACCGGGGGCGAGCAACAAGACGTCACCGCCCTCGACGGGCGCGGTGCGCGACTCGTAGGCCCGCCTCACCCCGGTGAAACGCGGGTGATGCGCGTAGATGAGGTCGGTCAAGGACGCCTCGCGCATTCGCGCCTGCAGCGCCAGCGTCGGGATCACCACCCGCGGCCCTATCCAAATCGACGAGTCACGGGTGAACACCAGGTTCGGCAGCGGGTCGATGACGAAGTCAGACCCCCGGTGCATGCGAAGCACCAGCGACACATCGGTGCGCGTGTCCGGCGGCAACTCGCTGAACGTCATGCCGGACATCAGCACGTGCGCCAGCGTGCCCGGTGCGAGGCTGCGCAGGTGGGCCGAAAGTTCTTGCGCCAAAGGAACTCCCAGCCTGCGCGCGTCGACCGCGGCGGCCACGCCCTGCATCCGGGCGGCCCCGCTGTGGTTGAGCGCCTCGGTCAGCAGGTCCGACATCAGCAGGACCTCCACGCCGCGGCTCCGCAGCAACTCGGCGAACTGGTCGTGCTCCTCCTGCGCTCGCGCCACCCACGGCAGCCCGTCGAACAGCAGCTGGTCGACGTTGCGCGGGCTGAGCCTGCCCAGCTCGGCACCCGGGCGGTGCAGGATGGCCACCCGTAAAGTGCCCACCTCGGAATCGGTGCCCAACTCGACAACGCCCACAGACCAACCGTAGCGGCGCCGCGCTCGGACCACACGTTCGCCGCGCCGCCACCGGTTCGAACGTGCGTGCGATAAACTGGGCGCCGTGGGGATCGCGGTCCAGGGCTCGCTTTTCGAGCACACCGAGCGCCGCCACCTCGGCGACGGCGCGTTCATCGAAATCCGCGCGGGCTGGCTCGCGGGTGACTCGCCCGACGAGGCAGGCCTGTTCGACACCCTGCTGGCCACCGTGCCGTGGCGGGCCGAACGCCGCCAGATGTACGACCGGGTGGTCGACGTGCCGCGGCTGGTGAGCTTTCACGACCTGACCCTCGAGGATCCCCCGCATCCCCTGCTGGGGCGGCTGCGGCGGCGGCTCAACGATATCTACGCCGGCGAGCTCGGTGAGCCGTTCACGACGGTGGGGCTGTGCTACTACCGCGACGGCTCCGACAGCGTGGCCTGGCACGGCGACACCATCGGCCGCAGCAGCGCCGAGGACACCATGGTGGCGATCGTCAGCCTCGGCGCCACCCGCACCTTCGCGTTGCGCCGCCGGGGCTCAGGTCCACGGGGCCCGTCGTTGCGGCTGCCGCAGGCGCACGGCGACCTGCTGGTGATGGGCGGAACATGCCAGCGCACCTGGGAACACGCGGTGCCCAAGACGTCGGCGCCCGCGGGTCCGCGGGTCAGCATCCAGTTCCGGCCGCGCGACGTCCGCTGACCGGTTCAACTCCGGACCGCGGCCACCGCCTTGACGAGCAGGTCGCGGGCACGATCGGTATCGACCGGCGCCACCGGCTGGTCGGGGATCACCAGCGGGTTGGCGATGACGATCACCTGGTAGTCGCCGAACTGGGCGGAATAGTCGTAGAGCTCGCCGGTGCGGGCCGCCCCGGCGACCACCGCCTGCAGGACGCGGTGCACGCCGAGCGTGTGCACCCCGGCGATGTGCGGTGCCTCGATCACCTCGATGCCGCCGCGCAGCTGGCCCCCGGAGAACGCCACCCTGGTGCAGTCCTTGCCCGGGTCCGCGAGTGGCACCTCCGCCGAGGTCTCCACGGCGATCACCACGAACCGGTTGCCCTTGCCCTCGGCGGAGACGGCGGCCATATTGCCTTTCAGGTCCGGCGGCATGTCCGGGCCCAACGCCACTTTCGCGCAGTTGGCGGGATCGAAACGCAGACCCTCGGGCAACTTCCGCGCGGCCAGTAGCTGGGGGTCGATCCCCCGCTCGCTGATGTCGGTGACCGCGAAGTCGGGCCCGAAGCTCGACTTCACGGCGGAGACCTTGCTGATGTCCCCCTTCACCGCCGAGGCATCCGTACCCGATGAGCAGCCGGCGAGCACGCACACACACGCGGCCGCGGCCAACAGCTTCAACATCGTGGCCAATCTACCCAAGGCGGATGCTCAGCCGCGCAGCGTGGACACCGTTGTGACGAGCAGGTCGGCGGCGAACTGCGGTGGCAGCGCCGGCAGGGCCGCACCAGGATCGGTGACGAGCGTGGTGAACGCGTAGTAGTCCCCCAGATAGGCGACGAACGTGTATGCGCGCGAATCGATCTGGGTCCCCGACTCGACCGACGACCGGAGGTCGGCCACCATGCCGAGGGTTTGCGCACCGTCGACGTGCGGCGCCGCGATGAGGTGCACGCCGGCCGTGGTGTGAGCCGCGCTCATCGTCCACTGAGCACAGGCCGCGACGAGATTCGCGTCGGGGTCCACCGGCCCGGACAGCGTCACCACGACCGCGTCGACGATGCCGCCCGCACCCGACCCGGAGACGCCCCGGGCGGACTGCTCACGCCCCGCGCCGGGGTCGGCGAGCGCGGCGCAGCGCGCGGGTGAGGCCCTGACCCCGGCCGCGTTCGCCGCCAGGCCCCAGGTCAAGTCGGGTGCGGCCCCCCTGTCGACACCGCTGTGCACCTCATAACCGGGCGGAAAGTCGCCGGCGATCCGCTTGATGTGGGCGGGGTTGACGGCGGCGCCGCGCGGCGCCGGGGCCGACGGCGTGGCCGAGCGGCCCGGCGCCGGCGAAGTAGCGCACGCGGTCGCCAACAGGGTGAGCACGGGAATCGCCGCCCGACCGAGCCAGAACGGCCGCATGCGGTGTTCCTATCACGAAAGTTCGCTTCTTTCGGGCGTTCCGGGCCGCTAGCCGACCGCCTCGATCACCTGGCTGGCAACGCGGTTGATCCGATCGGCCATGTCGCGCTTGAGTCCCGCCTCGCGGCGGCTGGGCACGTCGATCACGGTAGCGATGACTCCGACGTCTTCGCGCTGCCAGACCGCGCCGTAGTGGTCCATGATGGCACGCATCGCGACGTTGCCGGAAAGCATTCGCGCCGAGAACTTTTCGACTCGGTTGAGCCTTGCGGCGATGGACAGCGCGCCGATCAGAAAGGTCCCCACCCCCCGGCCCTGGTAGTCGTCGGCGACGGTGAACGCGATCTCGGCGACCGTCGGGTCGCTCTCGTCGCGCACGAAGCGAGCATCCGCCACGGGGTCGGTCCCGTCGGTCACCACCCAGACGAAGTGGTCGACGTAGTCGACCTCGGACAGGTAGTGCATCAACGCCGGGCTCGGGAGGCGAGCCGTCATGAACCGCCGGTACAGCGTCTCGGCGGAAAAGTGGACATGCCCGTGCACGGTCCGTTCGCTGTCACCGGGCAGAACCGGGCGCATCAGCAGACGAGTGCCGTCGCGCAACCGGATCGGGATGGGCGTGATGAACGCGGCCAGCCGTTGGCGCACCATGCGCAGCAACCGGTCCATGACGCCGGGAATGTGCACCAACCGGGCGAATGCGTCGGCGTCACCGATCCATCCGGCCAGCGGTTCGACGGTGGTGACGGTCGCCGTCCGCGGGATGTCGCGCAGCAGCGCGATCTCCCCGACGATCATGCCCGGGAAGACCCGCTCGAGGATCGGCACGCCGTCGTGTCCGACGCGTTCGACTTCGGCGCTGCCCGACGAGATGAGCAGGAACGAGACCGCCTGCTCACCCTGCCGCATCAGCACCTGACCGGCGGTGGCGCGCAGCGGCTCGACGCCGGCCGCCAACGGCACCAGGTCCGCGACGGCGCATCCCGCGAAGATCTCCATGGTCACGAGCTCTTCGGCCCGCGCACCGGTCAGTTCGGCCACTGCGATGTCCTCGGGGTCGCAGAGTGCGGGCGCGCGACGAGTCCCCGCGCCGCCCGCACTGCTATGAACGTGCCGCTTGTCCTCGTGCCTCCCCGACCCTCACCCGCCCCGGTTCGCGGCGCGATCCCACTCAGGTTATGGCGTCTGCCTCCGATGCGGCAACAACCGGTGGCCGGGCATCCGCGAGCCGGTCCTTGAATTCGAGGACGTGTTCACGAAACTTTGGGCCCGATTTCGTCGCGGTCGACCCTTTGCCTGCCCACCCGCCGGCACATCGCCGCCGCCGGGGTCATTGGTCAATACATCCGCACAAAATGGTTTTGCCAGCCGAATCGGTGGCCGGCGGAACTCAATAACCTGCTTTTCGTGCAGCACCCGCGCACCGTGGGTTTTGCCAGTGGCGACCCGGGATTGACCACCGGGCGCCGCCGCACCAACCCCGACCTGAGCGCGTGCCACTGATTTTCCGCGAGTTTTCCGCGAGAAAATGCTTTCCCGCCGCCCGGACCGTGTGACACGGGGCGATGTGACCCGGGGCGATGTGACACGGAACGATCCGCCGCATGCCCGCCACGGCGCATAGGTAGCCAGGTCAGCCGCCAGCGATACGGCGATGCCGTGTTACCGGACGAGCCCGGCGTTCGAACTCTTTGCCGCTCGGCGATTGCGATGAGCGCCCAAGCATGGGCATTCGCATATCGATAGAAATGCAAGTTTACAATCGCAAAAGATTGCTCGATGCTTACCCGGAGATCGGTCCGGGAAAACGTGAACACTGCGGTCCTGCCACCCGGGGATCGGAGGGTCGACGCCCGTCATGACTGTCAGGTGCATTGACAGGCGACCGGTACCAATTTCCGGCGGTTGCCGCTTTGACAAAGCCGTCCATTGGGCAAAACAGGGCATGGCATTCGCGAGTATTTGTAATATGCTGAGTCCGGCCTTGACGCCGTTCGGATTCTTTTGGTCCGGATTTTCGGCCACTAAGCCGATCGAAGGGATGGCCCGTACGCAACGAAAGCATCGCCCGTGAGTCACGACAATCGATCCGACACCTAGTCGCCGGCACACCGTCGGCACACCAACTCCAAGGAGGCCCAATGACCGTAATCTCGCTGAACGCCCCACACGTCGACGGATTCCACCTCCGGCACAGCCTCAGCTGGCGTGACCCGGACATCGACTGCACGCTGGTGCTTTCGCAGCCGTCGACGGACAGCGACCTCTGGGACGAGTACGCGGACGGTGCCCACCGCAGCTACCGCAAGCACGGCGTCGAGTGCGCCCTGGACGTCGACGCGCTGCTCAGTGGCTCCGACACCGTCATGTACCTGGCGGTGGTCGACTCCGGCGGGCGGATGGTGGCGGGCGTGCGGGCCAAAGGGCCGCTGCAATCGGCCGACGACTCGCACGCGGTGGTCGAATGGGCCGGTCAGCCGGGAGAACAGGCCGTCCGCAACATGATCACCGACCGCGTTCCGTTCGGCGTCCTGGAAATGAAGTCGGCGTGGGTGGCCGACGAACTGAATCACGATCGCTGCCTCACCGCCGCCCTGGCCCGCAGCGGTTTTCATATGATGGCCCTGCTCGATGCGCAGTTCTGCATGGCCACGGCGGCCGCATATGTGCTGAACCGATGGCGCTCCTCCGGTGGGGTGGTCGCGGCAATTCCCGCCACGCCGTATCCCGACGAGCGTTATCAGACCAAGATGATGTGGTGGAATCGTCGCGATTTCGTCAACCATGCGGAACCGGAACAGGTTGCGAAAATCCTCATGGAAACGCAGCAATTGACGCAGTCGTTCTACCGCCAGTCCGGCACCGAAGCGCCTCTCGCCGGCATGGCGTGACCGTCGCGATCCACCGGGGGTTCGCGCCCGCTCGGCCGAGATGAGCCGAGCGGGCGGACCTTGGTGACCTACTGCAGCGACTGGATCCCCATGTGCTTGGGGCGCTGGGCGGGCGACTCGCCGGATCCGTGGTCGTTCGGCGCGGAGAAGTCCTGGGATGCCGGAAGGTTCCCGTTGGAGAAGTTCATCGGTATGAACCGCCTGGCGAACAACGACTCCATCGCCGTGCTGTCCAGGGGGCGGGACAGCAAAAAACCCTGCGCGCGGGTGCATCCGATGGCGAGCAGCGCTTTGGCCGCGCTGACGGTCTCGACGCCCTCGGCCACCACCTCGAGCCCGAACGCGTTCGCCAGTGTCACGATCGACTGCACGATCGCCAGGTCGCGCGGGTTGTGGCCGAGGTCGCGAACGAAACTGCGGTCGATCTTGAGCAGGTCGACCGGGAGGGACTTCAGGTATCCCAGGGCGCTGTAACCCGTGCCGAAGTCGTCGATGGCGATCTGCACCCCGATGTCCTTGAGTCCGGTCAGCGTCTTGCGCGTGGCATCGATGTCGGCCACCACGACGCGTTCGGTGATCTCCAGGCAGACCGCGCCCGGTTCGAGCCCGAAGGCCTCGATGGTCGCGGCAACACGCTCCACGATGCCGTCCGCGACGAGTTGCACCGGAGAGACGTTGACGCGCAACACGGTGCCCCGCCCGACGCCGTGCGCCTGCCAGTCCCCGAACTGCGCGCACGCCAACCGCATGACGCGGCGGCCGAGCTTGCCCGCCAGGTTGACCGATTCGACGACGTCGATGAACGAGTCGGGCATCAGCAGTCCCCGGGTGGGGTGTTGCCAGCGAACCAGCGCCTCGGTGCCCAGGACTTCGCCGGTGCGCATGTCGAACTCCGGAAGATAATGCAGCACCAGGTCGCTGCTTTCGCTGTCGATGGTCTCTTGCAGGCGCAGTTCGATGTCGGTGCGGATGGCTTCCTGGGCGGCCATCTCGGGGCTGAAGGCGGTGACGGTGGCCCCGCCGGACACCTTGGCCGATCGGGTGGCCTGATCGGCCCGGAAGAGCAGCTCCGAGGTGGTGTCGCGCCCGGGTGTGCCCGCGGCGACGCCGATGCTGACCGTGCGGGCCAGCATCTCGCCGTCGATCACGACCTGCGTGTGAACCCGACTTTGCAGCTGCCGGGCGAAGTCCGCGGCAGCGTCGACGGTCATCGGCGCGGCCGGCACGACGACGAACTCGTCGCCGCCGAACCGGGCGATGAGGGCGGGAACGTCGACCGCCTCCCGCAACAGGTCGGCGAAAGCCATGATGAACCGGTTCCCCGGATTCTGGCCGAGATGGTCGTTGACCACCTTCAGCCGGTCCACGTCGAGGAACAGGATCGAGACCGGACCGGGCCTGCCCGCGGCAAGCCGCTTGTCGAGCTGGGAGATCGCCGTCCGGCGGTTCAGCAGGCCGGTCAGGTCGTCGTGTTCGGCCAGGTATCGGACCTGCTCCTCGGCGACAATGCGGGCCTGCAGCTGGGCGAACAGTGCGGCGATCGCCTGCAGCGCGTTCAGCTCTTCCGGCAACCACTCCCGGTCCCCGAACTTGACGAAACCCAGGGTGCCGGTCGTGACATCCCCCGACAACAGCGGCACGCAGGCAAGCGAGGTCGCCGGAATTGCCGTTCCCTCTTCCACCAGCCGCTGATAATCGGCGTTCTCGATCTCGGGACGCAAAACGTCGGGCACCTTGAGGTGTTCGGCCCTCGAGAAGACCGGGTCAGCGTCGGAAAAATAAACTACGCCGATGGGGTCGGGGTCAGGAACGTGGTCGCGCCGTGGCCACTGCGCGATCAACTTGGTTGCGCGAATCGTGTGGTCGTTGTGACGCAGAAAACCGACGTCCACAACAAAGTGGCTGACCAGCTCTTCGAGCACTCGCTCACTGATCGAGGCAGAGTTATCCGCGGTGGCCGCCATCAACTCGGCGGCCGCCGCCGTGACCACCTCATCAAGGGCGCGGGCCATGCTCAATACGGTAACCTGTGTCGGCGCCGGCTAGGGCAACCGCACCCGGCCGAGACTACGACGACTTCGCACCGAAGGCGCGGCGCTGACGGAGAAGCGGAGCACCAGCGCAATGCAGGCGGTGGCCGGTAGGCGAGCAAGTTGGCCGAATTCCGACTGAAGCTTCTCCAGTTCACCAGCAAACGGTCCCGACAACTCTCCGAAATCGTCGACATCGCGCGCGTACAGGAAGACCGGCGAGATGGGCTGAACAGCCAGCCCGCGTAGTTGCGCGGTGATCCACACCGCCTCGACGGCACATCCGCCGCGAGCGTAGTCGGTCAAGGTGTCACCTGACACCGAAATCACCGCCAGCGCCGAACTCGACGACACCCGACGGCGGGTGTCGTCGCCCAGGGCCGTGCCGGCATCCCACTGCGCCAAGGCGGCCATCACGTCTGGACGCTTCAAGATGTCGAGCACAGCGAGATCGCCGGGGTCGAGTTCCAGGCTGCGCACATCGATGCCGGTGTCGGGACACTGGTCGCCGGGCCAGCGCAGCTCGGAAACCATATCCGCATGAAGGCGCGGCGTCAGGTAGCGGATACGGTCAGCGGAGGCCAGAATCGTTGCCGCAGAAGCGATGTCGTCACGCTCGGTCACGAGGTGGAGCCGGGCTCCCTCGCGCTCGGCGACGGTGTGCAGCAGATCGGTTGTATCGGTGGGGATCGGTCGGGGCGTCCCGAGGCGGCGGTTGGTCTCCCTGGCCAGCATCGGCGGGTACAGCTCGGCGAGCTCGGGGTCACCGGCGTCACCCAGCCGCAGCGTCGCCTGCAATGGCACGTCCCCGGACCGCTCCTCCAGGCTCACCGATCCCAGCACATGTTGGCTCGCAGCGGCCACTTTCGCGTTGAAGACGGCCGCTCCGAGCGCGACCGCACTACCGCGGAAGCCGAGGTCCATCGCCGAGGAGTGCTCGGGCGCTATCCGGATGGTGACCACATCGGAGTTGGCCTCGATATGCCAGGCTTGGACGTTGCCGCCCGACGGCGCGCGCATGGCCGCTGCGGCGACGACGCCCGAAACCCCCGGTAGCACGGGGTCTGCATACTCGGGCGGTGATGGAAGTCGGTCGCTTGCCATCTCCGGCTCGTCGAGCCGATCCATCGCCCGGCCGACGTCGATGCGGGTGCGACCCGACCGCAATTCCTCACCCAATCCGATTCTGCGGACGGCCTCGGCAATTGCGCTCGCGCCCAGGATCACATCACCGGCCAATTGTGGCCAGGTCGACACCGAGCGGTCGATCTCGACCGCTGACGCCGCGGTGCGGGGCGACAACCGTTGGGCATCGAGATGACGCAACATGTGCGGAACCTTTTCCCGGCTGCTCATGCCGGGGAGCAACGCAATGTCCAGTTCGCCCAGTAGCCCGTGCAGGATTGGACGCTGCGGATCGAGGTCAAAACGCTCGACGTCCACCAGGCCTCGCTCGCTGGTTGCCATCAGCACCGGGATGCGACGGCGTCGGGCGCTCTCCCGCAGGATGGCCTTGATGTCCAACGAGTCGCATTCCTCGACAACGATGTCGAGGCCTTCGAGGAACTCATCGACAGTCTCGGCGGTGAGCCCGGCGTCCATGACGTGCACCGGCAAGTACGGGTCGAGCTCGGCGATCCTGCGGGCAGCCACCTCCGCCTTGTTCAGCCCGAGGTCCAGCACAGTCGCGGGCACCCGGTTGAGATTGGACAGCTCCATGCGATCGAAGTCCGCCAGCCGCAGCTCGCCGCACAAACCCTGCGCCGCCAGTGTGTGCGCGATGATGTGCCCGACGCTCAACCCGGCGACGCCGATACGCAGTGCACCGAGCCGCGCCTGTTCCTCGGTGGTGATCAAGTTCCTGTTGCGGTCCAGGCGCACCGCTCGAAAACCGCGGGGACCGAGCACCGCGACGACCGCTCGACGCCAGGGGAAATGAGCCCACCGCCAGGGTTCGGCGAGCAACTCTGGATCGGCCGGCGGACGAAGCCTCCGCAGGTTTTCGAGTTGCTCCTCGCGGTGATCGATGAATTCGATGACCGGATCGGCGCGCAGCCGCTCCAGTGGCGCATCATCGGCCGGGTCTGAGGGATCGAGAACTTGAGCGCTGAAGAACGCGATGGCAATCTCCTTAGTACTCAGCCACGGCGACGAACGCGCGCCCAGATCGGCCCGTCGGCGACCATGGTGAACGGCGCAGCCAACGGAAACTCTTCGTCCAACGAACTAATCTCCGCGTGCCGGATGAACGTGGCCAGACCCAGAGTCGACTCCAACATTGCGAAATGATCCCCGATGCACGACCGGGGGCCGCCACCGAATGGCAGGTACTGCCAGCGGTCGCGACTTTTGATGTTGGCCTCACTGAACCGATCGGGGTCGAACTGCAATGGCCGCTCCCACAACGTCGGGTCCCGCTGCACGGCGAGGCGCCCGATGACCAGCGCCGTACCGGCTTCAACTCGGTAGCCGGCGACTTCGACGTCGCGGATCGCCATCCGTGATCCGGTGGGAGTCGGTGGGCACAACCGTAGCGCCTCCCGTAACACCTGCACGGTATAGGGCAGCTGCGAGACATCGTCGGGAGTCAAGGTGCGACGAGGTATCCGGGCGACCTCGGCGGCGACCCGAGCTTGCACTTCGGGGTGGTGTCCGAGTTGCCACAACGCGTACGTCAGGGTTGTCGCGGTGGTGTCGTGGCCGGCGAACAAAAACACGATGAGTTCCTCGGCGATTTCCCTGTCGGACAAGGCTTTGTGCGTAATCGGATCGGTGGCCGCGAGCAATGCCCGCACCAGTGGGGCCTCCTTGGTCGGATCCACACGACACTCCCGCACAATGTCGTTGGTAAGACGGTGCAGGGTCGCACTGGCCGCTCGGGCGCGCCGCCGCGCCGGCGTCGGTAACCAGGCGGGCGCTCGGATCGGCCGCACCGCTCGGTTCGCAACGTAGGTGAGTGCAACTCGCAACGGCTCGTTCACGTCGGCGGCATGCCCGCTCAAATCGCGTCCCAGCACCGATCGCCCCAGCGCTCGAAGCGTCAGCATGCGGCACTCGGCATCGAGGTTCACCGTCGCGTCGTCCTGCCAGGCGACTGCCACCGATTCGGCGGCCTCTGCCATGTGCCCGCCGAATTGGCGGACCTGCTGTTTCGTGAATACCGGCTGCAACGTGCGCCTGCGTGGCAGCCAGGGCTCATACGGTAGATCGAACAGATTGGCGCCGACGACCCGGCGGAACTCGGTGAACACGCGGGTGGTTTTGTCGATCGCGCCGTCTTTATTGCTCAGGATGTCGCGGATAGCCTCCGGCGAGGTGGCGACCACGATCGGCGGCATCAGCCATTTCGGCCCCAGGCGAAAGCGTGTCACCGGGCCGCCCGCGTCGCGCAGCTGATCCATTCCGGTGTGAAAAGACCTCAGTGCCCTGGCCCGCTGGAGATAGGGCAACGGGTTCTTGGGGGGCAGTGGCAGCGACGCAAGATCCCTCGCGGCGGTCTCGACCACACACACCTCCACCAGTAAACCGGTGCGAAAGGTTACTTCGCACCGGCGCCAAGCATATGCACCTGCACCGCCAGGCGGTTTAGGCGGCCGCTTTCCACTGGCCCAATCGCGCCTACTCCGCGGTCAACGCGGTGTGAAGTGGACACGCGGGTTGGTAGAAGTGTGCGTCGCGGGATCACCCGGTTCTCGCGTAGGGGGTCTCGTGCGTGCCATGGATCTTTGACCAGCGCGGGTTCCACCAGCAGCTCGCGTTGGCGCCGCGGTGTTGGCTTCCGTCTCTTTTTTCGGGCCCTAATTGCCATGGATGGCAAATCCCACAGCCCACACGCCGCACGGCCCCGCAGACACGACGTCGTCGCACACGAATCCGCACCCCTGGCACGGTCGGGCCCGTATATGATGTCGCGGGGGCTTTCTCGGTGGCGGAAGTGCCGTCCCGCAAAGCGGCCGCGCCGCTGCGCGGCGAACGCAACCAGACGGGGAGTGGAATGACGGAGGGCAGCGAACGGCGGGCCGGCGCCACCCGCCATCGGCTCATCGCCGCAGCGTCACGCCAGTTTGCTCACCGCGCCTACAGCATGGTCAGCCTCGATGACATCCTCGCGGACGCCGAGCTGACCAAAGGGGCGATGTACTTCCATTTCCCCTCCAAGCAGGCACTGGCCATGGCGATCATCGACGACGTCACCGAGATGAGCGGTGCCGCGGTCGGCGAGTTGCTCGCCCGCAAGATGTCGGGGCTGGAGACGCTGATCGACCTCATCTATCTTCTTGCCGTCCAAGCCACCCAGGACGAGGTGGCCCGCGCGGGCGCGCGACTGCTCGAGACTCTCGACATCTCGACGGACCTGGCCGACGCCCGGTGGCAGTCGTGGGTCGAGTTCGTCACCACCCTGATCGAACGCGCACTCGCCGAAGGCGACGTCACCGACCGTCACGAACCCGAGGACGTCGCCAAAATGCTCGTGGCGCTGTGGTTGGGCGTCCGCAGAATCAGCGACCTCGACCAACCCGAGCGCTACCTGGACAACCTGCGGAAGACATGGACCCTCGCGCTCGCGTGCTTCACCAGCCCGGACCGGAGCGACTACTTCACCCAGTTCATCAACCGGCGCCACGCGCTCGCGGTGAAGAAGGTCTCCGCCGAGCCGCTCGCGTTCGATCTGCACAGCACCGCCGTGGCATCGGCTCACACGCAGTCGTAGCCGACCGCCGGTAACGCGGACCGACTCGGCCCAGGCCGGGACTAGGCCGGGCTAGGCCTCGTCGATCCACAGCCGCTCGGTGAGATTCTCGAACGTCACCAGCACGACCGGATCGTCGTGGCGCATCAGCGCCGACTTGCTCATCCTGGCCCGCACCGTCCACCCCTCGCAGTGCTCCAGCTCGACAACCATGTTCGCCAGTGCGTCGACGCCGGACAAAGCGGTGAGCGCGGCCGGATCCGCGTTGAAAATCTGCGGGAACTCCGCCCCCGCCAGTCTGTCCTGCGGGTAGCCGACCATTTCGGCGAACGCCGTGTTCGCGAACAGGATGTTGCCGTCGCGCGCCATGGCGACCGTGGGAACGGGAATCCGCTCCAAAACCACCACAGCGGGCAAACGCGTCAGGATGTCGGCCGGCGTGTCAGTGGAACTCGAGTTCCGCCGCCGCTCCACCCCCTGGCTTCCGTCCAGGTCAGCGTCTGAGCCCTTGTGCAACCGCGCTTGCGCCATGGACGGCACAGTAGCAATGCATCAAGATCAAAACATGGCAAACGATCGATTCCGCCGACCGCCGTGTCCGCCACCCGCGAATTCCGGCTAAGCAGCGGTTCGGGGTGTCCGGGCCGGGGTCGAGGGCGCTCGCTTCACCTCTCCGATGCAGATTTCCGCCGATCAGGGCGTGCAACTCGGCGATGGCCGTCTGTACGCCGGTGCCGGTGGGCCGATTGCAGGCCGGTGGCCGGTGACCCCGCAGGCGGGTACCTCACGGTCACTCCCCGCCCCGTCGCTTGGGGAAGTAGCCGGCATCGCCCGGGTACCACGCGGCCGCGAAGTCGATCACCGGTGCCACGTTGGTTGCCCACCAGACGTGGTGGTTCGGCTGGGTGGCGCGCTTGCGCCACAAGTCGGCGACGTGGTGCAACCAGGTCAGCAGCACCGCGACGCACTCGTCGACGCCGCCCGCGTCGAGAGGACGATCGTCGGCGTGCGGGCCGGATCGGTCGCGTGCGGCGTGCAGCGCATTGCGTTCCCGGCCCAGCAGCCCGCCGGCCCGCAGCCGCTCGGTGACGACGGTCCCCAGATCCGCGCCCTGCACCTGGCAACTCGCCGTGAGGATCATCAGGTACTCGTCGATCAGCGCCGGCCGGCCGGGCCCTCCCCCGCCCCAGTCGACAATGCCCGTGACCCGGCCTTGCACGCCGTCCACCAGGACGTTGCCGGGGGTGAAGCTGCCATGGGTCCAGCCCACCGGCATACGCCACGCGCGGACGTCGCGCCGCAGCATCCGGGAGAGCCGGTTCACCTGCACGGCCCGAACGGGATCCAGCCGGCGGCACATGTCGGCCAGGCCGGCCAGGGGTCCGACGAGCCATCGCCACAACATGATCGCGTTGTCGACGCCGACGAACGTGGTCGTCCTCCGATGCAGCGGCGCGATCGCACGCAGAGCCGTGGCGGTCAGTTCCTCGACGCGGTCCGGCTGACAGGCCAGCGCCTCGGCCAGGTCGATGCCCGGCCGGAAGGACTCCACGGAGAGGGTCGCTTCGGCGCGCTCGTCGAAGGCCAGGACCCGCGGCAGCAGTTCGCGCCATTCGCCGTCGAGGCCAGGGTGGATGGCGAGCTCGGACAGCACACGTCGCTGGGTGCGCAGTTCGGCGGTTCCCAGCAGGCCCCGGGCCACCTTGAGCACCGCCGAGGGCGATCCCTCCTGGTCGGGACCGAGCAGGAAGATCGTCGTGTCGTCGACGAGCTCCGTCGGCGGGGTGCTCAGTTCGATGTCGACGAGACCGATGGGGAGGTAGTGGGCGCCGCCCGAGCCGTTGGACGGCGTTGTCGACCGCATGCCCTTGGCGCTCATCGGCGACCCACCCGCGTACACATACACGCCGCGCCGAGCCGACGGGCCGCAAAGATCACGGAATCTCTTTCGGCGGCAACGTCATCGCCGATGGTGCCCGGTGGCCTGCGGCGGGAACCAGGAGGCGGGCAACGGGTCGCCGCCGTCTTTCGGGCCGACGTACCGCAGGGGGATTCGGTTGAGTCCGAGAACGCGAGGCTGGTCATGCTTCGGTGCCATCCTGTCAGGAACTGCGCGGTTGACTGCCCGGGCGAAACGCTCCCTGCATGACGTGACGTCCGCAGGTGCGAGCCAATTGACAGCTCAGCGTCCGAGAGGGACACGTCGTCGTAAACCCTGCGGTAGGAGATATGACCAACCATGGCTCGACCCGTTCGATCTGATCAAAAGAGCATAGTCCGGTCACACGCCGGGAGCCGGGGTTGGCTCGGGACTGCTCGAGCCGTCACCGCGAAGGGGACTTCCGGTGGAGCTAAGGGGATTCGAACCCCTGACCTACTCGATGCGAACGAGTCGCGCTACCAACTGCGCCATAGCCCCTGACCGATAGCAGGCTACCAGCCACGGCACCAACCGCCGAACCGCGAGCTCTACTGTCCGACGGCGCGCGGCAATTCCCTGGACCAGCCGTAATTCCGCGCGGGCACCGAGTAGTCCAGATGTTCGAAGATCGGGTCCTCGTCGTCGATCTCGAGCACCACCGCGCCCGGACGCCGCAGCCGGGACGGCACCACGTCGTATTCGCGGTCGTGAGCGTTTTCCACGCCGAGCCGCGAACGCGCCATCCGCTGCATCCGGCGCCGCCGCACCTTCTCCTCGATGCGGGTCTGCCTCCGCAGATATGCCAAGTAGAGCAGCGTCACGGCGGTGGCGCTGCCACAGACCCACCAGGCACCGGGCGTCAGCTCGAACGCC
This sequence comes from Mycobacterium helveticum, assembly GCF_007714205.1. GTDB lineage: Bacteria > Actinomycetota > Actinomycetes > Mycobacteriales > Mycobacteriaceae > Mycobacterium > Mycobacterium helveticum. The sequence goes on along the minus strand of NZ_VMQU01000007.1, from coordinate 18,364 downwards.
GCGGTGGCCGAACCGACCAGGACCACCGCCATCGCCATCAGCACCCGCTTGCGGAACACGTATTTGCGGGCGCTGACCGCCGCGGCATTCCCGGAGTCGAATCGGCGCCGCCGAGAGCCCGGCGCGACCGACCCGCGCGGGGCTGCGTCCTCCTCGTCCTGGGCGTCGGCCTCCGGTTCGAGGCCGGAGGAATCCTCGACATAGTCGTAGCGGTCGTCGTCGTAGCGGTCGTCGTCGTCGTCGGACGCATCGACAGATGTGTCGGCGCCGACCTCGGTCCCGTCGGCCGCGCGGACCCCGTTCCCGGCGACGGGTGCCGGCTCGGCCGACCCGGCGCTTGCTCCCGCGGGCAGGGCGCCCGAGTCCTCGACGACGTCGACGTCGAGATAGTCGGGTTCGGCGGGTGCGGCGGACCCGGTGGTGGCGACCTTCACGACGGCCCGCCGGGAGCGCTGCAGGTCTTCGGTGTCGACGTCGGTGCGGGCGTCCGGGTTTTGGCGTTGATCCTGCTCAGCGGCGCTGAACTCGCCCTCGGCCGGTTCCTCCTCCGGCTTCCAGTCGGGATCGCTGCGGTGGCCCGCGGCGGGACCGCCACGCTTGAGCAGCCGGGATCCGGCGTCGCCGTTGAGCACTCGCGTCGCCAGGGCCACGTCGCTGGTGCGGCGCACGGCGTCGCGTTTGCTGACCAGCATCGGAACCAGGACGAACAGCCACAGCACCACGAGCGAGATCCACAACAACGACTGCGGAATGCTTGGCATGATGACCTGCTCTCTTCGTTCCCATCCCCGCGAGGCCGATCGGTGGCCGGCGCGGCCGGGTCAAGCGACCAGCACAATTACACACCTGTAATTTCGCTCTCACAAGCACCAAACGTCACTCGTGTCGCGCCAGTCACAGCAAGGATCGGCGGATTGTTTGCGGACGGGCCGCCAAGCGCCGTGGCGGTCAGGCTGCCGGCGATGCGGACCGGTGCCGGGTCACACCCAGCTTGCGCGGCCGGCGCGGACCAGGGCCGAGGCCACCGAGCCGTACACCTCTTCGACGGTGATCGCCATCAACAGGTGGTCCCGCCACGCCTTGTCGACCTCGAGGTACCGCAGCAGCAGGCCCTCTTCCCGGAACCCCGCCTTCGCCAGCACGGCGCGGCTGGCGGCGTTCTCGGGGCGCACCGTGGCCTCCACGCGATGCAACATCACCGGACCGAAGCAGTGGTCGAGTCCCAGCGCCAGCGCCGCCGTGGCCACTCCCCCGCCGGTCACCGACCGGCACACCCAGTAGCCGATCCACGCCGACCGCAGGGCACCGTGCACGACGTTGCCGATGGTCAGCTGGCCGCAGAACCGGCCGTCCAGCTCGATGACGTACGGCAGCATCCGGCCCTTGCGGGCCTCCGAACGCAGACCGGAACACAACGCCGGCCAGGCGGCGACGGAGTGCCGGATCGCCCAATCGCCCTCCGCGCTGGGCTCCCACGGTTCCAGGTGGGCGCGATCGGTCAGCCGCGTCCGGCTCCACTGCGCGCCGTCCCGCATGCGCACCGGGCGCAACCGCACGACGCCGGCGCGGACCCGCAGCGGGCCGACGTCGACGGGCCAGCCCGGGTGCCGCGGGTTGTAGCGCAACAGGTTGACGCGCATCGCACCCCTCAGCCGCGCTGCGCCAGAAAGGCGACGTCGACGAGTTCGCCGGTGCGGATCTGCTCGGCACCGGTGGGAACGACGACCAGGCAGTTCGCTTCGGCGAGCGTGGCCAGCAGGTGCGACGAGGCGCCGGGAGCCCCGCCGAGCGCCTGCACCAGGTACTCGCCGGTGTCCTGGTCGCGCATCAGCTGACCGCGCAGATAGCCCTTGCGCCCGGACACCGAGGTGATCGGCGACAGGGTGCGGGCCCGCACGATCCGGCGCATCGGCTGGCGCTTGCCCAGCGACAGCCGGAGCAGCGGCCGGACCATCACCTCGAAGACCACCAGGGCGCTCACCGGGTTGGCGGGCAGCAGAAACGTCGGAACCCCCTCGCGGCCCAGCTGCCCGAACCCCTGGACCGATCCGGGGTGCATGGCGACCCGGACCACCTCCATCTCGCCGAGTTCGGACAGCACCGACCGCACCGCCTCGGCGGCCGCGCCGCCGACCGCGCCGGCGATCACGACGGCTTCGGAACGGTTGATCTGGCCCTCGACGACGTCGCGCAGCTCCCTGGGATCGGCGCTGACGATGCCGACCCGGTTGACCTCCGCGCCGGCGTCGCGGCCCGCGGCCGCCAGCGCATAGGAGTTGACGTCGTACACCTGCCCGTTTCCCGGGGTGCGCGAGATGTCGACCAGCTCGCCGCCCACCGCCATCACCGACAACCGCGGCCGCGGATGCACCAGCACCCGTTCGCGGCCGACCGCCGCCAGGAGCCCCACCTGGGCGGCGCCGATGATCGTCCCGGCGCGCACCGCGACGTCACCTGGCTGGACGTCGTCCCCGGCGCGGCGGACATAGGCGCCCGACGGCGCCCCGCGCAGGATCCGCACCTTCGACGTTCCGCCATCGGTCCACCGCAACGGCAACACCGCGTCGGCCAGCGTCGGCAGCGGCGCGCCGGTATGCACCCGGACGGCCTGGCGGGGCTGCAGCCGGCTGGGCGTGCGCGCACCGGCCTCGATGGTCCCCATCACCGGCAGGACCAGCCCGTCGCGGCGGTCGGTGTCCTCGGCGGGGTCGTCGGCGGTCCCGTCGTACCCCTCGATCTCGCCGACACCGAGCACGTCCACGCTGCGCACCGCGTAGCCGTCGATCGCGGCCTGATCGAAACCGGGCAGGGACCGCTCGGTCACCACCTCCTCGGCGCACATCAATCCCTGTGCCTCGGCGATCGCCACGCGCATCGGCCGCGGTGCCACCGCGGCGGCCGTGATCCGGGCCTGCTGCTCCTCCACAGAACGCACAAGCGCGCCTTTCTGCCCTCCAGCCCTGACGGGCACGACCTCCGGCGACGCCGAGCCCCGGAGCAGCGGGACCGCGTGATTCTCGCCCGGTTAGCGCTGGGTCAGGCCTAACCGCGCCACCAACCATCGCCGCAGATCCGGGCCGTAGTCGTCGCGATCCAAAGCAAAGTCAACCGCAGCTTTGAGGTAGCCGCCGGGATTTCCCAAGTCGTGTCGAGATCCGCGATGCACGACGACGTGGACCGGGTGGCCCTCCGCAATCAGCAGCGCGAGCGCGTCGGTCAGCTGCACCTCGCCGCCGGCCCCGCGGTCGATACGGCGCAGCGCGTCGAAGATCGCGCGGTCGAGCAGGTAGCGGCCCGCCGCGGCATACATCGACGGGGCGTCCTCGGCCTTGGGCTTTTCGACCATGCCCTTGACCTTCAGCACGTCGGGGTTGTCCGAGCCGGCGGCCGGGTCCACGTCGAAGACCCCGTAGGCGCTGATCTCCTCGGGGGCCACCTCGATCGCGCACAACACGGTGCCGCCGTAGTCGGCGCGCACCTTGGCCATCGTCTCCAGGACGCCGGTCGGCAGCACCAGGTCGTCGGGCAGCAGGACCATCACCGCGTCCTCGTCCGCCGACAGCGTGGGCTCCACACAGCTGATGGCATGGCCCAGGCCGAGCGGCTCGGCCTGCACGACGGACTCGACCTTGATCAGCTGCGGGGCACGACGAACCTTGTCGAGCATCGCTTTCTTCCCGCGCCGTTCGAGCGTGCCCTCCAGCACCAGGTCCTGCACGAAATGCGCGACGACACCGTCCTTGCCTTCCGAGGTGATGATCACCAGACGCTCGGCACCTGCCGCGGCCGCCTCTTCGGCGACCAACTCGATGCCCGGCGTGTCGACGACGGGTAGCAGCTCCTTGGGCACCGTCTTGGTCGCCGGCAGGAAACGCGTACCCAGTCCGGCCGCTGGGACGATCGCCGTGCAAGGCACCGGGATTTCAGCTCGTGACATCGTTCACAACCATAACCCGCACGCGCGACGGGGAGTGGGCGTGGCGGCGGGAAACACCGGGCTGCCAAGGTTGACCCATGGCGAGTGTGGACAAGACGGCGCTGCGCAGGCGGTTGCTGGCTGCGCGGCGTCGCGTTCCCGGCAGAGTTCGTGCCGCCGAGGCCCGCATGCTGTGCGCGGCGCTGGAACCGCTGGTGAGTGCCGGCACCGTCTGCGCCTACGTGCCGGTGGGTGCCGAGCCGGGGTCCATCGCGATGGTGGACATGCTCGCGCGCCGCTCCGGGCGGGTGCTGCTGCCGGTGGCGCGCACCGGAGCCGACGGCAGCGCGATGCCGCTGCGCTGGGGTGAGTACCGGCCCGGCGCGCTGACCGCCGGGCTCTGGGGGCTGCTCGAGCCCGTCGAACCGTGGCTGCCGGCCTCGGCCCTGGCCGAGGCCGGCCTGGTGATCGTCCCGGCGCTGGCGGTCGACCGCCGGGGCGTGCGGCTGGGCCGGGGCGCCGGGTTCTACGACCGCTCGCTGCCCGGCCGCGACCCGCGCGCGCGCCTGATCGCCGTGGTGCGCGACGTCGAACTGGTCGACGAGCTGCCCACGGAGCCGCACGACGTCGCGATGACGGACGCGCTCACGCCGCAGCGCGGGGTGATCGGCCTGGCGGCCGGCGCCGGGGAATGAAGCACGCCGCGTGGCGGTTCTAGCACTTGAAACGCTAGAGTGCCAACAGGCTCCATCTGACCTGTAAGCCCCCGACCCGGAGGTTCACGTGCCGACCTACAGCTACGAGTGCACGGAGTGCGGCGACCGCTTCGACATCGCGCAGACCTTCACCGACGATGCGCTGACCACGTGCGAGAAGTGCTCCGGTCGGCTGCGCAAGCGGTTCAACTCGGTGGGGATCGTGTTCAAGGGCAGCGGCTTCTATCGCACCGACAGCCGCGAATCGGGCAAGTCGAAGAGCAACGGGTCGAGCGGGACCAACGGGTCTTCGGGCACCGGCTCGTCGGAAAGCTCGGGATCGAGCGAGAAGTCCGGGTCCGCCGAGAAGTCCGGGTCCGCCGAGAAGTCCGGGTCCGCCGAGAAGTCGACCGGCACCAGTAGTTCCAGCTCGACCCCTTCCCCGGCGGCGGCGTCGTCCAGCTAGCTCGGCGGCTATCCACAACTGCGCCCGCGGCCGGCGGCCCTGGTGCCGCTCGCGCGCCTACCGTTGCGGCGTGACGGGACCTTCGCTGAACCCCTCGGTATGGCGGCGCCTCGCGGCGTCGCGCCCCGACTGGACCCGCACCGTGGTGGCCCGGCGGGTGGCCGCCGGCGGGCTCGTGGTGCTCGCCGGGATCGCGACGCTGCGGCCCGACCCGGGCGACGATCGCGCTCAGGTGGTGGTCGCCGCGCATGACCTCACCCCCGGCACCGCACTGGCCGCCGACGATCTCCGGCTCGAAACACGTTTGCATGCAACGATTCCCGACGGCTCAGCCGCCGACCTGAATGCCGTGGTCGGTGCGACACTGGCGGGCCCGGCCAGGCGCGGTGAAGTGCTCACCGATGTCCGTTTGCTCGGCAGCCGGCTGGCCGAGGCCGCAATCGGATCGAAGGTCGGCCCCGGCGCCCGCATCGTGCCGCTGCGCCTGGCCGACGGGGCCCTGCTCGACGTGGTCCGCGTGGGCGACGTCGTCGACGTGCTCGCCGCGCCGGCCGCCGATTCGCCGGCGACCGGGCAACCCGTCGGCAAGGTCGTGGCCACCGACGCCGTCGTGGTCCTCGTGTCGGCCGGACGAAAAGCCCAGGCCACCGAGGGCGACCGCGTAGTGTTGGTGGCGCTGCCGGCTCGCGTGGCGAACACGGTGGCGGGTTCGACGCTGGGTCAGGCGGTAACCCTCACCCTGCACTGAGTGCCCTCCCACCGTTCGGCGCGCGTGGCCCGCAGCAAACTCTGTCCAGTCCAGGAAGGACATCGTCAATGTTCACAGGATTCAAGGAGTTTCTCTCCCGGGGCAACATCGTCGACCTGGCCGTCGCGGTGGTCATCGGTACCGCTTTCACCGCATTGGTCACCAAGTTCACCGACAGCATCATCGCGCCGTTGATCAACCGGATCGGCGTCAACCAGCATTCGGACGTGGGCATCCTGCGGATCAGCATCGGGGGCGGTCAGACCATCGACCTGAACATCCTGCTGTCGGCCGCGATCAACTTCGTCCTGATCGCCTTCGTCGTGTACTTCTTCGTCGTCCTGCCCTACAACACGCTGCGCAGGCGCGGCGAGGTCGAGCAGGCCGACGACGCCCAGATCGTCCTGCTCGGCGAAATCCGGGACCTGCTGGCCCAGACCAACGGCGACTCGGCCGGCGGTACCGTCGGCGGCGTCGCGCGGACTCCCACCCCCGGCCACGGGCCGCGCGCGGACGTCGAGCCGCAGTAAACACGTGCGGCCGAGCCGGCTCAGATCTCCAGGCTCGACAACTGCCCGATGATCTGGGCGGCGAGGGGGTTCAGCGTCGCCATCCCGTCGCGCACCGCGTAGCGGGAACCGGCCAGGTTGACCACCAGCGTGCTTCCGGACACCCCCGCCAGACCGCGGGACAATCCGGCGTCGATGATCCCCGCGGACAGGCCCGAGGCCCGGAGCGCCTCGGCGATGCCGAGGATCTCCCGGTCGAGGATCTCCCGGGTGGCCTCCGGGGTGACGTCGCGCGGCGTGACGCCGGTGCCGCCGACCGAGACCACCAGGTCCACCCCGCCGATCACCGCCGTGTTCAGCGCGTTGCGGATCTCGACCTCGTCGGCCGCGACGGCCACGACACCGTCCACGACGAAACCCGCCTCGGTCAGCAACTCGGTAACCAACGGTCCACTGTGGTCCTCGTCCCCATGCGCGGTGCGATCGTCGACCACCACCACCAGAGCCCGGCCCACCACCAACTCCGCACCCGTCTCCATGGGAGCAACCGTATATCCGAGCTCCGACAACGCCGCCGCGGGTTCCTCGACCCTCATCACTGATCCGCCTTGCCGAGCGTGACCTGGACGGTCCGGCTACCGCCACCCGCGGGATCCTCGAAGGTCAGCGAGATCTTGTCGCCGGGCGCCCTGGACCGCACCGCCGCGACCAGAGCGTCGGCGCTGTTGATCGGCCGGTCGTCGACCTTGGTGACGACGACGCCCTTGGGCACACCGGCGCTCGCGGCGGCGCCGCCCTGCACGACTTCCACGATCTTGGCGCCGGGGGAGCCCTTGTCGTTGGTCACCTGCACACCCAGCGACGCGTGCGACGCCTTGCCGCTGCTGATCAGCTCGTCGGCGATGCGCTTGGCCTGGTCGACCGGAATCGCGAAGCCGAGCCCGATCGACCCGCTCTGGGCATCCGGCGAATCGGCGCCGAGGGTGGCGATCGCCGAGTTGACCCCCACCAGCTGGCCGCTCATGTTGACCAGGGCGCCACCGGAGTTACCCGGGTTGATCGCCGCGTCGGTCTGGATCGCGTCCAGCACGGTGTTCTGGTTGCCGGCCTCCCCGGTCGTGGAGACGGGCCGGTTGAGCGCGCTGACGATGCCGGTCGTCACCGTGCCGGACAGGCCCAGCGGCGACCCGATCGCGACCACCGGCTGGCCCACCCGCAGATCCGACGACGAGCCCATCGAGATCGGGGTGAGCCCCGAGACGCCCTGGACACGGATCACGGCGATGTCGCTCGTCGGGTCGGTGCCGACCACCGTGAAGGACGCGGTGCGGCCGTCGGAGAACGTCACCGTCGTCTTCGGCGCCGGGTTGGCGGCCGCGGCGGGCTGTTTGGCCGGGCCCGGGCCCGCGGCGGCGACGACGTGGTTGTTGGTCAGGATGAGCCCGTCGGAGGACAGGATGATGCCGGAGCCCTCCTCCGACTGACGCCCCAGGTCGGTCTCGAGCATGACGACACTGGGCACCACCTTGGCGGCGACCTGTTCGACGCTGCCCGGCGGCATGTTGGCGGCCGGGACGCTGGGGGCGGCCCCGATGACGCGGCCGCCGTGGCCGCCGGTCGAGTGCGCGCCCAGCTCGACGACCGTGGCCGCGGCGCCGCCGATCCCGGCCGACACCACCGCGATGGCCAGCGCGCCGGCGGCCAGCAGGCCCCCGCGGGAGCGCTTCTGGCGTACCGGCGGGGGACCCATCGGCGGCAGCATCCCGGGCATCGGCCCCGCACCGGCAACGCCCGGGATCGGGCCCGCCCCCGTGCCGCCGGGGACGGCGCCCGGGCCACCGCCACCGAACGGGTCGTGGGGCCGGCGGTACTGCACCGTCGGCGACGGCCGGGACTGCGAATATCGCCAGTCGTACTGCTGGTTGTACGGGTGCTGTTGTCCCCGGGCGTAGGCGGAACCTGCAGGCTGGATGGGTGCGGTACGGTAGCCCGGCTGCTGCTGCGGCGGCGGTGGCGAATACCTCGGGTCATTCGTCATGTCGCTAAGTTCGCTCTTCCTCTGAATGTCGGCTGGTGTGGGCACGACTGGACCTGAATTCCAACAGTAACTGCACAACTACCTTGCGCGCGTGGACTGAGAGTCCACTGAGACAACGCTCGGCGATTCCCCAGAGTTCGCCGTGTTTCCCGGCGCGGACGCGCCCGGGCCGGGGTGGGCCTCGGGATCGTTGCCGTGCCCACCGGCGGCGGGCCCCGCGTTGGGTCCAACCGACATCGGCCGGCCGGGAAGCAGCACGTAGATCGCGGTCCCGGGGGGCTGCCCGCCCGGCACGGTGTCTTCGACGCGAAGCAACCCGCCGTGCTTGAGCACCACCTGTTTCACGATCGCCAGCCCCAGCCCCGAACCCGGCATGGCCCGCGCCGTCGTCGACCGATAGAACCGCTCGAACACCAGGCGGCGTTCCTGCGGCGGAATCCCCGGCCCGTAATCCCAGACCACGAGTTCGGCGTGTGCGGCGTCGAGCTGTCTCATCCTGACACCGACGTGCCCGCCCGGCGGGCTCCACTTGGCGGCGTTGTCCATGAGGTTCAAGGCCGCGCGCGACAACCCGGCCGAATCACCGTAGACCTGCCACGGGATGACCTCGACGTCGAACTGGATGTCGTTGCGCCGCCGCTTCACCCGCTCGAGGCTGCGATCCACCACCTCGGACATGTCCACCAGTTCGTGCACCACCTGCCCGGCGTCGTCGCGGGTGAGGTCCACCAAATCGCCGACCAGCGTGGACAATTCCTCGATCTGCGCGAGCACGTCGGCCCGCAGGTCCACCATCTCCTGCTCGGGCAGCCGCGGCACGCCGGGTTCCATCGAGGCCATCAGCAGCTCGACGTTGGTGCGCAGCGACGTCAGCGGCGTGCGCAACTCGTGCCCGGCGTCGGTCACCAACCGGGCCTGCCGCTCCCGCGACTCTGCCAGCGCCCGCAACATCAGGTTGAACGCCTCGGTCAGCCGGGCCAGTTCGTCGCTGCCGAACACCGGGATGGGCCGCAGGTCGTCGGTGCGCGCCACCCGTTCGGCGGCCTCGGTCAGCCGGGCCACCGGGCGCAACCCGGCTTTGGTGACCATGCCGCCGGACACCGCGGCGACCGCGACGCCGATGCCGCCGACGGTCAGCAACACCAGGCGCAGCTGGTTCATCACCGCTTGGGTGGGCTTGAGGCTCTTCGAAATCAGCAGCGAACTGCCGTTGGGCAGGTGGATGGCCAGTATCCGCTGATCGGACGCGGTGCGCCGCGACATGAGCAACTCACCGCGGATGACGGATTTCTCCGGCGCGCCGACCGGCAGCGTCTGACCCGGCAGCTGCGCGGTATAGATGGCGTGGCCCGGGTCCACCAGCATGGCGTTGACGTCGGAATAGGCGTTGCCCTCGATGGCCTTTCCCGGGTCGGCCGCCAGCGACCCGCTGGAGATCAGCATCTGCGCCCGGCTCTGCAACTGGTTGTCGATGTCGTTGTACAGCGCCGCCGATACCACCGCGTAGACGGTGAAGTCCATCAGGATGACGACCATCACACCCGTCGACATCGCCAGCAGCATCACCCGCCAGCGCAGGGACAACGAACTGGTCGCCGGCAGGGGTGCGCGCCGTCGCCGCGCGAACCGGATCATCGTCGGAATTGCCTCGTCACGGCGGCGTCTCCCGTAGCACGTAACCCACTCCGCGCACCGTGTGGATCAGCCGGGCTTCGCCGTCGGCCTCGGTCTTGCGGCGCAGATACCCGACGTAAACCTCCAGCGCGTTGCCCGAGGTGGGAAAGTCGAAGCCCCACACCTCCTCGAGGATGCGGCTGCGGGTGAGCACGCGGCGCGGGTTGGCGATCAACATCTCCAGCAGCGCGAACTCGGTGCGGGTCAGGCTGATCTGCCGCTGCCCGCGGGTCACCTCGCGGGTCACCGGATCCAGCGCCAGGTCGGAGAACCGCAGGGCGACCGACTCGGCGGCGTCGTCCTCGGGCTTGGTGCGGCGCAGCAGCGCGCGCATCCGCGCCAGCAGCTCTTCGAGCGCGAATGGCTTCGGTAGGTAGTCGTCGGCGCCGGCGTCCAGGCCGGCGACGCGCTCGGAGACCGAGTCGCGGGCGGTGAGCACCAGAATCGGCAGGTCGTCGCCGGTGCTGCGGAGCTGGCGACACACCTCCAGGCCGTCCAGCCGCGGCATCATCACATCCAGGACCAGGGCGTCGGGACGCTCGGTCGCGATCTTGTCGAGCGCCTCCACCCCGTCATGGGCGAGATCGACCGAATAGCCGTTGAAGGAAAGTGACCTGCGCAGCGACTCACGCACCGCGCGGTCGTCGTCGACGACCAATATGCGCACGGCCATCAGTGTCGTCCCGGCGCCTGAGAGCGGCCTGAGAGGCGCGCCGGGTGTCCGGCGGGATTAACGCTTGTCGAGATCGATCAGGCCGAGGCGGGCCGCCTTGAGCAGCCTCCGCGGCAATTTGTGCCGCTGACCTGCCACCGTGACGCCGACGAGTTCGGTCCGGGTGGCCTTCCACTGCGCGCGGCGGCTTCGGGTGTTGGCGCGCGACATCCTGCGCTTGGGTACCGCCATGGTCGGGCCTTACTCCTCATTGGGGTCATTGGGGTCAGTGGGGCTTCTGATGGGCATGTCGCGGCATGGCCGGGCGGGCCGAACGAGCGACGATCGCCCTCCAGGATAGTCGGTGGGCTCATGGGCGCCAAAATGGGCCGCGCGCGCCGGTGCGGCAGCCTTGACGGGACACCGGCCGCACCGGCTAACCTACCGGTTGGTTGGTTGTGCTCAGCGGTGAGTCGAGGAACGGAGGGCGCCCATGGCCTCTGCTTCCGGTGCTCCCGTGCGGATCGCGAACTGCTCGGGGTTCTACGGCGACCGCCTGTCGGCGATGCGCGAAATGCTCACCGGCGATCCGGGCGCTCCGGTGGACTTCATCACCGGCGACTACCTGGCCGAACTCACCATGCTCATCCTGGGCCGCGACCGGATGAAGCACCCGGACCGCGGCTACGCCAAAACCTTCCTCACCCAGCTCGAAGACTGCCTGGGGGAGGCCCGCGACCGCGGGGTCCGCATCGTCGCCAACGCCGGCGGCCTGAACCCCGCCGGGCTGGCCGACGCCGTGCGCGCCCTGGCCGCGCGGTTGGGTATCGACGCCCGGGTCGCGCACGTCGAGGGCGACGACCTGGCGCCGCGCGCGGCCGAACTGGGGCTCGGCTCGCCGCTGACGGCCAACGCCTACCTGGGTGCGTGGGGCATCGTCGACTGCCTCAACGCCGGGGCCGACGTCGTCGTCACCGGGCGGGTCACCGACGCCTCGGTGACGGTCGGGGCCGCGGCCGCGCACTTCGGTTGGAGTCGCGGCGATTACGACCGGCTCGCCGGCGCCGTGGTCGCCGGCCACGTCATCGAATGCGGCGTCCAGGCCACCGGCGGCAACTACGCGTTCTTCACCGACGTGCCCGACCTGACCCATGCCGGTTTCCCGCTGGCCGAGGTCAGCGCCGACGGGTCGTCGGTGATCACCAAGCATCCCGGCACTGGCGGGCTGGTCAGCGTCGACACCGTCACCGCGCAGTTGCTCTACGAGATCGGCGGCGCCCGCTACGCCAACCCCGACGTCACCGCCCGCATGGACAGCGTCGAACTGTCCTGTGACGGGCCCGACCGGGTGCGCGTGAGCGGTGTGCGCGGCGAGCCGCCACCACCCACCCTCAAGGTGTCGCTGAACAGCATCGGCGGGTACCGCAACGCGATGACGTTCGTGCTCACCGGCCTGGACGTCGAGGCCAAGGCCGAGTTGGTGCGCCACCAACTGGAGTCCGCGCTCACCGTCAAGCCCGCCGAGCTGGTGTGGACTCTGGCCCGCACCGACCACGCCGACGCCGACACCGAGGAGGCCGCCAGCGCGCTGCTGCACTGCGTGGTGCGCGACCCCGCCCCCGCCAACGTCGGACGCCAGTTCTCCTCGGCCGCGGTCGAATTGGCACTTGCCAGCTATCCGGGCTTCCACGTGACCGCCCCACCGGCCGAGGGCCAGGTGTACGGGGTGTTCACCGCCGGGTACGTCGACGCCGCGAAGGTGCCGCACGTCGCGGTGCACGCCGACGGCACCCGCACCGAAATCGCTTGCGCCACCGAAACTCTCGAGTTGTCACCGGCCGACCCGCCGCCGTTGCCCGAGCCGCTTGGGGCCGGCCCGACGCGCCGTGTGCCGCTGGGCCGCATCGCCGGGGCCCGCAGCGGCGACAAGGGCGGCTCGGCCAATGTCGGGGTCTGGGTACGCACCGACGAGCAGTGGCGGTGGCTGGCACACGCTCTCACCGTCGAGGCGCTCAAGGAGCTGCTGCCCGAGGCGGCGGACTTCGCCGTCACCCGCCACGTGCTGCCCAACCTGCGGGCGGTGAACTTCGTCATCGACGGCATACTCGGTCAGGGCGTCGCCTACCAGGCGCGGTTCGACCCCCAGGCCAAGGGGCTGGGCGAATGGCTGCGCAGCCGTTACGTCGAGGTGCCGGAAGGGCTTTTATGACTCTGTGGAACACCCCGGAGCGCGAGCAGCTACGAAAGACGGTCCGCTCGTTCACCGAACGCGAAATCCTGCCGCACGCCGACGCCTGGGAACGCGCCGGCGAACTGCCGCGCGACCTGCACCGGCGCGCCGGGGCGGCGGGGCTGCTGGGCGCGGGCTTCCCCGAGGCGGTCGGCGGCGGCGGCGGGGACGGCGCCGACGCGGTGATCATCTGCGAGGAGGTGCATCAGTCCGGGGCCCCGGGCGGCGTGTTCGCCTCCCTGTTCACCTGCGGCATCGCGGTGCCCCACATGATCGCCACCGGCGACCCGCGCCTGATCGAGGAGTTCGTCCGGCCCACCCTGGCCGGCGAGAAGATCGGTGCCCTGGCCATCACCGAGCCCGGCGGCGGCTCGGACGTCGGCCACCTGCGGACCACCGCGGTGCTGCGTTCCGGTCCCGAAGGTGACCACTACGTCGTCAACGGCGCCAAAACCTACATCACCTCCGGGGTGCGCGCCGACTACGTCGTCACCGCGGTGCGCACCGGCGGCCCCGGCGCGGCCGGCGTTTCGCTGCTGGTGGTCGAAAAGGGCACCCCGGGGTTCGGCGTGAGCCGCAAGCTGGACAAGATGGGCTGGCGGTCCTCCGACACCGCCGAGCTGTCCTACACCGACGTGCGCGTGCCCGCGGCCAATCTCGTCGGCGCCGCGAACAGTGGCTTCGCCCAGATCGCGCAGGCGTTCGTCGCCGAACGCGTCGGCCTTGCCGCCCAAGCCTATTCGAGCGCGCAGCGCTGCCTGGACCTGACGGTGCAGTGGTGCCGCGACCGCCAGACGTTCGGCCGCCCGCTGATCGCGCGCCAGTCGGTGCAGAACACCCTGGCCGAGATGGCGCGCCGCATCGACGTCGCGCGCGTCTACGCGCACCACGTGGTGGAGCGCCAGCTCGCCGGCGAGACCGATCTGATCGCCCCGGTGTGCTTCGCCAAGAACACCGCCGTGGAGGCCGGCGAATGGGTGGCGCATCAGGCCGTCCAGCTGTTCGGGGGCATGGGATACATGGCCGAGTCCGAAGTCGAACGCCAGTACCGGGACATGCGCATCCTGGGCATCGGCGGCGGCACCACCGAGATCCTCACCGCACTGGCCGCCAAAACCCTGGGATACCAGGCATGATTTCACCGCCTCCGCCTCATCGCTTGGCTCTGCATCGTCGGCGGTGGTCATGACCGTGCTGCAGTCCGCGCTCGATCCACGGTCGCCCGCCTTCAGCGAGGCCGCATCGGCTTTGACCACCAAGCTCGAAGAGATCGACACCGAACTCACCAAAGCGCTTGCCGGCGGTGGTCCCAAGTACGTCCAGCGCCACCACGACCGCGGAAAGCTGACCGCCAGGGAGCGCATCGAGCTCCTCGTCGACCCCGACTCCCCGTTCTTGGAGCTCAGCCCGCTCGCGGCCTGGGGCAGCGCGTTCACGGTCGGCGCCAGCACGGTGACCGGCATCGGTGCGGTGTCGGGCGTGGAATGCCTGATCGTCGCCAACGACCCGACCGTCAAGGGCGGCACCAGCAACCCGTGGACATTGCGGAAGATATTGCGGGCCAACCAGATCGCATTCGAGAACCGGCTGCCGGTGATCTCATTGGTGGAATCCGGTGGGGCCGACCTGCCCACCCAGAAAGAGATCTTCATCCCCGGCGGCCAGATGTTCCGGGACCTGACCCGGCTGTCGGCGGCCGGGATCCCCACCATCGCATTGGTTTTCGGCAACTCCACCGCGGGCGGCGCCTACATCCCGGGGATGTCCGACCACGTGGTCATGATCAAGGAACGTTCCAAGGTGTTCCTGGCGGGCCCGCCGCTGGTCAAGATGGCCACCGGCGAGGAGTCCGACGACGAGTCCCTGGGTGGCGCCGAAATGCACGCCCGAATCTCGGGTCTGGCCGACTACTTCGCCGTCGACGAGCTCGACGCGATCCGCACCGGACGCCGCATCGTGGCGCGGCTGAACTGGCGCAAGCAGGGACCGGTCCCGGGGCCGGTGACCGAGCCGCGGTACGACGCCGAGGAGCTGATCGGCATCGTGCCGCCGGACCTGCGGATCCCGTTCGACCCGCGGGAGGTGATCGCTCGCATCGTCGACGGCTCCGAGTTCGACGAATTCAAGCCGATGTACGGCTCGTCCCTGGTGACCGGCTGGGCGCGGCTGCACGGCTATCCGCTGGGCATCCTGGCCAATGCGCGCGGCGTGCTGTTCAGCGAGGAGTCCCAGAAGGCCACCCAGTTCATCCAGTTGGCCAACCGGTCCGACACTCCTCTGCTGTTCCTGCACAACACGACCGGCTACATGGTCGGCAAGGACTACGAAGAGGGCGGCATGATCAAGCACGGCTCGATGATGATCAACGCCGTATCCAACTCCACCGTCCCGCACATCTCGCTGCTGATCGGGGCCTCCTACGGCGCCGGCCATTACGGCATGTGCGGCCGGGCCTACGACCCCAGGTTCCTGTTCGCCTGGCCCAGCGCCAAGTCCGCCGTCATGGGCGGCGCCCAGCTGGCAGGCGTGTTGTCGATCGTGTCGCGCGCCGCCGCCGAGGCGCGCGGACAGCAGGTCGACGAGGCGGCGGACGCGGCGATGCGGGCCGCCGTCGAAGGCCAGATCGAGGCCGAGTCGCTGCCGCTCGTCCTGTCCGGGATGCTCTACGACGACGGCGTGATCGACCCGCGCGACACCCGCACGGTCCTGGGAATGTGTCTGTCCGCCATCGCCAATGGCCCGATCAAGGGGACGTCGAACTTCGGCGTCTTCCGGATGTGAGCCCCATGGTCACCCGAGTGCTGGTCGCCAACCGCGGCGAGATCGCGCGGCGCGTGTTCGCCACCTGCCGACGGCTCGGCGTGAGCACCGCGGCAATCTACACCGACCCGGACGCCGCGGCGCCGCACGTCGCCGAGGCTGACGCCCGGGTGCGGCTGCCGAAGATCAACGACTATCTCAACCCCGTGGCCATCATTGCCGCCGCCCGCGCGACGGGCGCCGACGCGGTACATCCCGGCTACGGATTCCTCTCGGAAAATGCCGATTTCGCATTCGCCGTGCAGGACGCGGGCCTGATCTGGGTGGGGCCGCCGGTGCACGCGGTGCGGGCGATGGGTTCCAAGATCGAGTCCAAGAAGCTGATGGCGGCCGCGGGGGTGCCGGTCCTCGACGAACTCGACCCGGATTGTGTCACCGAGGCGCAGCTGCCGGTGCTGGTCAAGGCGTCCGCCGGCGGCGGCGGCCGCGGGATGCGGGTGGTGCGCGAATTGGCCGCTCTGCCCGGCGAAGTGGCGGCGGCCCGCCGCGAGGCCCAGTCCGCATTCGGCGATCCGACGGTGTTCTGCGAGCGCTACCTGCCCACCGGGCACCACGTCGAGGTCCAGGTCCTCGCCGACACCCACGGCACCGTCTGGGCCGTCGGGGAACGGGAATGCTCCATCCAGCGCCGCCACCAGAAGATCATCGAGGAGGCGCCCTCCCCTCTGGTGCAGCGCATACCGGGTATGCGGGACAAGCTTTTCGACGCGGCGCGGTTGGCGGCCACCGCCATCGGCTACGCGGGCGCCGGGACCGTCGAGTTCCTCGCCGACGATGCCGGCGAGTTCTACTTCCTGGAGATGAACACCCGGCTGCAGGTCGAGCACCCGGTGACCGAGGAGACCACTGGGCTGGACCTGGTCGAACTGCAGCTCGCCGTCGCCGACGGCGACCGCCTCGGCCCCGAACCCCCTGCCGCGCACGGTCATTCGATCGAGGCCCGGCTCTACGCCGAGGACCCCGCGCAAGGCTGGCAGCCGCAGGCCGGCCCGGTGCACCGCATCGAGCTACCGGCGGTCCGGGCCGAGTTCGCCACGCTGGGCCATCGCACCGGCATCCGACTGGACTCCGGGGTGGTCGACGGTTCCACCGTGTCGATTCACTACGACCCGATGCTGGCCAAGGTCATCTCGTTCGCGCCCACCCGCCGGCAGGCCGCCCTGGTACTCGCCGACGCACTGGCCCGGGCCCGGCTGCACGGCGTGCGCACCAACCGCGAACTGCTGGTCAACGTGCTGCGGCACAACGCTTTCCTCGACGGCGCGACCGATACCGCGTTCTTCGACACCCACGGGCTGGCGGAATTGTCCTCCCCGCTCGCCGACGCCGGCACCGTCGGATTGTCGGCGATCGCCGCCGCGCTGGCCGACGCCGCGCACAACCGTGCGGTGGCCAAGGCCGTTGGGGTGCTCGGCTCTCTGCCCAGCGGCTGGCGCAACCTGGCATCGGGCTACCAGGTCAAAACCTTCCGTGATGCCGAAGGCGGCGAACACCGCATCGAGTACCGTTACACCAGAAGCGGATTGACACTTCCCGCCGACCCGTCGGTCCGGCTCGTCTCGGCCACGGCAGACGAGGTCGTGCTGGCCGACGAGCGCGGGGTCGCCCGCAGCTTCGCGGTGCGGCGCTACGGCTCCGACGCCCACGACGTCTACGTCGATTCGCCCAGCGGGCCCGTGCACCTGGTGGCGCTGCCCCGCTTCCCGGAACCGGGGTCGGCCGTCGAGCAGGGATCGTTGGTCGCACCCATGCCCGGCAACGTCATCCGGCTCGGCGCCGCCGTCGGCGACACCGTCACCTCCGGTCAGCCGCTGATCTGGCTGGAGGCGATGAAGATGGAACACACCCTCACCGCGCCGGCCGACGGCGTCCTCGCCGAACTCAACGTCAGCACCGGTCAGCAAGTCGAAGTAGGCGCCGTCCTGGCACGAGTCGACGCGCCCGAAGCAGAAGGAGATCCACGGTGACCGACACCAGCTTCATCGAGAACGAGGACCGCCGGGCCCTGCGCAAGGCGGTGGCCGAATGGGCGTCCAACTACGGCGCCGACTACTACCTGCAGAAGGCGCGCGCGCACCAGCACACCACCGAGTTGTGGTCCGAGGCAGGAAAACTCGGGTTCCTCGGGGTTAACCTGCCCGAGGAGTACGGCGGTGGCGGCGCCGGCATGTACGAGCTCTCGCTGGTGATGGAGGAGATGGCGGCAGCGGGCAGCGCGCTGCTGCTGATGGTGGTGTCACCCGCCATCAACGGCACCATCATCAGCAAGTTCGGCACCGAAGATCAGACCCTGATTTTTCAGCCGGCTTGTGATGATCTTGTTTTCGGTGATCTGGTTGATGGTGGCTGCGCGCTGATGGGGGTTGGAAGCTGTTGGGTGATGGCATAATTGGGCGTGGGCGGCGGCTGCGGCGGTGTGGTGACCGGTTTTAGGCATGACCGATCGCGGTGTGGCGGTGCAGGGTTGCAGATGCGGTGCGAAGTGACGTTGACGGGCCGGTTGGCGGGCGTCAACCGAAGGCCGGCAGCGCCCGGATGTGTCGTAACGCGGTGGCGAATGCCTCGACGTGGGGGTAGGCGGCGGCAAAACGCAGGTGCAGGCGTCGGCCGTGACGC
>NZ_VMQU01000079.1 GCF_007714205.1 Mycobacterium helveticum | reverse complement strand
ATCAGCGCGCAGCCACCATCAACCAGATCACCGAAAACAAGATCATCACAAGCCGGCTGAAAAATCAGGGTCAGACCCGCACCCAGCGCGGGCACCCGGATGTAATTGAGCACGGGTATGCTCGGGCGGGCGCGCCCGGTCTTGGGCCGCGGCAGCAGCCGGTCAACCAACGCATAGAGCGGGAACAGCACCAGGTCATGCGCGACGACAGCCGCGGCGAACCACACGACGATCGACTGCCACCACACGTGCGGATTCCAGAGCGTGACCGGCCCGATGGTGGCCACCACGTAGCCGCACAGCGCGAACCCGGTGACCAGGGTCAGCAGGTGCAGCGGGCGGGATCCGTAGCACCGGACGAAAACCGCCAGCGCGCTACGCATCTCGAGCTCCCCGGAAGTCGATCGCCGTCACCCATTTCGTATTGTGCACGCCGGGCAGCGCGGGCACGACGATGCGGGCGGGATAACCGTGGTCGGCGGACAGGTCGGCGCCGTTGACCTTCAACGCCAGCAGCCCGTCGGGGTGCAGCGTCTGGTTGCGTTGCAGCGTGGCAGCCCCGAACGCACCGGAGCGCTCCAGCGACGACACGTGCGCCGACTCCGGTGCCGGCACGCCGGCCAGATGGGCGAGTTCCGCCAGTCGCACCCCCGTCCAGGTCTGGGTGGTCGACCAGCCCTCCACACAGGCGATCGGCAGCCTCGCGGTGTGCTGCGGCAGCGCCAGCAGCGCGGCGCGGTCCAGGACCACCGGTTGTGCGCCGCCGGTGAGCGTGAGCCGCCAGCGATTCCCGGTGGCGGCGGCGGGAATGCCCGCCGCGAGGGCCGTTCGGTTGACCTCGAAATCGTTGGGCCCGTCGCCGCGGGTGCGCCCGCGGGGCAGCAGCAGGGCCGCCCGCCGGGTGACGCCCCCCAGGGTCTGGCCCGCGGTGATCACCGCCAGGAACAGCGTCCCGGCGCCCACCAGCGACAGCGCGCCGCGGCGGCTGATCGTCGCGGGTCCCGGATCCGCGGCGACCAGGCCGTCGGGTTCCCAGGGCTCGGCCCGGGTGTCGGCGCGCCCGGTGCGCAGCACGTCGCGCAGTGACAGCGCACGCAGCCCCGACCACAGCCGGGGCAGCTTGATCGCGGCGTGCACGACGAACCCGGCGATGAACACCCACGCGCCGAAATAGTGGGCGGTGTAGAAGCTGAACCCGAAGATGTAGTCGTACTGGATGTTCAGCACGCCGGTCACTATTTCGAACAGCACACCCCCGACCAGCATCAGCAGCGAAACCCGTTCGGCCAGTTGGGCGATGGATCGGGCGGGCGGCCACACGAACAGCCGGGGAATCACCGACCACAACTTGGCCAGCACCACCGGGATCAGCACGAGCCCGAGTTGCACGTGCAGCCCCTGGGTCAGCCGGTACAGCCAGGACGGGTCGGTGGGCCAGTCGAACGCCGGCAGCGTCAGCCAGCCGACGTCCCCGGGGATGGCCTGATGCAGTCGCGGCCCGTACGCGATGTAGGACAACAGGCCGGTGAGGGCGACGATGGGCAGCGTCACCAGCAGCACCGAACCGAACACGGATGTCAGCCAGGGCCCCCGCAACGGACTGCGCCACCCGTGCATCCACCTGACCCCCGGAGGCTCGGTGCCTTCGGTTTCGGGTCTGCGGATGCGGTGCATCATCGATGATCATCCACGACAGATCGCGGAAAATCGTTCAATTCGGCACTTGCTCAGCCTCGGCCGAGTCACCGGGCGGGGGTCCCCGCCAACGCTACTGCCGGCCGATACCCCCGGTGCGCCTATTGTCGGGATGTGCTGATCGGCTTCCTACTCGCTCTGGCGTGCTCGGTCTGCTACGGCACGGCCTCGGTGTTGCAGGCGGCGGCGGCGCGATCGGTCGAAGCGGGCAGCGGTTCGGGTGTCGACACGGTCCTGCTGTGGCGCGCCGCCCGGCAGTGGCGCTATCTCGCAGGCGTCAGCCTGGACGGGCTCGGCTTCTTGCTGCAGGTGGCCGCGCTGCGGATGGCGCCGATCTACGTCGTCGCCGCGGCGTTGGCCGCGTCGATCGCCGTCACGGGCGTCGTGGCCGCCTGGGTGCTCTCGGCGCGGCTGTCGGCGGCCGAATGGACGGCCGTGGGCGTGGTGTGCGTCAGCCTGGTCGCGCTCGCTCTCGGCGCCGGGCCCGGGCACTCTCGTCATGCCCCCGCCGGATTCGGCTGGGCGCTGTTGGGCGCGGTGGCCGCGATCTTCGCGGCCGGCGCCGCCGCCGGGCGGCTGCCGGACCGCCCGCGCGCGCTGGCGCTGGGACTGGGCGCCGGAAGCGGTTTCGGCGTCGTCGAGGTCGGCGTGCGACTGATCGACGTGATCGACCCGACCGATCGCTCCCTGTACACCAACCCTGCGCTCTACGCGGCGGCCGCCGGCGGGGCCGCGGGATTTCTGTTGCTCACCTCCGCCCTGCACCGCGGATCCGTCACCACGGCCGTCGCGGGGATGGTGATCGGTGAGACGATCGCGCCGGCGCTGGTGGGCGTGGTGTGGCTCGGTGACCGTGCGCGCGACGGCCTCGGCTGGCTGGTGGTGCTCGGATTCGTCGTCGCGGTGTCGGGGACGCTCGCGCTGGCGCGGTTCGGGGAAGCGCCACAACCCACCGAAACCGGCGAAACGGTCAGCCGGCCGGGATGCTGACGGCCGAATAGGCGGTGCCGCGCGCCGGCCGCGTCCACAGCACGCCGCCCTGCGCGTTGGCACCGGCGGCGACGAGGTCGCGCTTGAGGATCTTGTTGGTGGCCGTCACCGGCAGGGCGTCGTTGATGCGCACGTAGCGCGGCCACGCCTTGGGCGACAGGTCGGGCTGAGCGGCGAGAAACCTCGCGAAATCGTCCGGCGCCAAACGGCTTCCGTCGCGCAGGACCAACGCGGCCATCACCTGGTCGCCGACCCGCTCGTCGGGTACGGCGTAGACGGCCACCTGGCTGACCTCGGGGATGCGGCCCAGGATCCGCTCGATGGGCGCCGCGGCCAGGTTCTCGCCGTCGACCCGCATCCAGTCGGCGGTGCGGCCCGCCAGGTAGATCCAGCCGTCGGCGTCCCGGTAGGCCAGATCGCCCGACCAGTACATGCCGTGCCGCAGTCGCTCGGCCGTCGCGGCGGGATCGTTGTAGTAACCGGTGAACGGGCCCGCGCCCGCGGTGTTGACGAGTTCGCCGACCGCGTCGTCGAAATTCGTCAGGGCGCCGTTCTGGTCGAATTCCGCGACGGCGCATTCCCGCAGGGAGACCGGGTTGTGGATCCCGACCCCCGGATACGGTTTGCCGATGGAGCCGCTCGGGGCGCCGTCCTCGCGCACGACGATCACCGCGAACTCGCTGGAGCCGAAGCTGTCGATCACGCGGCAGCCGAAACGCCTTGCGAAATCGTCGATGTCGCGATCGGTCGCCTCGTTGCCGAACGCCACCCGCAGGGTGTTGTCGGCGTCGTCGGGGCGTTCCGGGGTGGACAGGATCAGGGCCAGCGGCTTGCCGACGTAGTTCATGTACGTCACGTGGTAGCGACGCACGTCGTCCAGGAAGCGCGACGGCGAGAACCGGGCCGGGACCATGGTGGCGCCGCAGCCGACGCCGACCGCCCACCCGGCGGCGACGCCGTTGGAGTGGAACAGCGGCATCGACAGGTAGCACACGTCGTCGGCCGTGACGTCGTACTGAAAGATCAGGCTCGCCCCGCACATGATCGCCATCCCGTGCGCGAACCGCACGGCCTTGGGATTTCCGCTGGTGCCCGAGGTGAAGATCATCATCAGCGGGTCGGCGGCGGTGACCTCGCGGTGGGCGACCAGGGGTGGCGCGGTCGCGACCGCCCCGGCGTAGCGGGACCCGCTCACCTCGAGCACCTCGACGCCGGCCAGGTCGAGACCGTCCAGCAGCGCGAGGTGCTCGTCGTCGACCAGCAGGATCTGGCAGTCGCAGCGCCGGATGTCGGCGAGCAGGCCGGCGCCGCGCCGGGTGGTGTTGACGCCGCACAGCACGTAGCCGCCCAGCGCGGCCGCGGCCATCGCCCGCAGCATCTCCGGCGAGTTGGTGAGCAGGGCGCCGACGTGCAGCGGACGGGTGGTGTCGGCGCGCGCGATCAGGGCCGACGCCTCGGCCTCGGCCTCGGCGAGGTGTTCCCGCCAGGTCCAGGTCCGGTCGCCGTGCGCGACGGCGGGGGTGTCGTCGTACCTGCGCTGGCGTAGCAACTGCTGGACCGTTTCCGGCACCGTCTCAGCTCCCGGACCTGGGGTCGAGCAGCATCCGCAGGTCGCCGTAGATCAGGTCGCGCGCCAGCACCGACGCGGCCAGCGACGGGATCGTCATGAAGCCGTGGAACATGTCGGGGAAGTCGCGGTGCACGACCTGCACGCCCGCCTCGTGCAGGCGGCGGGCGTAATCGCAGCCCTCGCCGTGCAGCGGATCCTCACCGGCGGTGACGATCACCGCCGGCGGCAGACCCGCGTGCGACGCCGCGCGTGCCGGGGCCACCAGGTAAGGCGGGTCGACGATCCCGTCATCGCCGAGGTATTGACGCCAGTACCACTGCATCGCGGCCCGGGTGTTGAAGGGTCCCGCGGCGTAGCGGTGATAGCTCTCGGTGTCGAACGACGGGTCGATGACGGGATAGAGCAACAGCTGGCCGGCCGGCAGGGCGCCCCCCCGTTCGCGGCACAGGATGGCGACGACCGCCGCGAGGTTGCCGCCGGCGCTGTCGCCGGCGACGGCGATGCGCGCCGCGTCGATGCCGAGGTCCGCCGCGTGTTCCGCCGCCCAGCGGAATGCGGCGAAGGCGTCGAGCGCGGCGGCCGGCGCGCGATGTTCGGGGGCGAGCCGGTAGTCGACCGACACGACGACGGCCTGGCTGCCGCGGGCCAGCGCGCGGCAGAACCCGTCGTGGGAGTCGATGCCGCAGAAGACGAATCCGCCGCCATGACAGAACACGATCGCGGGCCGGTCGGCGAGCGGCTCGCCGTGCGGGTGGTAGACCCGTACCGGGATCTCGCCGGCCGGCCCCGGAACCGAGTGGTCGACGGCACTGCGTACGTCGCCCGCGTTGTTGACGGGCATGCGGCGCTTGGCCACCGCCTCCCGTGCCGCCGCAGCCGTCATGGTTTCGACGCGCGGGAATCCGGCGTCCAACTCGCGCAACATGTCCCGCAAGTAGTCGTCGACCTGGGTCCGGTGGACGTGGGTGCGCATCGTCGGGTCGCTCATGCCGGCCGGTACTTCAGCAGGGTGATCCCGACTTCGGGGAGGTCACAGAACACCGGCATCACTCGCATTCCTATCCGGACGTCGCTCGCGTCGACGTCGACCAATTCGGTGCTGATCCGCGGCCCCGCGTCCCACTGCACCACCGCGAGCAGCTGCGGCAGCGCATCGGCCCAGGGCGGCCCGGTGGGCCTGCGGGCGACGGTGAACGTGTACAGCGTTCCGCCGCCGTCGATCTCACGCCATTCCAGGTCGTCGGCCAGCGTCCCGGGGGCCAGGGTGCGCGGATAGAACACGTAGCGCCCCAACGACGGCGAATACTGCACCACGATCCGGTGCCGGGCCAGTCCGTCCCAGAACGGCCGGGAGACCGGCGTGGGCTCGGGGATGGGCAGGGGTTCGGTCGGGTTAATTGCGCCGCTCCTCCTCATCGTTTCGCTCTGCATCGTCACCGGCGCGGTCAGTCCCCCCGCAGCAGCAGCGCGACCTGCTCGCTCATGATGCCGCCGTTGCCGGTGACGAACGCGGTGCGACAGTCGGGCACCTGCGCGTCGGCGGCCCGGCCCATGATCTGGCGCGCGCCGTCGACGACATGGTGCATGCCGCCCGCCATGCCGGCCTGCCCGAAGGACAGCTGACCGCCGGCGGTGTTGAGCGGGAAATCGCCGCGATAGGTCAGGTCGCGTTCGGTGAGCCATTGCATCCCTTGGCCTTTCGCGCAGAAGCCGGCGTCCTCGAGGCTCATCAGCACCGTGATCGTATAGCAGTCGTAGATCGAGGCCATGTCGACCTCGGAGCGGCCCAGCCCGGCCATCGCGAACGCCGTGTCGGCGGCGCGGGCGATCGGCGTGCACAGCAGGTCCTCGGCGTAGGTCGGGGTCTTGAACGCGATGTGCTCGCCGAAGCCGGTGATCCACACGGGGCGATGGCGGCCGCGGCGTGCAATGTCGGCGTTGGCGATCAGGACACCGGCTCCCCCGTGTACGCGCATCACCGTCTCCAGCATGTGGATCGGGTCGGCGATCATCGGGCTGGCGAGCACATCGTCCACGGTGATCGGGGCGCCGTGGAAAACCGCGCCCGGATGCGCGCACGCGTTGGCGCGCTGGTCCACCGCGATCCCCGCGAGCGCGGCCGGGTCGTAGCCGAACTCGGCCGCATACCGCTGGGCGATCTGCGCGTACGGCGCGTTCTGGCCCACGTTGCCGTAGGGAATCTCGAACTCGGCCTGTGGTGAGCCGTAGTTGTTCGACGACGCGCCATACCAATTCGGGGCGGCGGCCGGCCTGGTGGCGGACCGGGGTACCGATGCCGATCCGGGTACCACGGCCAGCACCGCGTCGCAGACACCGAGTTCCACGGCGGCCGCGGCCCGCCACACCATCCCCGCCGACGTGGCACCACCCAGGTCGACTCGCTCACCGAAATCCATTGGCAGGCCCAGGTATTCGCACAGCGTGGCCGGCGCGAACATCGCCGATTCGGCCACGCCGTGGGTGATCAGGCCGTTGACGGCGGCGGGGTCGATGCCGGCGTCCTCGACGACCGCCTTCGCCAACGCCGCGTACTGGTCGAGGGTGAACAGCGGCGGCCCGCCGGGCCGCCGCTCGGCGGGCAGTTCGGCGATGCCGACGATGGCCGCTTCGCCCCGCAGCCCCGTCATGACGGCGTTGCCCGCCGGGGCAACTGCACCGTCGCCGTCCCGGGCGTCAGCACGGTGTCCTCGCGGCGGCCGACGATGTCGAGGTCGACCAGGCCGGCACCCCCGTCGGTGAGGCGCGTGCCGGTGACCACCCCGCCGAAGCGCAGCAACTCGCCGGGATGGGCGACGGCCCGGTTCTGCACCGAGAAGGACACCAGGCGGCCGCGGCCGCCGATCCAGTCGCCGATCGCGCGGGCCAGCAGCGCCGCCTGCAGCGGTCCGTGGACCAGCACGTCGTCGTAGCCTTCCTCGCGCGCCCACTGCTTGTCGTAGTGGATGCGGTGGCCGTTGTAGGTGGCGGCGCTGAAGAAGAACAGCTGGGTTTCGTCGACGGTGACGGTCAGCGCCGGGATCTGCTCCCCCACCGCGACGTCTTCGAAAAAAACCTGTTGGTCGGTCAAGGGACTCCTAAGGCCGGGCGATCATCGAGGTCGACGCTTCGGCAACCAGGTCTTTGTGCTGGTTGCGGTAGATCGTGTGCCAGGTCACCAGCACGAATCTGCCGGAGCGACCCTGCTTTTCGGTGATCGACTCGATGGTGCGGACCATCTCGATCTGGTCGCGGTGATAGGAGGGCCGGTGAAAGGTGAAGCTCTCCCCGCCCGCCATCCGCCTGGGCGCGCGCGGGAACGCCAGGCTGCCCGAGACGGCGCCGGAGGAACCGTCGGGCCGCAGCGTCTCGAGGTGCGTGACGCCCAGCACGGCGTACTGCAGGAACAGCGGCGGGCAGATGACGTCGCGAAACCCGTTGGCCCGCGCGTGCTCCGGGTCGAACCACAGCGGGTTGTGGTCGCCGACCGCGGCCGCCCACCGTTGCCAGTCGCGCCGGTTCACCTCACCCGTCGCCGAGGCGGCGACCGTCCCCACCCGGGACGCCGACTCGGCGTCGATCAGGCTGTCATCGTTCATCTTCCAGAGCCTCCTCCAGCCACGCCGCGGCGACGTCGGCCCCGCCCCCGAGCGTCGAGCCCAGCCGGGCCCGTTCGCTCCACAGATGCAGGTCCGTCTCGGTCACATAGCCCATCCCGCCGTGCAACTGATGCGCGTCCAGGGTGATCATCCGGGCCGCGCGGGCCGCGTGCATGCGGGCGATGGCCGTTTCCCGGGCCGCCGTGTGCCCGCGGGCGATCCAGAACACCGCCGAGTGCGCGGCCAGTCGCGCGGCGGCCACGGCGATGTGCATGTCGGCGATCAGGTGCTGGGCGGCCTGAAACGACGCGATCGCCCGGCCGAACTGGTGACGCAGCGTGGTGTATTCCACGGTGCGGTCCAACACCGCCTGCCCGACGCCCACCAGGTCGAGGGATCCCAGTGCCACCGCCGCGTTGGCGAGCCGGCGCAGCGCCGGCTCACCGACGCCGTCGCCGAGCAGGGCGTCGGGCGGCACCGCCACGTCCTCGAAGCGCACCGTGCACGCCCGGTGCCCGCCGGCCATGGCGAGGGGCTCGACGGCCAGGCCGTCGGCGCGGGTGTCGACGACGAAGGCCAGCGTGCGCCCGGGCGCGGCGGCCGACACCACGACGAGGTCGGCGACGTCGGCGTCGGCGACGTAATCCACGGTTCCGCTGAGCCGCCAGCGCGCCCGGTCCGGCGCGGCGTGCAGGGCAGGCGCTACGGCGGCCGCGTCGCGCGCGTTCCACAACGCGGTGGTGCCGCGGACGCTGCCGTTGGCCAGCGACGGCAGCCACGCCGCCTTCGGCCCGGGCCGGCCGAGCCAGTCGATCGCCAGCACCGCCCGCACGGTGCTGTGCACCATCGTCGGGCACAGGGCGCGGCCGGCCTCGGTGGAGAAGACGGCGAGATCCTCGAGCGAGCCGCCGGAGCCGCCGTACTCCTCGCCGACGGCGAGCCCGAAGATACCGGCGCCGGCCAGCGCCTGCCACAGGGCCGCGGCGCTGCGGTCGGCGCCGGGTTCGCTCAGCGCGCGCACCAGGGTCACGGGGCATTCCGCCGCCAGTAGCGCGCGCGACGCCGAGGCGAACGCGCGTTGCTCGTCGGTGGGTATCACTCTCATGTTCGTCCCGTGCGGCTCCGGTCAGCGCCCATAGGAGGGCATGCCGTGGCCGCGCTGGGCGATGATGTCGCGGAGCACCTCGTTGGTGCCCCCGCCGAAGCGCATCAACGGCGCGGCCCGGTACAGCCGTTCGAATTTCCCGCCCAGCGGGGCGTGTGGGCTGCGATGTGCCAGCAGGCCGTCGGGGCCGAGCAGATCGAGCGCCAGGTCCGCGATGCGCTGGCGCAGCTCGCTGGTGAAGACCTTCTCGACGCTGACCTCCACGGAAGGGATGGCGCCGCTGTCGAGCATCGAGGCGGCCTCGTAACCCATCAGCGTGGCCGCCTCCACATCGGCTTCGGCCTGCGCCAGCCGGCGGCGCAGCACCGGACAGTCGGCGGGCACGGTCCCGTCGCGCCGGGGGCTGCGCGCGAGCTCTCGCAGCTCCTCCACGGCGCGGCGCAGGTCGCCGGCGTTGGTCAGCGCGCCGCGCTCGAGGTCGAGGGCTCCGGTGATGTACGTCCAGCCGCGGTTCACCTCGCCCACCAGGTTGGTCAGCGGGACCCGCACGTCGCGAAAGTGGGCTTCGTTGGTGCGGTAGCCCGACCAGGCGTAGAGGGGGCGGATCTGGACGCCGGAGCTGTCGATCGGGACGATGATGACCGAGATGCCCCGATGCCGGGGCGCGTCGGGATCGGTGCGGACGCAGAGCCACTCGTGGGTGGCGCGCTGGGCGCCGCTGTTCCAGATCTTCGTCCCGTCGATCACCCACTCCCGGCCGTCGCGCCTCGCGCGGGTCCGGAGGCTGGCCAGGTCGGTGCCGGCGTCGGGTTCGGAATAGCCGACGGCGCAGATCATCTCGCCGCTGGCAATCAGGGGCAGCCATTCGGTCTTGTTCCGCTCGGTGCCGTGCCGCATGATCATCGGCGCCACCGACGTGACCGTCAGGTCGGGGCCGGGTACGCCCCAGTACTCGAACTCGCTCATCAGCAGGTGCTGATACACCGCGCCGAGGCCCCCTTCGCCGCCGAGCCCGCCGTACTCGCGCGGCCAGTTCAGTCCGAACCAGCCCTTTTCGCCGATCTTGCGGCGGAAACGCGCCACCTCACCGTTGGGGAACTCGAGATCGTGCTGGTCGAGTTCGGCGCGCAGCGCGGGGGTGACGTTGTCGCGCAGGAATCCGCGGACCTCGGCCAGCCAGGCGCGCTGTCCGGCGTCGAGTTCGAAATCCATTCCGGCCCCTTTGCCGCTGCGATCTAGCGCGAACCCTAACAGTTTGCTTAGCCGCGCTCAGCAACACCGGCGTCGGAGGCGACGATGCGCGTGGAAAGAGCCCGGCGGCCGATCGGACGGCGGCGCCTCCGATCGCATGACCAGTGGTCGTGCAAGTGTTAAAACGCTGTCAAACTCCCGTAAATCCGCGCCTTGGCCCTCGCGGGCGCGCGATCGGGCTGCAAGGATCATGGGATCGGCTCGTCGAGCATCGGGCGTACCGCTCGATCCGACGAGCCCGGGGAGAAAACACACGGGGAGAAAACAGACGGGGAGAAAACAGATGCCCACTGTTGAGACACGCCTTCGCCAGGAACTGCGTACCTGCGCCGTCGAGTTGCGCCAGTTGGCGTACACCCTGCCCCACGGGGTCGGCGAGCACGATCTGCTGCAACTGTCCGACCGAATGCGCGCCGCCGCCGAACAGGTAGCGCGCAAGGGGGCCTGACGTTTCGTGGCACTCCGCGGGGAATTCAGCGCGGAACCTCCCGGTCGTCGCCTTCGCCGGCGGGTGCTCAGCCACCCTTGAGGCGGATCCTCCACCGCACGAAGGCCAGATAGACCATGCTGATCGCCAGCAGCATGGCCACGTCGAACGACCACGCGCCGGCGGTGTGATGCCAGTGCGAATCCTTCGGGGTCACCGGGCCCGGTTCCAGCTTGAGCAGGTCCGCGGTTGCGGCCGACGCCGCAAAGCCCCACCTCGCCGGCGTGGCCCACGACATCTGGTCGAGCCCGATGCGGTCGGTGACGGGGATCATGCCGCCGGAGAACACCAGCTGCGACATCACCGCCACGACCAGCAACGGCATGATCTGTTCGTTGGACTTGGCGATGGCGGACAACGCCAACCCGAGCATCGCCGAGGCGACGCACGTCAACGCGACGTCCACGAACAGCTCGAAGCCGGGGTCGCCCAACGCGACGGCCCCCTGGGTCGGGCCGCCCTTGCCGATCAGCACGATGACCGTCACGATCGCCGACTGGATCAGCGCGAACACCGTGTAGACGCAGACCTTGGCCAGCAGGTAGGCGGAGGTGGACAGGCCGACCGCTTGTTCGCGCAGGAAAATCGGGCGTTCGCCGATAAGGTCGCGGATCGTCAGCGCGGTGCCCATGAACACCGCACCGACGTTGAGCAGCACCAGAATCTGCCCGGGCTCGTTGGGGGCGGCACCCATCGGGTTGGGGACGCCGAAGCCGACGTTGCCCGGCACCGACATCGACAACGCGCCCATGATGAAGGGCAACACCGCCAGAAACGCGAAGTAGCCGCGGTCGGAGATGATCAACCGCATCTGCCGCCTGGCGATGGTGGAGAACTGCCGGACCAGGCTCGTGTGGGACGGATCGCCCAGCTCGGCGGGTTTTTCCGCTGCCGGCGGCGGCGGGGGCGGCCCGGTCCGCGCCAGATAGCGGGCCCGAGCCCCGTCGGGGTCGTTGGCCACCGTGCTGAAGATGTCGGCCCAGTTCGTCGTCCCCATCGCGGGCCCGATCTGGCCGGGCGACCCGCAGAACGCGGTCTTGCCACCGGGGGCCAGCAGCAGCACCTGATCGCAGACGTCGAGGTAGGTCAGCGAGTGGGTGACCACGAGCACCACGCGGCCCGCGTCGGCCAACTGCCGCAGCATCGTCATGACCTGGCGGTCCAGGGCCGGGTCCAGACCCGAGGTCGGCTCGTCGAGGATCAGCAGCGACGGGCCGGTGAGCAGCTCCAGCGCCACCGATGCGCGTTTGCGCTGGCCGCCCGACAGCTTGTCGACCCGGGTGTGCAGGTGCTGGGTCATCTCCAGTTCCTCGAGCACCCGGGCCACCACCTGGGCCCGGTCGGCGTTGCTGGTGTCCGGCGGCAGCCGGAGTTCGGCGGCATACATCAGCGCCTGCTGCACGGTCAGCTGGCCGTGCACCACGTCGTCCTGCGGGACCATGCCGATCCTGCTGCGCAGCGAGGCGTACTCGGCGTGCACGTTGTGGCCCTCGAACGTCACCGTGCCGGTGGTCGGGTGCGTGTAGCCGGCGACCAACCTGGCGAACGTGGACTTGCCCGCACCCGAGGGTCCGATGACGGCCGTCAGCGTTCCGGGGTGCGCCCCCAGCGAAATGTTGTCCAGCAGCGTCTTGTTGTTCTCGATGGTCCACGTCACCCCGCGCACGTCGAGGCCGCCGGTGCGTGTCGCGGTCGCGGTCTCGTCGCGCCGCACCAGCGTGCCGCCGGCGAAGACGAGGTCGATGTTGCCGATAGTGACCACGTCGCCGTCGTGCAGCAGCGCCGAGTCGACCCTGGCGCCGTTGACGAAGGTGCCGTTGATGCTGCGGTTGTCGTGAATCTCGGTGCCGCGTGCGGTCGGGACCAGGGTGGCGTGCAGACGGGACGCCAGCACCTCGGGGATGACGATGTCGTTGTCGTTGGCCCGGCCGATCTTGATCGCTCCCGGGACCGACTCGGCGCCCGATCTGCCGGGGCGCAGCATCCGCATCATCGACGTCGCGATGTTGGTGGGGTCGCCGCCGAGGCGGCCGGTCTCGGCGGGCCTCGGCTCGTCCGCGGGCGCGGCGGGCACCCGCACCGGTGGCGCCCGGTAGATCTGCGGCCCCTGTTGCGGCCCGCTGGGCGGGCCGGCGTGGTGTGCGCCGGTCGGATGGCGCGGTTGCGGCTCCGCGGGGTAGCCCGGCAGTGGCCCGCTCGGGTGGCTGTGCTGCGGACCGCCGGGCGGCTGCGCGGGGTGCCGGAACGGGGCCGGCAGCGGTTGCTGCGGCTGGCCGTGCGTCGGGGCCCCGCCGGCGTCGCCGTGGGGATGCAAGACCGGTATCGACGTCGTCAGCGGCGGCCGCCCCGCCGAACCCTGGTGGCGGCCGACCTCGAACGTCAGCGCGGGACCGTCCGGATTGCCGATGTTGACCCGCAGGCCGTCCTGGATATCGACGACCGGGACGCGGCGGTTGTTGACGTACAGGCCGTTGAGGCTTCCGTTGTCGATGGCGATCCAGCGGCCCTGGTCGAATCGCACGATCAGGTGGGTCCGGGAGATCAACGGCTGCGCGACGCGCACGTCCGCGCGCAGGTCGCGCCCGATCACCACATCGTTTCCTGCTGCGAAGGTGCGCTCGGATCCCTCGTAACGCACGGTCAGCACGGGCGGGGCTGGTCGGCTCATCCGCTTCACTGTATCGGCAGCGTGACCGATCGGGGGCAGGCGCTACGGTCGAGTTTCGGGCCGAAACCTAAGGGGTGACCCGCCGGCCGTGCACGACAGCCACACCGAAACCCCCGCCGACGCGCCGGAGATGAGCGCCGCCGACCGGCGGCAGCAGCGGCGATGACACGGGGCCGCTGGGGGCGCCGGCGCGCTCGCATCGTTGACGCTGCGGCTCAACATGTTTCGCAGTGCGCGACGGCTATACCACCCTGGTGGTCGCCGGCACCCCGTGCGACCACGCCGTGCCAGCGCGGCCGTCGGGCAACGCGTCCCGCCCGGCGGTGACCTCTTTGACGAAATCACCGATGTAGCGAATGGTGCGTCGCCCTTCGGGCAAAATGTCGGCAGCCAACGGGAAATCGTGGATCTGTCCGTCCCACAGATGCAGATCGCAGCGGATTCCCGCGGCGTCCAGCCGTTTCGCCATCAACTCGGCGTCGGGCAGCAGCAATTCGTCGGAGCTCGCGTGGATGGTCACCGGGGGCAAAGCGGACAGATCGGCATCCACCGGTGAGACGACGGGGCGCGCGGAGCCGTCCGCGCCGGGAAGTTGTACCTCCCCGAGATATCGGGTGAATATCGACAACGCCGCGCGCGTGAACATCGAGCACCGGCGTGCATTGCGGTGCCTCAATTTTCCCGCCGGGTCCGCATCCGCGAACGGCGAGATCGTCGCGATGCCCGCCGGCTTCGCAACACGGGCGCGGATGGCGCAGAGCGCGGTCATGAACGCCAGGTATCCACCGGCCGAGTCGCCGGCCACGACGACCTGCTCGCCGTCATAGCCGCTCTCCTGGCGCCAGCGAAGCCCGTCGAGGCCGTCCTCGATGGCATCGCCGATCCGGTGCGACGGCAGCTTCCGGTAGCCGACGGTGAGCACCGCGGCGTCGGCCGCTTTCGACAGGCGAGTCACCAGGGCACGGTGCGTGTTGAGACCGCAGGTGAGAAACGCGCCGCCGTGCAGATAGAGAATCGCGCGGGTCGACGACGCGCCGGGCGCGCGAACCCATTCGGCGCCGCAGTTCTCCAGCCGCACCGGGTCGATCTTCGCGGAGGACCGCAACTGTGGCAGCAGTCCCGCCAGACCGTCCACGTATTCCAGGGGCCAGTGCAGGTCCGGCTGAAAAGCCCAGGCGCGAACCGCGTTTTTCATGATCAGCCGACTGGCCAGGGACACCGCAACCGATTGCGGACTATGGCGATGGTGAATTCGCCGCTTTGTCTCCAGCTTCGGCAATACGTGGTACGGGTCTTTCTTCCTCGTTGCCAAGTGCAATCACTCCCGACGGCAGCAATTACCCGTCCCGCGGCCCGGGAAACGACGGGGGAACTCGGGCCGGTGTCGCGATCGTCACGTTTGGCCCGCCCCTGCCGAGGGTGCCGCGCGGTCGGTGCCCCAAGATGGTGAGCATGCAAGAAGCCGAACCGGCGGCGGGGGCCGTCCCCCTGCTGGCCGACCGGGTCGCGGTGGTCACCGGCGCCGGCGGCGGGATCGGGGCCGCCACCGCGCGGTTGTTCGCCCGCCACGGCGCCCGGGTGGTCGTCGTCGACATCGATGCGGAACTGGCCCGGGGCAATGCCGACCAGATCGCGTCGTGCGGTGGCGCCGCCATGCCGGTAGTGACCGATGTCCGCGACCCGGACCAGGTCGACGGCCTGGCGCGGTCGGTGCTGGACCGGTTCGGGCGGGTGGATGTCCTGGTCAACAACGTGGGCCACTGGCTGCGCCACCCCGGCAACTTCGTCGACACCGACCCGCAACTGTGGGACGACCTGTACCGGATCAACCTGCATCACGTCTTCGCCGTGACCCGTGTCTTTCTGCCCTCGATGATCGAGCGGCACGCCGGCGCGATCGTCAACGTGTCGTCTGTCGAGGGCCTGCGCGGCTACCCGGAGGATCCGGTGTATGCGGCCTTCAAGGCCGCCGTCATCCATTTCACGCGCAGCCTCGCGGTCCAGGTCGGGCGCGACGGTGTGCGCGTGAACGCGATCGGACCCGACGTCACCGAATCCCTGCAGGTGCCCTACTCGCAATGGCTGTCGGCCGAGGAGCAGACGCAGTGGCCGCACTGGGTTCCGGTCGGGCGCATGGGCGTTCCCGAGGACCAGGCGCGGGTGATTCTGTTTCTGGCGTCGGATCTTTCGGCATTCGTCACCGGTCACACCATCCCGACCGACGGCGGCACCGCCGCGGCCGGCGGCTGGTTCCGCTCGTCGCGCCGGGCCGGCCGGGAATGGACGAACCGCCCCATCGCGCCCTGATCGCGTATTGCCCTTACACCCTGCCGCCCCTCACGCCCTGCTGCCCCTCACGCCCTGCTGCCCCTCACACATAGCCGAGGGCCGCGTTCTCGGCGCGGATACGCACGGTGAGCACCAGCGCATTGGCGATGCTGAACACGACCGCTGTCAGCCACGCCGAATGGATCAGCGGCAGTGCCGCCACCTCCGCCACGACCGCGGCGTAGTTGGGGTGGCGTACCCACCGGTACGGTCCGTCCCGCACTACCGGGGCGTCCGGGATGACGATCAGCCGCGGATTCCATCGTTTGCCGAGCACGGCGACGCAACGCCACCGTACGGCGGTGCTCAGCGCCACGACGGCAACCATCGGCCAGCCCAGCCACGCGATGAACGGCGGCTTCACGGCCCACACCTCGACAACGCACGAAACCAGTAGCAGCGCATGCATACTCACCACCACCGGGTAGTGGTCCCGCCCGAATTCCCTGCCGCCGTGCGCAAGTGACCATCTGGTGTTGCGCCGTGCGACCGCGAGCTCGACCAAGCGTTCAACGGCGACCGCGAGGATGAGCAGGTAGTAGTACACGAGCCGGCTCCGTCACCACCGCAGCAGCAACAGCTCGAAGCTGAAGCCCGGGCCCATTGCCAGCATCACCCCGAAGTCCCCGGGCTCCGGCGGCGCGGCGACCGTCCTGCGCAGCACGTCGAGCACCGACGCCGAGGACATGTTGCCGTTCTCGCGCATCGAATCCCGGCTGTGCGCCAGCGCCTCCGGCGGCAGGCCCAGCGCGCTCTCGATCGCATCGAGCACTTTCGGGCCGCCCGGGTGGCATACCCACGCCGAGATGTCGGCGACGGACAGGCCGTGGTCGTCCAGAAAGCTCTCGACCTCGCCGCTCAGGTGTTCGTCGGCCATCTTCGGGACGTCACGGGACATGACGAGGCGGAAACCGGTGGAGCCGACGTGCCAGCCCATTACGTCGACGGTCCCGGGCACGACCCGACTCCGGGTCGCCAGCACCCGGGGAGCCCGGGCATCGTTGGAGCACAGGGCGTTTCGGTCGGCACCCGTGGCGACCGCCGCGGCCGCGCCGTCGCCGAAGAGCGACACACCGATCAGGGCGGGGATCGATGCGTCGTCACGCTGCAGCGTCAGCGAGCACAATTCGACGGACAACAGCACGGCCACATCCCCCGGGTAGCCGTGCAGGTAGTCGTGGACGCGCGCCATCCCCGCAGCACCCGCCACGCAGCCGAGCCCGAACAGCGGGACACGCTTGATGTCCGGCCTCAGGCCGACACGCGAGATCAACCGCGCATCGATGGTCGGCACCGCGATACCCGTGCTGGAAACCATCACGATCGTGTCCACCTCGTGCGGTTCGACGTTCGCCCCGGCGAGGGCCTCTCGCAGGGCCCGCTCACCGAGGTCCACGGCGACCTCCAGATAGGCGTCGTTGGCTTCGGTGAACCCGTTCAGCCTCGGGTAGCGCGACAGCGGCAGCGCCAGGCTGCGCCGGTCGACGCCCGTTGTCTGCGCGAAGCGCAGGAAGCCCGGTTCGGTGAACTCGGTGAACTCGGTGAACTCGCGCGCCACTTCGTCCTGGTCGTAGCGGTACTGGGTGAATGCCACCGCGGTGCCCGCGATCCGCGGGGCGGTTCCGCGGCCGCGATGGGCGGCCCATTGGGAGGGTGGAGAATACGGTGTTGCAGTCATACACAGCCGACGAGCGGCGCCCCCGGAAGGTTCACCCCGAACCGACCCGCGCGGGAGGCGCGCCGTCCAGCGCCGGGCGATCACCTCCGCCACGATCTCGCGGCCGGGCCTGGTGGCGATGCCCCGCGGCGGTTTGCGGCGCCGGGTCCGCGCCTGCGCGCGCAACTCGACGGCGTTCACGATCGTCCTGGTCGCCGCCGCCAACTCGGTCGCGATCGAAGGAGCCGTGCTCCTTCAACGTCTTCCACACGTCTTCCACATGTCTTCCACACCTTGGTGTTGAACTGCATTGCCGGGAAAGCGATTCCGCCGATATCTTCGACCGAACCAGGGCGCGCCCGCGACACCGATCGGCACCGCCGTGCGCATCGCGACCATGGCCAGCCGGTGCCAGAGAGTCTGCTCGATCGGCGGCGGCGCCACGGCCGGACGGCGCATCAGCCGCCGCAGATCCAGCGCGTCGAGGTGGCTGTCGAGCAGCACGATGGCAGCCGGCGTCACGCTGATCGCGTCGCCGGGCAGGGCGTGTCGAACACCACCTGCGCGTAGACGACTCGCATCAGATAGGCCATCCACAGGTGCCGTCCCTGGTTCCAGGCG
This sequence comes from Mycobacterium helveticum, assembly GCF_007714205.1. Classification (GTDB taxonomy): domain Bacteria; phylum Actinomycetota; class Actinomycetes; order Mycobacteriales; family Mycobacteriaceae; genus Mycobacterium; species Mycobacterium helveticum. Next base: position 8,753 of record NZ_VMQU01000079.1, on the reverse strand, counting down.
CAGGGGTAGTCGACGGTGCGGGCCTCGCGGCCGGCCACGATGCGGGTATAGATCTGGGTTTCGCTGCCGAGCCGGTCATCGGCCGGCCGCAGCCCCTGCTCGCCGGTCGGGGCGCGCGCTACAGGCCCGGAATGCCCGGGATGCCCGGCACCGGGAGGTGCGGGATCGGAATCCCCGGGGGTCCACCGGGAATCCCCGGGCCGGGCCCGGGGATCGGCGGGCCGATCGGGATGCCCGGGATGCCCGGGCCCGGCCCGGGGATCGGCGGACCGAACGGGATGCCCGGGCCCGGCCCGGGGATCGGCGGACCAGGAGGGCCGAGCGGAACCGGCGGGGCGGGCAGGGGCAGTCGCGGCGGCGCCGGTGGGGCCGGAGGAGCCGCCGGTGGCGGAGGAGCCGCGGGGGCCGGCGCCGGCTTCACCGGGGGGCGCTGCTGTGTGGCCGGCTTGGCCGGAGGGGTGGGCGGCGGGGCCGGCTTCGCCGGGGCGACGGCGCTTGCGCCGATGGCCGGACGGTTGTCGACGTGTGGCCGGATGGCGATGGCCAGGGCGAATACCAGCGCCACCACCCCGCCGACGAATAGCGACAGCACGCCTATGGCCACCAGAAACGGTCTGGTCGTCTCCCGCCGCTCGCCGTCCTCCTCGCCACCGATCGCGGCGGACGCGAAAAAGCCGCCGGTGGAGGCCGTCAGCGCGTCAGCCTCCTCGTCGGGGACGGCGCTGTAGGCGAGCGCCTCGTCACCCTCTTCGACGGCGGCGGGGATTTCCAGATAGCCGGGGGCAACCGCCCGCGGGTCCACCACGCCCGTGCCGGCATCCTGCGCGTAGGCCATCGCGGCCGTCGACGACGCGAACAACGGCGGATTCGCCGACGCCAGCGCCGCGCCCATGGCCAGCGCCGTCTCCGGCTCCGCGGGTGTGCTCACCACCAGCGACGTCGCCCGCTGCAGCAGCGGCTTGATCGCGGCGACGTCGACACCGTCGGAACCGACGACGAACAGGCCGTCGGGCCGTGGGTCGAGCACGTCGACGCCGGCGACCATCGCGGTCAACGCGGCGACCGCATCCTGCTCGTCGTCGGGCAGCAGCTGTTTCCGCGCGCCGGCCACCGAACCGTCCGCGGAGTCCACCACCGCCAGCGTCGCGGAATAGGGCTCCAGAAACAGCAACGCGGTGTGCGCATAGCGGGTCGCGCTACCCACCGTCTGCGCCAGCGCGGCGGCGGCCAGGAAAGCCGAGACCAGCATGACCTTCTCGATCTTCAGGCCGGCCAGCAAGGCGTTCAGCGCGGCGGCCTGGCCGGCCTCGGTCCACGTCACCCCGATCGACGCCAGCTGGTATCCGGCTTCGACCGCGCCTTCGCGGGTTCCGAGGATCGCCGAGACCACCTGGCGGGGGGCGTCCGCGGCGTCCGGGGTCTGGCCGGGGGGCAGCTCGAAGTTTTCCGTCTCGACCGTGGCGCCGTCGGCGTTCTCACCCTCGACCAGCACCATCCGAACCGTCGTGGGTGCCATCGATACCCCGAGTACGGTCTCCACCGCCCCTCCCGTAATGGCGTCTCCCAGGCTTTCGAGGCCTCTCCCGCCTCCACCATAAACATCGCGGGCGCGGACACACACACCCCTTGATCCGGCCTTGATCCGGCTCGGCCTTGATCCGGCTCCGCGCCCGCCGGCGTCGCATCCGGTCGATCGTCAGCCGATCGTCACCGGGATGCCGTTGAGGGCGCCGTTGCCCGACGGCTCGTCGAGGAACGTCGGCGGGGACAGCACGTTGGTGTTGGCACCCGGTGAGCCGTTGGCCACCGCCAGGCGGGTGCCCGGCATGCCGTGGCCCCAACCGTGGGGCATCGACACCACGCCCGGCCTGATCGCCTCGGTCACCTCGACGGGCACCGTGATCTCGCCGGCCGCCGACTTCACCGTCACGACGTCATCGTCGGCGATCCCGCGGCGGGCCGCGTCGTCGGGGTGGATCAGCAGCGTGCAGCGGTCCTTGCCCTTCATCAGCGCGGGCACGTTGTGCAGCCAGGTGTTGTTCGATCGCAGATGCCGGCGGCTCACCAGGACGAGTTCGTCGGCGGGCCGCGCAAGCCGCGCGGCCAGCCGTGGCAGGTCGTCGAGCAGGTATTGGGGCGCCAGCCGGATCTTCTTGTCCGGGGTGCCGAGGATGTCGGGCAGCTGCGGCACCATCGGCCCGAAGTCGATCCCGTTCGGATTGGCCTTGAGCATGTCCAGGGTGAGTCCGCCCGGATTCTCGCCGTACCGGTCGCCGAAGGGACCGGTACGCAGCGTGAGGTCGAGCATCCGCTCGGGGCCGCCGTGCTCGTAGAGTTCGCGGATCTTCGCGCCGTCGAGTCCCTGGGTGAAGGCCAGGTAATCGAAGAACCCGTCGTCGATCGCCGCCACGTCGACGTCCTCGGCCGGGGTGCCGGTGCACAGGCCGGTGAGCCGGATCAGGATCTCCCACTCGTGTGGGCGGTCGCCCGGATCGAACACCGGCGCGGAGTAGTTCGCGATGCTGCGGATCGCGAACAGCAGGATCAGGTCGTCGTGGTGCGGCTGCTCGAGCGGGGACAGTCCGGGCAGGATCACATCGGCATGCCGCGTCGTCTCGTTGAGCCAGAGGTCAACGGAGATCATCGCTTCCAGCATCGGCAGCGCCTCGTCGAGCTTGTCGCCGCCGGGGGTGGACAACACCGGGTTGCCGGCGACGGTGATCAGCGCCTTGAGTTGCCCGGCGCCCGGCGTGGCGATCTCTTCCGCCATGCACGACACCGGAGCCTGCCCGAGGACCTCCTTGGCGCCGCGCACCCGGGTGCGCCAGCGGCCGAATTCTGCTGCGCCCCCTTCCAGGCCGGGCAGCGGTTGCGTCGTGATCGACCAGGCCGCCGGCTTGGGGAACATCGCGCCACCGGGGGTGTCGAGGTGACCGGTCAGGATGTTGATCACGTCGACCAGCCAGCTGGCCAGGCTGCCGAATTCCTGGTTGCACAGGCCGATCCGGCCGTACACGACGGATCTCGGGGTGCCGGCGAGCTCGCGCGCCAACCGGCGGATGCGGTCTTCGTCGATGCCGGTGACGGCGCTCACCCGCTCCGGGGGCCACTCCGCCGCGACCCGGCGCATCGTGTCCATGCCGTCTACCTGGCCCTCGAGGTGCGGGCCGGGATTCACCAGGTCTTCGTCGAAGAGGGTGTGCGCGACGGCCAGCAGCAGCGCCGCGTCGGTCCCCGGCACGATCGGCAGCCACTCGTCGGCCTGGGCGGCGGTCGGTGTGCGCACCGGGTCGATGACGATCACCTTGCCGCGCCTGCGGATCCCCTTGATCAGGCCCATCACGTCGGGGGCGGCCAGCAGGGAACCCTGCGACGCGGCGGGATTGGCGCCCATGATCACCATGAGGTCGGTGCGCTCGATGTCGGGCACCGGGAAGTTCCACCACAGGCCGTACATCAGGTGGGACGACAGGTTCTTCGGCCACTGGTCGACCGTGCCCGGCGAATAGGTGATCGGTATCCCCGACATGCCCATCAGCACACCCGCGTACCGGGCCAGCGAAAACGAATGCGCCAGTGGGTTACCGGTGTAGGCGGTCACGGCCCCGATCCCGTACTTGGCGATCACCGGCGCCAACAGCTCGGTGCAGCGGCGGAACGCGGCGTCCCAGCCGACCTCGTGCCATCGTCCGTCGATCTTGATCATCGGTCGGCGGATGCGGTCCGGGTCGTCGTGCAGCGCGGCCAGCGACGCGCCCTTCGGACACAGGTGTCCCCGGCTCCACACGTCGTCACGGTTCCCACGGATGCTGGTGACCTTACCGTCGGTGGGACCGCCTTCGACGTGAATCTCCAAGCCGCACATGGCTTCACAGAGTGGACAGGTGCGCAGATGCCTGGTGCGTTCGCCGGTGGTCACCCGCCCAACTGTATTCCGCTACCTCACGTAGCGGAAGTGGCTACGCGAGGGCGTCTGAAAAGATCAGGCAATGGCCGAGGACTGCCCCGAATGCGGTTTCACCTACGACCTTCGCCTGGCCGCGGCGGCCGGCGACGACATCCGGCGGCGGGTGGCCGCGGTCGCGGCGATCCTGTGCGACGGTGCGGTCGACGTCCGGTCCCGCACCCGGCCCGGGTTGTGGTCGCCGCTGGACTACGGTTGCCACCTGCGCGACGTGCTGCTGGTGCAGCGCGAGCGCGTCCTGGCGGCCTGGCGCGTGGACGGGGCCGACTGCGCCGCCATGGGTCGCGAGGAGCGGGCCGACCACGACGGGTACGACGAGCAGGACCCGATCGATGTGGCCCGCCAACTCGGCTACGCCGCAATGCTTTTCGGTAACGTCTTGGCCCGCTTGGGCGCCGGCGACTGGGACCGCACGGTGGTCTACCACTACCCGCGCACGCGGGAACGCTCGTTGCGCTGGGTCGCGGTCCACACCGTGCACGAGGCCCAGCACCACCTCCTCGACATTCGCCGCCAGGTCGATGCGCCGACGCGCGGGATGCCCGCAGAGCACCCCGGCGAACACGCGTATCGGGTCCGGTGCACCTGGCAGGGCTCGACGGGCGTCGGCTACCGCGACTATCAACGCGAGCATCTGGTCAGCGCGCCCCCGGCCCAGGACACGCTGACACTTTCGGCGGACCCGGCCTTCCTCGGTAGCCCGGACCGGCTCAACCCCGAACAGCTACTGGTGATGGCCGCGGCGTCGTGTCAGCTGCTGTCGTTTCTCGCCGTGGCCGCCCGGGCGCGCGTCGACGTGCTGGGCTACAGCGACGACGCGGTGGGCGTCATGCCCGCCAGTGACCACCCGATGCGGATCACCCGCATCGGGTTGCGACCGCGGATCGTCGTGGCGGCGGGACCGACCGCAGAGCAGGTAGGTCACCTCGTCGACGTGGCGCATCGGGAGTGCTACATCGCCAACTCGCTCAGCGCCGACGTGACCGTCGTGCCGCAGGTCGAGGTTCACGGCTGAAAGACCGGGCGACCCGCCCGGTCAGTACGCATCGATCAGCGAGTTCCTGCGTAAGCGGGGCGCCATTCGTGGGGCGCGGCGGACGATGGCCGTCGTCACCCTCGCGACGTGTGCGGTGCCTTTCAGCGTCCTGGTGGGTCAGCGGCAGGTGGCGAACGGCTCGTTCGCCGCGCGAGGGCTCCGCGTTCGGCCCACGAAGAAGGCTTCAGCAGCGCCGTAGGGGCGTTTTGGCTCATCGCCTTCCTGGTCGCCGCCAGCGCCGCCCCGGCGCAGCGGATCACGGTGAGCGTCGGCACGGCGACAGCCGAGCCGCGGGGCCTCGGCGACGCCGTCGGCGCGCTGCGGATCGAACAGGTGACCGCGGCGGCCGACATGGCGATGCACGCGGTACGCGGCGAAGCAATCCGGCGGCAACCGGGTTCAGCACGCATGATCAGCGCAACCGCCCCCGCGGCCACCGGCCGGCTGATGTCCGGCAAACATTGGGCACCGGCCGGAATCACCGACATCTGCCGGATGCCGCGCGTCGACACGGCGACTCACTGCGGCGCGCACCGCGCCGCGAACCTGACAACCTGCTGACTTTCCGCCGGGAATTGGGTTCGAGTCCGCCCTATTCGCTGTACACACGCCGCGCTGCCGCCCTACGGTCGAGGCAGATCAAACAGCGCACACAAACCGCGCAAACAAAGTGCCGGCCGCCAAGATCGAACGCCAACCCCTCGGGAAGGAATTGGGTCGATGCGCCATCAACCGCCAACCCGGTCATGCCGATCATGACCAACGACCGACAACCGGACCTCGACCATCTGCGCTGCGAACTGCTCGACCGGGTGTACGCGCACCCTTTCGACGACTGGTCCCCCGACCTGCTGCGGGCGATGATCGCACTTTTCGACCTCAACGGCGTAACCCCGGAGACCAGGCACCACTTCCGGCCCTACCTGGTCAGATAGCGGTCAGATAGCGGTCGATCCGCGCGTTCCCCGGCGATCAGTCGCCGGGCCATCAGGGTCACCACGACGGAGATGTGGGAAGTGCTCGCCCGCGAACAGATCCGGGAAACCCTGGCGCGCTCCAACTGGTCTGGTGGCGCCCGCGGAATCCACGATCTGGCCGCGACTTTCCGCCCCGGCGGACCGAGATCCTCGGGTTCCTCGTGGCATCACCGGAGACCTCGCCGGCAGCGTCGACGTCAAACCCGTTGTCCGGCAAAACCTCACCAACGTGCTGATCACCGGCCTGACCTCCGGGCGGGCGCAGGTCACGTCGTATTTCACCGTGCTGACCCACGTCGGGCTCGACCACTTCGGGCGCCACCGCGACACCGTGGTGCCAAATTGGGCGGCCCCCGACCCGGCCATGGCCCGGACGCCGCCGGGCTGGGTGACGGGCGCTCGCCCGTCGGGTGACCGGCCTGCGGAACACCGCCGCCCGTCCGACGCGGGGGCATGGCAGGGTGGCAGGCGTGGCCAACACTTCTGAACCGATCGCCGTCGAGCACGACCTGCGCGAAATCGAAACCCCCAAGGGCGCACTGCGGTACTACGACTGCGGCGCGGACGCCGGCCCGGTGCTGCTGTTCCTGCACGGTTCCGGTCCCGGGGTCACCGGCTGGCGCAACTTCCGGGGACTGCTGCCCAGCTTCGCCGAGCACTACCGCTGCCTGATCCTCGAATTCCCCGGCTTCGGCGTCAGCCCGGACGTCGGGGGCCACCCGATGGTGACCGCGCACGGCGCCGTCGTGCCGTTCCTGGACGCGCTCGGCGTCGACAGGGTCCACGTCATCGGCAACTCGATGGGCGGCGGGGTCGGCATCAACTTCGCGATCCGCAACCCGGAGCGCGTCGGCCGGCTGGTGACGATCGGCGGGATCGGCACGAACATCTTCAGCGCCAGCCCCAGCGAGGGCATCCGGCTGCTGCAGGAGTTCACCGAGGACCCCACCCGGCAGCGGCTCGTGGACTGGCTCAAATCGATGGTCTACGACCAGTCGCTGATCACCGACGAACTGATCGCGGAACGCTGGCAACTGGCCACCGACCCGGAGACGCTGGCTGCCGCGCGCCGCATGTACGGCAAGGCGGCGTTCGCCGCGATGACCGCGGCGATGGAGGCCTCCGACCGGCCGATGCCGTGGGCGACCATGCACAAGCTGGCCGCCCCGACGCTGCTGACGTGGGGCCGCGACGACAGGGTCAGCCCACCCGACATGGCCCTCATCCCGATGCGCACCATCCCCAACGCCGAACTTCACATCTTCCCCAAGTCCGGGCACTGGGCGATGATCGAAGCCAAGGAGGCGTTCGAAAGCACCGTGCTGGCGTTCCTGTCACGGCCGTAGCGCAACGGACCCGGCCAGGCCTTGCGTCAACACGGCGTGGGCGCCGGGCGTCCCGTCGAGAAGCCGGCTGGTGCGAGCGCTGATCTGCCACCGGCCGTCGACGTCGTAACTTCCCTCGGTGGGCGGTCGAGGTCGAGACGACACGCGCCGCTGACGGCGTCGTTCTGGATGATCGGCGTGTCGACATTGGCGGGATGCCCGCGGTTCACCCGAATGTGTTGCGGCGCAGTTTCGCCGGCCAGGCGGCGCATCAGTCCGACGACGCCGTGGTGGGCCGCCGTGTCATGCGCGACCCCCGCCAGCCGCCGCAGCCCGGCGATCGAATTCGTCAGGTGAATCGGCCCGGTGCCCCGCGATCAGGTGCGGGGGCCCGGCCCGGCAGGTGTGCCACACGCCGGTGAGGTTGATGGCGAATCGTTAAAGTACCCCCTGATCCCTGATCCCTCATCCCCTTCCTGGGCTGTAGTACGACGGTGTATTGCGCTTTGAGGGCATGGCGGTCGACTGGTCGAAGCGTGGTGACTACATCGCCAAGCACGGAATCACGCCAGAGCAAGCCGATGAAGCGCTTAACGATGCCAACGCAGTCATCTTCGACCCCGACTACAACACCAAAAGCGTTCGCCAGGTTCGCCACCCCCGGCTACTCGCCCAGTGCCCAGGCTGTCGTGAGTGTCATCACCCTGGACCAGGGAGATGTCGTATGGGGCGTCAATGCATGGCAGTCCAACAGCCGTGACCGCCGCTACTACCGCCAAGGAGGTCCAGATGAGTAAGAGCCTTGATGATTTGCTGGCCGAGATCGGCGACGAGGCCGAGGCCGCCGAAGCCGACCAGACCGACAGGCCGATTCCCCCGCACGTGAAGATCACCCGCGGCAACCCGCGCAGCAAAGTGCTGCAGGTCCGGCTCAACCCAGAGGAACTGGAATCGCTGGAACGCATCGCCCGGCGCCGCGAGCTACCGGTGTCGACGATCGCACGCGAGCAGTTGCTGCGGCTGATCGCTGAAGACCACTTGGGAACCCCGCACGCGCTGGCGCAACTGCGTGACAGGCTTACCGGGGCTGCCGACACCATCCTCCAGGTGGCCGACACGATCGCTGGCGCACCTTCGCGTTTACCGGCAAACCAAAGTGTGCGCTCAAAGTAGCAGCAGAATGTACTCCGTGATGGGCTACAGGCACGTAGGTCACCTCAAATGTCGCAAACGACGGCCCCTTCCCCTCACCGGGGCTCTACCAGCACTTTTGTTGATGACCAGGGCTGAAACAAACACAGCAACCTCAGATTGGTAACAAGTCGGGAAAATACCCCCATCCGGTTACGCCGAACGTGAAGCCAATGCGAAAAATCGGGTTCTATTGCCATGAATGTGGGTCGGGTGGGGTGTGCTATGTCTCGCGTGGCGTGACGGTCTGGGCGCACGGG
>NZ_VMQU01000078.1 GCF_007714205.1 Mycobacterium helveticum | reverse complement strand
GCCCTACCCCGGCCCCAGCGGCGAACGCGCCCAATGGTGGTGGTACCAACCCTTCCAACCCCAACCACCACCCAACTAGACCGGCCAGCAGCCTCGCTGCGACACCGAAATTAGTTGGCGCACTGACGAGTTGGGGCACTGACGAATTGCGTTACGTTAGCCACCGCTGGCCCAATGCCCAGGACCCTCGCCAGGATCCCCACCGACGTGCGCACCAAATCGAGCCGAGTCGGGTCCGACGGTGCACCGCCGGTTCGACGGGACATCGACCGCGCGCCGACAGCAGACCTGGTCGAGTCCTGCCTCCTGCAGGCGGCGGCCGGGTCAGCGCAACTCGGCGATCACCTTCGAGAAGTTGTCGATGTGATTGTCCTGCACGGTGAATGACGTGATCCCGTACTTGTCGCGGTAACCGCGCAACGTGTCGGCCATCTCGCGCGGTGTCCCGCTGAGCACCGACGGCATGGACAGCAGTTCGTCATCGGAGAGCTCCGAGGCGTACATGCGCGTCATCGTCAGGTCGGGCATGCGGGAACCGTCGGTCGGCACGGCGGTGATGGCCAGGTTCAGCTCCAGCGAGTCGAACCGGTCACCGGCGGCGCTGCGCACGAACTCGACACGTTCGGCCAGCGGGTCGTCGACGTCACGGACCCGGGAACCGGTCAGGCCGATGATGGTGGCATGCCGGGCAGCCAGGGTCAGCACCCGGTCGCCGTTGCCGGCGATCAGGATGGGCATCGTCGGGTGGTGCTCCGTGAGGTAGGTCGTCATGTGCTCGAGGTAGTCGACCCGGGCGCCGGCGCTCGGGTACGGCAGTTCGGCCGCCTCGAACTCCTCGCGGACGTAGCCGGTGCCCAGCCCGACCTCGAGGCGGCCGTCGCTGAGCACGTCGAGGGCCTGAAGGTCCCTGCTGAGCAGGGCCGGTTTGTAGAAGGCGGCATTGAGCACATACATGCTCATCCGCATCCGAGTGGTGATCATCGCGGCCGCGGTCAGCGTCGGGAACGGAGCCGCCGCGCCGATATGGTCGGGCACGCACAGCACGTCGAAGCCGAAATCCTCGGCACGCTTAACCTTCTCCTGCAACCTCTCGCGGGATTTGAAGAAGCGGATGCTCATCCCGAAGCGAAAATCCTTGGCCACCAACAACCTCCGTTCGACAGTACGTAACATTCACCAACAGTTGGCGGCGCCCACCAACCCCCGCACCAGGCCGGCGGTGACCGGTGACAGTCCGTTGTCGCCGGCCGTTTGCCTGCCCAGGCCCAGGCCCCGGACGCGCACGGACAACTCCAGCTGAGCCCCGCCGTCGCGGACCCGGTTGACGGGATTGTCCGGATGCAGGCCGCGCAGTGCGCGCGGCATCCTGTCGAGTTCGGTGACGACCTCATACCCGCTCAGCCGGATGTGCCGGGCCAGGTGGTCGGCCAGCGCGCGGTTGCGGCCACCGGCCAGCAGTTGCGTGCTGCGCCCGATGCGGCCGTAGCCGTGCAGCGAGACCGCGACGTCGACATGGTCCAGGAACTCGGCGAGGCGCGCCGATTCGGCGGGGTCGAACAGGGCCGACGGCAGGTGGTGCGGATAGCGGTCGGGGTGGCGCAGCACGTACAGCGACGCCCCGGCGGCCTCGGCGGCGCGTTCGGCGATGACGTCAGTCATCTTCTCGAGGCCGCCGCCGTGAATGGCGAGAAAGCCGAAGCGCGAGCGCAACCGGCTGAGCTCCACCATTCCAGGCTCGCTCAGTAGCTCCGAAAGCGACTGTGGCGCAGGCCCGGTGGCGGGTGCCGGGCGCGGCCAGTGCGCGGGATCCCAGCGGTGCAGAAACGAGATCCAGCGCTGTGGCAGGCCGTGGTGGACGGCCCCTTCGATGATGCGCGGCAGGTAGCCCGGCCGCGGTGGACCGGGGATCACCCGGTGGTCGATGTACACCCAGGCCGGCGACGGGCCTTCGCCGGTGGCCACGGTCAGCCGGTCGCGCCGGTAGCGCGCGGGCACCCCCTCGGCCCCGTCGAGGGTGGCCAGGTCGCTGTCGGAGACCTGCCAGAGCACGCCGTGCACCTGGCTGCCGGACAGGGGCTCGATGGTGGCGACGCCGCGCTGGTTGATCAGCCAGTCGTGGTCGGACAGCACCGCCGGCCGCGGATCGGCCGCATCGGGACAGCGCAGCGCCATCTGCCTGACGCACAGGTTCGATCCGTATGCGAAGTAGGGATGCCGCCGGGCCGGCATCTAGCCGGCCACCGTCAGCCAGATCAGCACCACGTTGAGCAGACTAACCATTACCGCGACCGCCCACCCCACAACGGTGATGAGGGGATGGTTGGTGTCGGCGCCCATCAGCCGGCGGTCGCTGGTGAGCCTGATCAGGGGAAGTACCGCGAACGGTATCCCGAACGACAGCACGACCTGGGAGAGCACCAGGGTGCGCGTGGGGTCGAACCCGAGCGCCAGGAGCGCCAGGGCGGGGCACAGGGTGACCAGGCGGCGCACCACCATGGGCACGGATCGGCGCAGCAGCCCCTGCATGATCATGGCGCCGGCATAGGCGCCGACCGACGACGACGCGAGCCCCGAGGCGAGCAAGCCGGTCGCGAACAGCACCGCGATCGCCGGGCCCAGGGTGTCGTGGATGGCCGCGTAGGCGCCGTCGATGGACACGGTGATGTCGCGGTGTTGCAGGTTGATCGCGGCGACCAGCAGCATCGCCGCATTCACCGTCCCGGCCACCGCCATTGCCAGCACGACGTCGACGCGGGTGACGCGCAGCAGCATGGTCCGCCGCGGGCCCTTGTCGGGATGTCCGTGCCGGTCAAGTACCAGACCGGAGTGCAGATACACCGCATGCGGCATCACCGTCGCCCCCAGGATCGCGGCGGCCAGCAACACGCTTTCGCTCCCCCGGAAGCGGGGCAACAGCCCGCCCATGACGGCGCCGGGCGGGGGTGTCTTGACAAAGAAGCTCGCCGCAAACCCGATCGCGATCACGAGCAGCAAACCGGTGATCATGCGCTCGAAGATGAGCTGGCCGCGGCGGTCCTGGATCGCCAGCAACAGCAGGGACACGACTCCGGTGACGATCCCGCCGATCAACAGCGGCAGGCCGAACAGGATGCGCAGGGCGATGGCACCGCCGATGACTTCCGCGGCGTCGGTCGCTACCGCGACGAGCTCGGCCTGGACCCAGTACACCAGCCGCGCCGGACGGCTCATCCGCCTGCCGATCGTGGCGGGCAGCGACCGGCCCGTCACCAACCCGAGTTTCGCCGACAGGTACTGGACCAGGCCCGCCAGCACGTTGGCCACCACGATGACCCAGAGCAGCAGGTAGCCGAACTGTGCGCCGGCGCTGACGTTGGCGGCGACGTTGCCGGGGTCGACGTAGGCGATGGCGGCGACGAACGCGGGCCCGAGCAGGTACCAGCTCGTCTTGAGCCCGGACTGGGTGCCCTGCGCCAACGTCTCGACCCTCGATTCAGTTTCCCGAATAAAAAAGTGAGGCTAGCCGAATACGCCGACGGGAGGTCACGCCCGGGCCCGGTGTGCGGGTTGTGGCCTCACCCGGGGACGTAGAGCCCGCGGCCCGTGACCAGCGGCAGGTCCAGCGTGGTCCGGATGCCCGCCGGCGCGGCGACCACCGCGGGGATCGCGTTGACGACCCGCATCGCGGTGGCGACCAGTCCGGCGTGGTTGTGGTCGCCGAGTCGGCTGCCCAGGCACACGTCCATGGCGTAGGAGGGTTCGCCGGTGATCTCGATGCGGTAGGAGCCGCCCGGCTGTGCGGGCTGCGGCCAGTCGGGGCACAGGTCCCCGCGCAGCCGGGTCACATGCTCAAGGACGACGACGGGATCGCCGTTGACCATCCCGAACACCTCGAAGCGCAGCGCCGCGGCGGTGCCCTTGGCGATATGACCCGACGCGATGTCGAAGTCCTCGGGCGCCGGTTCGCGGGCGTAGACCTCGGCGACCTCGTCGAGCGTGATGCCCAGGCCCGCCGCCAACTGCCGCACCACCGATCCCCACGCCATGCTCAGCACACCGGACTGCAGCAGCATCGGGATTTCCTCGAGCGGCTTGCCGAAGCCCATCACGTCGAACATGACGGTGTGGCTGTCGTAGGTGGCGTAGTCGACGATCTCCATGCAGCGGATCTGCTGGATGTTCTGGCAGGTGCCCGCCAGGGCCAGCGGCAGCAGGTCGTTGGCGAAGCCCGGGTCGATACCATTGACGAACAGGCTCGAATTTCCTTCCTGCGCAGCACTTTCCAGCGGCGCAATCAGATCCTCGGGGATCACCTGCCACGGATACTGCAAAAAGACCGGACCGCTGCCGACCACGTTGACGCCCGCCGCCAGGATGCGCCGATAGTCTTCGAGGGCCTCGGGCAGGCGGTGGTCGGCCAGCGCGGTGTAGACGGCGCACTGCGGGCCGGTGGCCAGCACCGCGTCCAGATCGGTGCTGGCCAGCACGCCGGTCGACTCCGCCAGGCCGGCTAGCTCCGCCGCGTCCTTGCCGGACTTGGCCTCCGAGGACACCCAGACACCGGTGAGCTCGAAACGCGGATTGGTGATCAGCGCCTTCAACGCGTGTACGCCGACGTTGCCGGTGCCGAGTTGGACGACGGGTATTGGCATGACTGCTCCTCTAGCGCTCGGGGCTCACTGGTCGGGGGTTCACAGGTCGGGCACGGGTATGTCGAGGTTCGGGTAGGTGAGACCGCCGTCGACCTCCAGCGTCTTGCCGGTGAGGAAGCTGCCGGCTGGCGAAGCCAAATAGACTGCGGCGGCAGCGATGTCGGCTGTGTCGCCCAGGCGGCGCATCGGTGTCGCCTTCTCCATCGGCGCACGCAGCTCGTCGTTGGAGGCCACCACGTCCAGCGCGGAGGTCAGGATCGAACCCGGCGCGATGGCGTTGACCCGGATGCGGGGACACAGGTCCAGGGCGGACAGCCGCGTGTAGTGGGACAGGGCTGCCTTGGCGGTGCCGTAGGCCGCGAACCCCCGTCCGGCCAGGCGGCCCATGGTCGAGGTGATGTTGATGATGCTGCCGCCACCGGAGTGCTCGAGCATCAGCGGCGCGGCCGCGACGGTCAGCGCGTGCGCAGTGGCGACGTTGAAGGTGAACGCGTCCTTGAGTTCCTTGGTCGAGGTGGTCAGCAGCGTGTTGGGCATGGTCCCGCCGACGTTGTTGACCGCGATGTCCAGGCGGCCGAACGCCTCGACGGCTTGAGCGGCCAGTTGCGCGGTCGCCTCCGGATGGGCCAGGTCGGCGGCGACGGTGTGCGCGCGGCGACCGGTGGCGCGGACCTGTTCGGCGACGGCGTCTAGTTGGGACTGGGTGCGCGACGCGATGAGGACGTCGGCGCCGGCTTCGGCGAACGCCAGGGCGATGGCTGCACCGATGCCGCGCCCGGCACCGGTGATGACGGCGACTTTGTCGTCGAGGCGGAACCTGTCAAGGATCATTGCGGCCTTTCTTCGTTGCGTCGTGGGTCGAACGCTAGCAAGCCGCGCCGTCCCGGCGAAGGGTCTATTCTGGAACAGGTTCTAGTTTTGCACACGCGCGCGCGCTGACGACGTGGACCATCACGGTGGGCGCGGCACCATCGTGGCGGCGCTGTTCGTCCTCGGCCTCTGGATCGTCACCCTGGGATTCCAGCAAAGCTCCTTCGCCGTGTCGTTGGCGTTGGTGCTGCTGATGTTGCCGGTGGTGGCGCGACGACGAGACCGCGCCGGCGCTGGTGCGCGTATCGTCGCGCACCGGCGTCGCTGAACGGGCGCGTCAGGACTTCGAGGCGGCCCGCGCGCGGGGCTTCTTGGCGGGTGCCTTCTTTGCGGCGGTCTTTTTCGCGGTGGTCTTCTTCGCCGGCGCGTCGCCGTCGCTGTCGCCGCCCGCGGATCGCGCCTTCACGCTGGCTTCCAGCTTGGCGAGCAGATCGGAGACATCTTCGGTCTGGTCGAGTTCCTGGGGTTGTTCCTCGGTGGTGAATGCTTCCCCGCCTTCGAGTTTGGCGTCGATGAGCTCTTGGAGTTGTTCCTGGTAGCTGTCGTGGTAGCGGTCCGGGTCGAACTCCTGGGCCATCGATTCCACGACCTGCCCGGCCATTTTGAGCTCCGCGGGTTTGATCTCGACCTCCTTGTCCAGCACGGGAAAGTCGGGATCGCGGATCTCGTCGGGCCACAGCAGGGTGTGGACGACCATCACGCCGCGCTTGCCGAAGTCCTTGACGCGCAGGGCCGCCAACCGGGTCTTGTTGCGCAGCGTGAAGTGGACGATCGCCATCCGTTCGGCCTGGGCGAGCGTCTTAGCAAGCAGCACATAGGATTTGGTCGACCTCGAATCCGGCTCGAGGAAGTAGCTGCGATCGAACATCATCGGGTCGACCTCGCTGGCCGGCACGAACTCGAGCACTTCGATCTCGCGGCTGCGTTCCTCGGGCAGGGTGGCGATGTCGTCGTCGGTGATCACCACCATCTGCCCGTCGTCGGACTCGTAGGCGCGGGCGAGGTCGCCGTATTCGACCACCTCGCCGCACACCTCGCACACGCGCTTGTACCGGACCCGCCCGTTGTCCTTGGCATGCACCTGATGGAACTTGATGTCGTGGTCTTCGGTGGCGCTGTAGACCTTGACCGGCACGTTGACCAGCCCGAACGCGATCGAGCCCTTCCAGATGGAGCGCATGTAAGTCAGTATGCCCACCCGGTTGGCCCGCTAACAGCGCGCCGGCCGCGCTACGCGCGATCCGCGGCGGCCTCCAGCGCGGCACGGTCGGGCAGGTAGGCGCCGGGCCGGCCGATGGTGAGCGCCGACGACAGGCTCGCCGCGTGCAGCGCGGTCGTGAGCGCGTCGAGCCCGATCCGGCCGAGGTCGGCCCGCCGGTCGGCGCCGAGCAAACCCAGCCCCCACAGCGCGTCCAGGAGGCCGACGGTGAAGGCGTCGCCGGCGCCGACGGTGTCCACCACCCGGACCGGCCGGGCGGCCACCGCGGTCTCGCCGGCCGCACACAGCGCCAGCGCGCCGCGCTCGCCCATCGTCACGGCGACGATCGCGGGCCCGGCGGCCAGCCAGGCGCGCGCCGTCCGCTGCGGCTCCCGGCCGGGCTCGATCCAGCGCAGGTCCTCGTCGCTGACCTTGACGACGTCACTGCGCTCGACGAGGCGCTCGATGCGTTCGTGGGCCAGGGCCCGGTCCTCGATCAGGGACGGCCGCACGTTGGGGTCGAAGCTGACGGTTGCCGACACCCGGTAGGTGTCCAGCAGCGCGGCGACGGCCAGGCAGCCCGGCTCCCGCACCGCGGCGATGGATCCGGTGTGCACCAACAGCGGCGGCGCCACTTCGGGTGTGCCGGACAGCTGCCAGTCCAGGTCGAAGGTGTAGGCGGCGGACCCGTCCGCGCCGATCGCGGCCACCGAGCTCGGCGTCCGGGCCGCGGACACGCTTCCTGGGACCAGTTGTACCCCGGAGGCTTTCAGGTGCGCGGCGATGCGCTGTCCCGAGTCGTCGTCCCCGATATGGGTGAGGAAATCGATCTCGTGACCCAGCCGGGCGAGCCCGACCGCGACGTTGAGGGGGCTGCCGCCGACATGGTCGGTGGTGCCCCGGTACTTGACGACGTCGATCAGCGCCTCGCCGATCACCAACCCGCGACTCATGCCCGCACCCCCTTCGCCCTATTTTCGGGGCCGCCCGCGCGCCGGGTGGCCTGGCGCCGTTCGGGCGAACCACCCTGTCGACGGTACCGGCGGCCACCGCCCGGCAAGTACGTTGACACGATGGGGTCCACGGCGCAGGCGCGGGTGCAGCTGACCAACGCCGACAAGGTGCTGTACCCGGCCACCGGGACCACCAAGGCCGACGTGTTCGACTACTACACGCGCATCGCCGAGGCGATGATCCCGCACACCGCCGGGCGCCCCGCCACCCGCAAGCGCTGGCCCAACGGCGTCGACGAGGACTCGTTCTTCGAGAAGCAGCTGGCCTCCTCGGCGCCGGACTGGCTACCACGCGGCAGCGTCACGCACCGGTCCGGGACGACGACCTACCCGATCGTCGACAGCCTGGACGGGCTGGCCTGGATCGCGCAGCAGGCGGCGCTGGAGGTGCACGTGCCGCAGTGGCGGTTCGTCGCCGAATGGACCCGCAGCACGGCCGAGGAGCTCAGGCCCGGCCCCGCCACGCGGTTGGTGTTCGACCTCGACCCCGGTGCGGGCGTGACGATGGCGCAGCTGGCCGGGGTGGCCCGCGCGGTCCGCGACCTGATCGCCGATATCGGCCTGACCACCTTCCCGCTGACCAGCGGCAGCAAGGGTCTGCACCTTTACGCCCCGCTGGCCGAGCCGGTGAGCAGCCGCGGCGCCGCGGTGCTGGCCAAACGCGTTGCGCAGCACCTGGAAGAGACGATGCCCACGCTCGTCACGGCGACCATGACCAAAAGCCTGCGCGCGGGAAAGGTGTTCGTGGACTGGAGCCAGAACAACGGGGCGAAAACCACGATCGCGCCCTATTCACTGCGCGGCCAACAGCATCCGACGGTTGCCGCGCCGCGCACCTGGGAGGAACTCGAGGACGCCGGGCTGACCCAGCTGCGCTACGACGAAGTGCTGGCCCGTGTCGACCGCGACGGCGACCTGCTGGCCCCGCTCGACGCCGACGCGCCCGTCCCGGACCGGCTGGCCAAATACCGCAGCATGCGCGACGCCGCCAAGACCACCGAGCCCGTTCCGGTAGTCAAACCCGTTACCGGTCAAGGTAATACGTTCGTCATTCAGGAGCACCACGCCCGCCGGCTGCACTACGACTTCCGGCTGGAGCGGAACGGGGTGCTGGTGTCGTGGGCGGTGCCGAAAAATCTGCCCGAGACGACGTCGGCCAATCACCTGGCGGTGCACACCGAGGACCACCCGCTGGAATACGCCACCTTCGAGGGCAACATCCCCAAAGGGGAGTACGGGGCCGGCAGGGTGGTCATCTGGGACTCGGGCACCTACGAGGCCGAAAAGTTCCGCGACTCCGGCGAAAAGGGCGAGGTGATCCTCAACCTGCATGGGAACCGGATCTCCGGACGCTACGCGCTGATTCAGACCAACGGCGACCAGTGGCTGGTGCATCGGATGAAGGACCAGAAAGCCTTCGACTTCAACGAGATCGCCCCGATGCTGGCCACCCACGGTTCGGTGTCGGACATGAAGGCCGGCCAGTGGGCGTTCGAGGGCAAGTGGGACGGCTACCGGGTGCTGCTCGAGTCCGATCACGGCGCCCTGCGGTTGCGCTCCCGTCGCGGCCGCGACGTCACCAAGAATATCCCGAATTCCGTTCACTGGCAGCAGATCTCGCCGATCACCACGTGGTGCTCGACGGCGAGGCCGTCGCGCTGGACTCCTCCGGTGTGCCCAGCTTCAACGCGATGCAGAACCGCGGCCGCTCCACCCGCGTCGAGTATTGGGCGTTCGACCTGCTCTACCTCGACGGCCGTTCCCTGCTGCGCGCACGCTACGCCGACCGGCGCAAGCTGCTGGAAACCCTGGCCGGCGCGGGCCATCTCATCGTTCCCGACCTCGTCCCCGGCAAGGACGGCGCGCAGGCGCTCGCGCACTCCCTTGAACACGGTTGGGAGGGTGTGGTGGCCAAGCGGCGCGACTCCACCTACCAGCCGGGCCGGCGGTCGGCGTCATGGGTCAAGGACAAGCACTGGAACACACAGGAAGTCGTCATCGGCGGCTGGAAGGCGGGAGAGGGTGGACGCGGCAACGGAATCGGCTCGCTGCTGATGGGCATCCCCGGCCCCGACGGGCTGCGCTTCGCCGGGAAGGTCGGCACCGGTTTCACCGAGCGCGATCTGGCGAACCTGAAGCAGACCCTGGCGCCGCTGCACACCGACACGTCGCCGTTTTCCCCGCCGCTGCCTCGCAGCGAGGCCAGGGGCGTGACGTTCGTCGAGCCGGTTCTGGTGGGCGAGGTGCGCTACAGCGAATGGACCCCGGACGACCGGCTGCGCCAATCGAGTTGGCGGGGGCTGCGCCCGGACAAGAAACCGAGTGAGGTGGTGCGGGAATGAAATGGGTGACCTATCACGACGCGCGCGGCGAGCGGACCGGGGTGCTCTCCGGTGACGTCATCCACGTGATGCCCGCGGGCGTGACGCTGCTCGATTTGATCGGGCGCGGCGCCGACGGGCTGCGGCAGGCCGGCGAGGAGGCGCTGCGGTCGCCGGACCCCGTGCGACTCGACGGGGCGAGGCTGCTGGCACCGATTCCCCGCCCGCCGTCGGTCCGCGACTGCCTCTGCTTCCTGGACCACATGCGCAACTGCCAGGCCGCGCTGGGTGCCGGCCCGGCACTCGCCGACACCTGGTACCGCATTCCGGCCTTCTACTTCGCCTGCCCGGCAACAATTCTCGGGCCCTACGAGGACGCGCCCACGGCGCCCGGGAGCGCGTGGCAGGATTTCGAGCTGGAGATCGCCGCGGTAATCGGCACCGGCGGCAAGGATTTGACCGTCGAAGAGGCCGAGGCAGCCATCATCGGCTACACGATCTTCAACGACTGGTCCGCACGGGACCTGCAGCAGCTGGAGGGCCAGCTGGCGATCGGGCAGGGCAAGGGCAAGGACAGCGGGATCACGCTGGGCCCCTACCTGGTGACACCCGACGAGCTCGAGCCGTTCCGCCACCCCTCCTCTCCCGGCCGGCTCGACCTGCAGGCGGCCGCCCTGGTCAACGACACCATGATCGGTTCGGGATCGACCGCGCAGATGGACTGGACGTTCGCCGAGGTCGTGTCCTACGTGTCGCGCGGTGTCACGCTGAGCCCCGGCGACGTCATCGGCTCGGGCACGGTGCCCACCTGCACGCTGGTCGAGCACCTCAATCCTGCTGCGCTGGAGGAGTTTCCGGGCTGGCTGCACGACGGCGACGTCGTCACCCTGCGGGTCGAGGGGCTCGGGGAAACCCGGCAAACCGTCCGCGCCGCCGCGGCGCCGCATCCCCTGCCCGCCCGGCCCAACCCCGACGTCGCACCCGCACCACGTCGCGTCAACCCCGGACCGGCAAAGGTGCCCTACACCCGCGGGCTGCACGAGGTCGCCGAGAGGGTCTGGGCGTGGACGCTGCCCGACGGCGGCTACGGGTGGAGCAACGCCGGCCTGGTCGCCGGCGACGGCGCCTCGCTGTTGGTGGACACGCTGTTCGACCTTCCGTTGACCCGCGAAATGCTCTCCGCCCTGCGGCCCTGCACCGACGGCGCGCCCATCACCGATGCGGTGATCACCCACTCCAACGGCGACCATACCCACGGTAACCAGCTGCTCGACCCGTCGGTGCGGATCATCGCCGCCGCGGGCACCGCCGAGGAGATCGCGCACGGGATGGCTCCGGAGATGCTGGCCATGGCCCAGACCGCCAACCTCGGCCCGATCGCGACCCCTTACGCGCGAGACCGGTTCGGGCACTTCGATTTCAGCGGCATCACGGTGCGCAACGCCGACCTGACTTTCGACCGTGAGTTGAGCATCGACGTCGGGGGCCGGCGGGTGGACCTGCTCAACCTCGGTCCGGCCCACACCGCGGCGGACTCGGTGGTGCACGTGCCCGACGCCGGGGTGCTGTTCGGCGGCGACCTGTTGTTCATCGGTTGCACGCCGATCGTGTGGGCGGGCCCGATCGCCAACTGGGTCGCGGCGTGCGACGCGATGATCGCGCTGGACGCGCCGGTCGTCGTGCCCGGCCACGGCCCGGTCACCGATCCCGACGGCATCCGCGCCGTGCGCGGCTATCTCACCCACGTCGCCGACGAGGCCGAGGCCGCCTACCGCAGGGGACTGTCGTGGGCCGAGGCCGCCGACGCCATCGATCTCGGCGAGTACGCGACCTGGCTGGACGCCGAGCGGGTTGTCGTCAACGTCTACCAGCGCTACCGCGAACTCGACCCCGAGACCCCCCAGCTGGCGGTCATGGCCCTGCTGGTGATGCAGGCCGAGTGGCTGGCCCGGCGGTCGCCATGAGTGCGAAAGTGCAATCAGCAAACCGATTCCCACGAACAAGTGTCGGCAGTTGCACCTTCGCGGCTCGGGCCCGCGCGGCCCTGACCAAGCCGATCGGGTCCGCCGGGATCGGCCGAATCCACCGTAGGCGCTCTCGAAGAGCGCCCACGTCGCCTACGGTTTGCGTATGCCAGCTGTGGAACTGCAGACCCTCGAAGACAACATCGCGTGCCTCACCCTCAACCGGCCCGAGCGCCTCAACGCCATCGACGGTGCGCTGATCGACGGCGTGGACGACGCCCTGACCGTGCTCGGGGGCGGCGAATTCCGGGCGGCGATCCTGACCGGTGCGGGACGCGGGTTCTGCGCCGGGGCCGACCTGAGCGGCACCGGCGAGCCGTGGACGAAGCCCGGGCCGACCACCCCGCCGTTCAAGGTCAACTACGACGCGCAGGTCCGCCTGGCCGACCTGTTCGTCCGGCTCTACGAGCTGCCCATCCCGGTGATCGCGGCGGTCAACGGCGTGGCGGTCGGCGGGGGGCTGGCGTTCGCACTGGTTTCCGACGTGCGGGTCGCCTCCGAGCACGCCCGGTTCGGGTCGGCGTTCATCAAGGCCGGCTTCTCGTCGATGGACATGGGCACCAGCTATCTGCTGCCCAAGATCGTCGGCGCCGGGGTGGCCCGGGAGCTCATGCTGACCGGCCGCATCATCGACGCCGCCGAGGCGTACCGGATCACGCTGGTGCACGAGGTGGTGGCCCCCGGCGACCTGATGCCGGCCGCGCTCGAAGTGGCGCGCTCGATCGCCGAGAACAACGCCTACGGCGTCTGGCAGACCAAGATCGGCCTCAACGCTGCGCTGGACGCGCCCAGTCTGCGGCATGCCATCGAGCTGGAGAACCGCACGCAGATCCTGAGCGGATTCACCAACAACCCGGCCGAGGCCGCCATGGCGCACCGCGAGAAGCGGGCGCCGCGCTGGGACCCCCTGTGACGCTGGGACCCCTTGTGACGCTGGGACCCCTTGTGACGCTGGGCCTTTGACGGCGGCCGCCCGCCGCGCCCGGCTTCGCCGACCGGCTAGATTTTCGCGATCACGTTCTCGGCGAACATCTCCAGGTTGCGGATCTTGGTGTCCAGCGGCTCGGTGTCGCTGCCCCTGACATAGGGGATGCGGAAGCCCACGATCACGTCGGTGACGCCCTTGTCCTCGAGCCGCTTGATGCCGTCCGCGGTGTAGGCGTCGGCCGAGATGACGTGAATCTCGAACGGGCCGGTTTTGCCCGCTTCCGCACGGAACCGCCGCAGCTTGGCGATGAGGCCGTCGAGTTCCTCGGGGTCGCCGCCGCCGTGCATCCAGCCGTCCAGCCGGGCCGCGCGCCGCAGCGCGGCATCGGCGTGGCCCCCGATCAGGATCGGGATCGGCTGGGTGGGCGCCGGGGTCATCTTGGTCTTGGGGATGTCGTAGAACTCGCCGTGGAACTCGAAATACTCGCCGCTGGTGAGGCCTTGGATGATCTCGATGCACTCGTCCATCCGCTTGCCGCGGCGGGCGAACGGGACGCCCATCAGCTCGTAGTCCTCGGGCCACGGGCTGGTGCCCACCCCGAATCCGACGCGGTTGCCGGTCATCGCGGCCAGCGAACCGATCTGTTTGGCGACCAGGGCGGGCGGGCGGATCGGCAGTTTGAGGACGAAGAAGTTGAACCGCAGCGTCGACGTCACCGCGCCCAATGCCGATGTCAGAACGAACGTCTCGATGAACTCCTTGCCGTCCAGGAACTCCCGGTTCCCGTCCGGCGTGTACGGATACTTCGAGTCGGACTCAAACGGATAGGCGATGCTGTCGGCTATCGTCATCGCGTTGTAGCCGGCCGCCTCGGCGGCCTGGGCCAGGGGGATGTAGTACCGGAAGTCGGTCATCGCCTCCGCGTAGGTGAACCGCACGTCATCTACCTTCCTGCAACGGGTCGTCACACGACCTTAGAACGTGTTCTAGTTTGACCCCGCCCCGGGTCGCGGCACAACCGGCCGGGGCCTACAGCTGGTTCTCGGGCCCGATGACCGCCCAGACGGTCTTGCCGGACGCGGTGGCGGCGCTGCCCCACGCGCGGGACAACGCCTCGACGATCGCCAGGCCGGAGACGTCGATGCCCTCCTCGGGCGGCGGCAGGCGCACCGCCGGAGTGTTGCTGCCGTCGGAGACCGCGATGGTCGCCGTGGCGCCGTCGCTCTCGACGCGCATAGCCGGGACGTTTCCGGTGTGCTCCAGCACGTTTTCCACGAACACGTTCACCACCACGAGCGCGACCGGGATGAGCGTGGTCTGCGACCACTCGGTCAGCCACTCGCGGACCAGCCGGCGCGACTCCCGAAGGCTGGTCAGGTCGGCCGGCAGCTGGGCGTCGGCACGCCGGACGCTGCGACGGGTGCGGCGCCCGAGTGCCCTGATCGCGCCCTTCTCGCTCGAATACACCGGCATCAGGCGGGCCACGCCGCTGCGGGCGAGGGCATCCCGGTTGGCGCGCTGCGCGCAGACCACCACGAGCGGGACGTCGGCCCCGGGAGGAAGCTGCCAGCGCGCTCCGATGAATGCCGTCCACGCCGATTCCGCGCGCACGCGCAGCGTGCTCACGTCGACAACGACGGCGGACGGCTGGTCGAGGGTGGTCGCCACGATGGCGTCGCGCAGCGCCGCGGAGTTGGCGGTGTCGAGCACGCCGTCGACGGTCAGCACCGCCACCGATTGGTTCATCCGCGCGGCGACGGTCAGCGAACCCGGCGACCGGGCCAGCGCACTCACCGTAGCCACCCCTTTCGCGTCAGAGCTTCATCGTGGCCGACGGTGAGCCGCGACCCGGCGACTCGAGGGCACGCGTGTCCCGATTGTGATGGAAACGTGGGCATTCTGGTGGTGTCGGCTGCCATGCATCTCCCCGCATCCCCGGTCGGCGCACCGCTCGAGCAACCAGGGCGGCCGTGCGGATTCGCAGGCGCCAGACACCACGCCGCCAGACACCACGCCGCCAGACACGACCAAGGTGTGCAGGGACGCGCTCACCCCCGGACCGAGTGCGGGCCACCCCTCCCCTGAAAACAGGCGGGTACCCGGCGGCTATGCGTTGCTAAACGCGGATCACCCGGCCGGGTTCAGCTTCCGCCGAGCGGGTAAGGCGGGACGCCGACCCCGGCGATCGAGTGCGTGCCCCACGGGGTCTGCTCGGTGATGCGTGCCGGCGCGCTGCGTTCGCCGACGGTGAGGGTGGCCGTCCGCGCCTGCCCGAGGGCGTGGTCCGGCAGGGGCGTGGACGGGGACCCGAAAATCGTTCCCTGCCAGTGGTATCGACCGTCGATGGGATCCAGGTGGCCGGCAAGCCGGACGCGTACCGGGTGCGGGGTGCCCGCGAGCGTCAACGTCGCCGCGCCGTCATAGCTCTCCCGGTCCTCGCGCGGGCACCCGGTCGACAGCTCGAACGCCCGGGACACCGGGTGGGGCCGGGTGGCCCGGACGTAGACGCGCTCGTTGAACACCTGCTGGCTGCTGCGCCGCACCTCGATGCGGGTCGCTCCGCCGTCGCCCAGGAGTCGCACGCACTCGGCGACGTAGCGCGCCTGCGCGCCGGTATCGGGCCCGCCGAGGAGGAAGTAGTTGGGGAAGCCGTGGGTGGCGACCCCGCAGTAGGGTTCCGTGCCGTCGGCCCAGCCGTGCCGCAGCGTCAAGCCGCCGGCGCCGACGAGTGACTCGCCGGCGTCCGGGCGGGCGAGGGTGAACCCGGTGCCGTAGACGATGGCGTCGGCGGGGTGGTCGACGCCGTCGCGGGTGCGGATGCCCGAGGCGGTGACGGCCTCGATCGCCGCTGCCACCAGCGCGGGCCCGGATTCGCCGTGGTTTGCGCCCGGCCGCAGCCGTCGCCGCAGCCAGCGTTTGGCGCGGGTCGAGGGCAGTGGCAGCTCAGGGACGATGCGGCGCGGCGCGTGGGCGAAGACGGTGACCGATGCCGATCGCACCTGCAGCCCGATGTGGTGGCCGGCGACGGAGTCGGCGCCGACGAATGCGATGCGTTTGCCGGCCGGATCGAAATCGGGGTGCCACCCGGCGGCGGGAAACGACACCCCGCGGAACAGGTGTCGGCCCGCCAGCTCCGGCACCCACGGGGCCAGCAGGGCTTCGCGAGCGGCGATCACGACGCGGGCCCGCACCACCTCACCGGTGGCCGCGTGCAGCGACCACGTAGCGCTCGCCTCGTCGAAGACCGACCTGACCACGCGGCCGGCGTCCAGCTCGAGGACGTCGGTGACTCCGGCGGCCGCCAGCGCCGCGACGGCGGCACCCGCGCCGACGACGGCGACGCGGCGGTCGGGCTCGCGCGTCACAGAAACCTGGTGCGCTTCCATCCGCGCCGCGCCAGCGGACCGAGCAGGCCCACCTCGCTCAGGAACGCCGCCAGCGGGGCGAAGCCCGACACCTGCACCTCGTGCCTGTGCCGGCTGCTGCGCGCGATCGCCCGTGCCCGCTTGGCGTCCAGGCCCGTCCGGGCGTAGGGGATCGGGTTGGTGAACAGGTAGCGGAAGAAGTACCCGCCCAGCCCGTTGATGTTGGCCATGAACCATTTGTTGAACCGTGGCATCGTCTGCGCCCGCTTGCGGGCGCCGTCGCGGGCGAACTGGATGTGGCGGGCCTCTTCGGTGACGTGAATGCGCATGAGCCGCTGGATGATCGGCTGCAGTTCCGGGTCGTCCATCATCTGCCGCTGCAGCGAGTCGAAGATCTCCTCGCCGATCAGGGCCGCCACCCACAGCGTCGAGCCGTACTGGAAGGCCAGCGGCAAGGCGTTGATGATCATCCGCTGCAACAGCCGCGGGCGCACGGGCTTGGCTCCGATGCGTTCGATCGCCTTGCCGAACATCACCATGTGCCGCGTCTCGTCGCCGAGCTCGGTCAGCTTGTAGTGCGTCGAGGAGCTGGTGGGGTCCTCGTGCAGGATCGTGCGCAGCAGCGACTGGTTGAGCATGTTCTCGAACCAGATGCCCGCCGACAACGTGTTGACCAGCTCCTGGCGGGACAGCTCGATCTGTTGCCCGCGAGTCATCTCGTCCCACATCGGCGTCCCGTACAGGGACACGAAACGCGGTGGCAGGTAGAACTTGTCGGGGTCCAGCGGCGCGTCCCAGTCGATGTCCACGACGGGTTCGTAGGATTTCTTGACCGAGCCCTTGAGTAACCGCTGCGAGAACTCCTCCCGGGTCGGCGTGCCTGGTCTCACCGCACTGGTCATCGCTGCTGTCCCTTCATCGGGCTCTTCAGACGGTACCCATGGTACTGGGTACTTACGGTCCCGACTAGGCCTTCGAGGTTTCGATTCGGCACTCTGATCCAAGCAACGAGTAGGGGATCCAAGCAACGAGGAGGGGATCCAAGCAACGAGGAGGGTCTGTTGACTCGGCACATTCACGTGATCGGCATCGGGGCCGGCGACCCCGGCTACGTCACCGTCCAGGCGATCGAGGCGCTCAACGACACCCAGGTGTTCTTCGCGATGGACAAGGGCGAACAGAAGAGCGACCTGGTGGCCCTGCGCCGGGAGATCTGCACCCGGTTCATCCGCGAGCCGGGCTACCGCTTCGTCGAGCTGGCCGACCCGAAGCGCGCCGCCGACGGCGAGTACCGGGAGGCAGTGTCGGACTGGCATGCGGCCCGCACGCGGATCTGGTCGGCGGCCATTGCCGAGGAGCTGGGTCCCGACGGCGTCGGGGCCTTTTTGGCGTGGGGAGACCCGTCGCTGTACGACAGCACCCTGCGGATCCTGGACGCGGTCGCTGCCGACGTCGAGTTCAGCTTCGACGTCATCCCGGGCATCACCGCCGTGCAGGCGCTGACGGCCCGGCACCGCATCCCGCTCAACGAGGTCGGCGAACCGGTCCTGCTCACCACCGGCAGGCAGCTGCGCGAGCGCGGCATGTCGGGCTCGGCGGTGGTGATGCTCGACGCCGACTGCTCGTTCCAGACGTGTCCCGCGCACACCCGGATCTGGTGGGGCGCCTATCTCGGGACGGGCGACGAGCTGCTGGTCGCCGGGACCGTCGGCGAGGTCGGTGCGCGCATCGCGGCCCTGCGCACGCAGGCCCGCGCGCGGCACGGCTGGATCATGGACACCTATTTGCTCCGGGCGGCAGACTGAAGAAATGCCCGAACTGCCCGAGGTCGAAGCGCTGGTCGACCATCTGCGGCGCAATGCCGTCGGTCTGACGGTCGGCCGCGTCGACGTCTCCGCGTTCTCGGTGCTGAAGACGTTCGACCCGCCGATCGGCGCGCTGCACGGCCAGACGGTCCTCGGCGCCGACCGGTGGGGCAAGTATCTGGGGCTGCACGCCGGGGACCTGTGGCTGGTCGCCCACCTGTCGCGGGCGGGGTGGTTGCGCTGGTCCGACAAGCCGGCCGCCGCGCCCCTGCGGCCGGGCAGGGGCCCGATCGCGCTGCGGGTCCATCTGGGCACACCCGGGGCGGCGCCGGGCTTCGACCTCACCGAGGCCGGCACCCAGAAGCGGCTGGCCGTGTGGCTGGTCGAGGACCCGAAGACGGTGCCCGGCATCGCCACCCTCGGCCCGGACGCGCTGGAACTGGGTCCCGGGGACCTGGCGGGGGCGCTGGCCGG
Source organism: Mycobacterium helveticum (assembly GCF_007714205.1). Taxonomy (GTDB): domain Bacteria; phylum Actinomycetota; class Actinomycetes; order Mycobacteriales; family Mycobacteriaceae; genus Mycobacterium; species Mycobacterium helveticum. Next base: position 8,130 of record NZ_VMQU01000078.1, on the reverse strand, counting down.
CAACACCGGCCGGATCAAGACGGTCATCACCGACCAGAAGGTTATCGCCGGCATCGGCAACGCCTACAGCGACGAAATCCTGCACGTCGCCAAGATTTCGCCGTTCGCGACGGCCGGCAAGTTGTCGGCCGGGCAGTTGGCCACCCTGCACGACGCGATGGTGTCGGTTTTGACGGACGCGGTGGGTCGCTCCGTCGGACAGGGCGCCGCGATGCTGAAGGGGGAGAAGCGCTCCGGGTTGCGGGTGCATGCCCGCACCGGGCTGCCGTGTCCGGTATGCGGGGACACTGTGCGTGAGGTCTCGTTCGCGGACAAGTCTTTTCAGTACTGTCCGACCTGCCAGACCGGTGGCAAGGTGCTGGCCGACCGCCGCATGTCGCGGCTGCTGAAGTAGTCGCTATGCTGCCCAGGTGACTCGTCAGAAGATCCTGATCACGGGAGCCAGTTCCGGCCTGGGCGCCGGCATGGCGCGTTCCTTCGCGGCCAAGGGCCGCGACCTGGCGTTGTGCGCTCGCCGCACCGAGCGGCTCGACGAGCTCAAAGCGGAACTGTCACAACAGTATCCGGGAATAACGGTTGCGGTCGCGGCGCTCGACGTCAACGACCACGAGCAGGTGCCGAAGGTCTTCGGCGAACTTTCCGACGAGCTGGGCTGCCTGGACCGCGTCATCGTCAACGCCGGCATCGGCAAGGGCGCCCGGCTGGGTTCCGGCAAGGTGTGGGCCAACAAGGCGACCCTCGAGACCAATCTGGTTGCCGCCCTGGTGCAGATCGAAACGGCACTGGAGATGTTCGCCAAGAGCGGCTCGGGCCATCTGGTGCTGATCTCCTCGGTCCTGGGCGCCAGGGGCGTGCCGGGGGTCAAGGCCTCCTACGCCGCAAGCAAAGCCGGAATGCGCTCCCTGGGTGAATCCCTGCGCGCCGAATACCGCCGCGGGCCCATCAAGGTCTCGGTGATCGAGCCCGGCTACATCGAGTCGGAGATGACGGCCAGGTCCAACAGCACACTGTTCATGGTGGACAACGCAACCGGCGTCAAGGCGCTGGTCGACGCGATCGAGCGCGAACCCGGTCGGGCGGCGGTGCCGTGGTGGCCGTGGGCGCCGCTGGTCCAACTGATGCGGATCCTGCCGCCCCCGCTGACGAAGTTCTTCGCCTAGCCTCTTGACCGCGAGCAGACGCAAAGGCACCCCTGGACCCGGCGTGTCGAGGTGCTTTTACGTCTGCTCGCCGGTGGTTTGCTAGCGGGCGACCGGCGTGTAATGCGATGCATCGGTGGTGAATTCGGGCTTCCTGTAGGTCGCGAGCCGCAGCTTGAGCAGCCCGATGACGTACGCGTCGGTGATGTCCCGGAGCACGGGGATGCGGCTGGCGTGGCTCACGGCGGTGAAGCGTCCGAGGATGAACGGCGTGGTGAGCGCGATGCGCAGCAGGTCCGCCGCCTCGAGTGAGACGCCCATTGCCGCGGCGATCTCGCGATCGCCATTGCAGAAGGTGCGGACGAAGGTGAGCTTGCTGAAGCTCTTCTCGACCGCATCGGCGCAGCGGTCGAACAGGGTGGTGTCGGGGCGCAGATAGGCCGCCATCGTGCCGCGGACGAGTTCTTGGCAGATGGTGTCGAACCCGTGGCGCAGCAGTGCCGAGCGCGCGTGCATGACGTGGACGATGTCCGCGGGTTCTGAGGGCAGCAGTTCCTCGGGCAGGCCGAGCAGAAAGCAGCGGTACCTGGCGAATTCGACGACGGCGCGTTCGGCGGCGGTGAACTCGGTCCGGCCCTGCCGGCCCGCCTTGTGGGCCAACAGATACTGGCCGATCATTCCGGCGGGCATCTGGTCGACCTGCGGCACCGGCATGCCGTAGACGGCCTTGTCCCATTTGTCCGATTTCTTCAGGGCGTTGTAGCGGACCATCGAGTGCATCAACCGGACCATGGCGGCCGCCTCGAATCCGGGGCCGTGCCGGTCCAGCGCACCGGGGAGCGTGGTGACGGCGAAGAAACTGGCCGTCTCGTTGACCCGCCGCGCGGCCCGCTTGCCCGAGAGCGCCCCGGTCAGGGCCATCGGCAGCGCGGCATAGGTGTTGGTGAAGGTCGCGACGAAGGCACCCCGCGTGATGAAGGGCGCCAGCAGGGCGGCGGGGATGCGTTCCTGGCGGGCGCCCTCACGGACCAGGTCGAAGTCGATCCACTCCGGGGTGGCCTCCATGGCGGCGATGAACGCCGCGAGTTCGGGGGGCGCGCCGGGCACGGCCTCGATGCCCTCGCGGCAGGCCGTCTTGAGCATGTCGATCAGTTGCGTGACGCTGTGCGTGGCCATCAGCGCGGCATAGGGATCGGCCACGACGTCGCCGAGCAGGGTGGCCGTGCTCATCAACTCGACGACGCGGTCGTCGGCGAGGATCCGCGACCGCTCGGCGATCCAGGCGGGCAGGGCCGACTCGGCGTCGGGCTCGGTGGCCAGGCGTTCCGGCTGCCGGTCGAAGTCGAAGTCCCCGTACAGGTCGGGCTGCAGATCGCGCTGGCTTCGGACCCGCTGGGCGAGTTCAGGGTAGTACGCGACCCTCGGCATGGCGGGTGACCTCCGGCTGACTAACAAGTTGTGAGTAATACTCACAACTTGTTAGTTATGCTGTCAAGGGTGACCACCGTGGACGTCCCGAAGCGCCGGATGACCGCCGCTGGACGGCGCGAACAGATTCTCGACGTCACGCACGCGATCGTCGACGCCGAAGGGTTCCACGCGGCGACACCGAATCGCATCGCCGAAGAGGCCGGCGTCAACCGGTCGTTGATCTATCAGAAGTTCGGGGATCTGGCGGGGCTGTTCGTCGAACTGATCGAGCGAGAGGCGGCACGGGCCGGCGACCAATTCGCCGAGGCGATCTCCGGGCTCGACGATGCCGCGGAAAACCAGTCGCTCGTGCTCGCGTTCGACGGCGTGCTGGCCGCCGTCGACGCCCACCCGGCAACGTGGCGGCTGTTCTTGTTCCCGCCGCAGGGCGCTCCACCGCAGCTCTATGACCGCCTGGCCCGATCGGAGGCCGTGGTGATCGAGTTCTTCGTGCGCGAACTGCTGCGCATGGAACCCCGGCTGCGCGAGCCCGAATACACCGCCCGGATCCTGCACGCCGCCGGGCGCGAACTGCTGCAGCTGCACCTCGAAGATCCACAGACCGCGACCGCCGAACGCCTGCGCGCCTTCGTGCGGCGACTCGGCTCCGGCCTCATCGACCGAAGCCGTTGAAGACTCGGTCGGCACTGCGCGCTCGCGCGAAACCTCAGCCGGCGCGCCCTCTTTCGGCGCGGTACCGACGAACGAGCGCATCGGTCGAACTGTCCGACTGCGGATCGGGGGCCGCGTCGGCGGTGAGCACCGGCAGCAACGCCTTGGCCTGCGTCTTACCCAGTTCCACACCCCACTGGTCGAACGAGTCGATGCCCCAGACGACGCCCTCGGTGAACACCTGGTGCTCGTAGAGCGCGATCAACTGGCCCAGCACCGACGGCGTGAGCCGGTCGGCCAGGATCGAGGTGGACGGCCGGTTGCCGGGCATCACCTTGTGCGGCACGACATCCTCGGGCGTTCCCTCGGCGGCGATTTCCTCGGCCGTCTTACCGAACGCCAGCACCTGGGTCTGAGCGAAGAAATTGCTCATCAACAGGTCGTGCATGCTGCCGTCGCCTTCGGCGGTGGGCAGGTCGTCGAGGGGCTGACTGAACCCGATGAAATCGGCCGGCACCAACCGGGTGCCCTGATGCAGCAACTGGTAGAACGCGTGCTGGCCGTTGGTTCCCGGTTCGCCCCAGAAGATTTCGCCGGTGTCGGTGGTGACGGGCGTGCCGTCGGCGCGTGTCGACTTGCCGTTGGACTCCATGGTCAACTGCTGCAAATAGGCCGCGAAACGGGACAGGTCATTGGAATAGGGCAGCACGGCGCGTGATTGGGCGCCCATGAAGTCGGAATACCACAGGCCGATCAGGCCGAGCAGCGCGGGCGCGTTGGACTCCAGCGGCGCCGTCCGGAAATGCTCGTCCACGATGTGGAATCCGGACAGGAAATCGGCGAATGCCGCACGCCCGATGGCGGCCATCACCGACAGCCCGATCGCCGAGTCGACCGAGTAACGCCCGCCGACCCAATCCCAGAACCCGAACATGTTGGCGGTGTCGATGCCGAACTCGTCGACCAGTCGTTTGTTGGTGGATACGGCCACGAAATGCTTGGACACCGCGGCGTCGCCGAGGGCGTCGGTGAGCCAGCGGCGCGCGGCCGTCGCGTTGGTCAGCGTCTCCAGGGTGGAGAACGTCTTCGAGGCGACGATGAAAAGCGTTGTGGCCGGATCTAAGTCGGCCAGGGTCGCGGTCAGGTCGGCGGGGTCCACGTTGGAGACGAAACGCGCCGAGATGCTGGCATCGACGTAGTGGCGCAGCGCCTGGCACACCATCACCGGTCCCAGATCCGATCCGCCGATGCCGATGTTGACGACGGTGCTGATGCGTTTCCCGGTGGCGCCGGTCCATTCGCCGCTGCGCAGGCGGTCGGTGAAGTCCCCCATGGCGTCGAGCACGGCGTGCACGTCGGCAACGACGTCCTGGCCGTCCACCACCAGTTCGGCGTCGCGGGGGAGCCGCAGGGCGGTGTGCAGCACCGCGCGGTCCTCGGAGGTGTTGATGTGCTGGCCGGCGAACATCTGGTCGCGGCGCTCCTCGAGGTGGGCGGCGCGGGCCAAATCGACGAGCAGCCGCAGCGTCTCGCGGGTGACACGATGTTTGCTGTAATCGATGTAGAGGTCGCCGACCGTGACGGTGAGTTCGCGCCCACGGTCGGGGTCGTCGTCGAAGAGCCGGCGCAGGTGGGCATCGCCGATGTGTTCGTGATGCCTGCGCAGGGCGTCCCACGCCTCGGTGGCGGTGATGTCGGGGATGGATTGCAGGGATGTCATGGTTCGACCCTAGTGCCGTCCGACGCGCCGGAGCCACCGCTGGTTCCGGCCTCTAATGTGCCGGAGCGCCGCGGAAATTCGCGGCGAACCAGCGGTTACGAATGGCCGAGCCGGCCTCGGCCCAGGCGTAACAGCAACATCGCCAGGTCCTTACCTTCCGGGCCCAGTTCGCTGTAGCGTTCGATGACCTTCATCTCGCGGCTGTGCACCAGCCGGGTGCCCCCGGATGCCATGCGGGCCCTGCCGATCGCCTGGGACACTTCGGCGCGGCGCTTCACCGCGGCGAGGATCTCGGCGTCCAGGCGGTCGATCTCCGCGCGCAACTGCTCGATGTCGGCCACTGGTCGGCCGACGGCCATCTCGGTGTTCATCTCTGCTTTCTCCGCGTTCTCGTGAGGTGGGGGTTCTGGTCTCATCCGGTATCGGGCCTCACAAAAGAGAAGAGCCCCGAATCGCCGAAGCGGACCACGGGGCTCTGCGAAGGCAGCTACACCACGGGCACCGCTGGCCGGTACCCATAGCAAAATCGGCTTACCCACTCCTGGTCGGAGGTCCACCGAGGACGCTGCGCGCTGATCACCAATCGAGTGTGCCACCCGGGGCCGCGCCCGGCAAAATCCTCTCCACACCCGCGGCGACACGGTGCGGCCCGCCGCGTTCGTCGCCGTTCACCGTCGGGGCGCGCGGCCTGGCCCCGCCGTGTCGGTGCGCGGCGGTAAGTTCGGACCGTCATGACTGTGCACGCAACCGATGCCAAGCCCGCCCCCGAAGCCGACCACCTGCTCGACGGCCTCAACCCGCAACAGCGCCAGGCGGTGGTGCACGAGGGTTCGCCGCTGCTGATCGTCGCGGGCGCCGGCTCGGGTAAGACGGCGGTGTTGACCCGGCGTATCGCCTACCTGATCGGCGCGCGCGGCGCCGGCGTCGGTCAGATCCTGGCGATCACCTTCACCAACAAGGCCGCCGCCGAGATGCGCGAACGGGTGGTGGGACTGGTCGGCAACCGTGCCCGGGCCATGTGGGTGTCCACCTTCCACTCCACCTGCGTACGCATCCTGCGCAACCAGGCGTCGTTGATCCCCGGGCTCAACTCCAACTTCTCGATCTACGACGCCGACGACTCGCGCCGCCTGCTGCAGATGATCGGCCGCGACATGGGGCTCGACATCAAGCGCTATTCGCCGCGTTTGCTGGCCAACGCCATCTCCAACCTGAAGAACGAGCTGATCGAGCCCGCGCAGGCCCTGGACAATCTCGCGAAACTGTCGGACTCCTCCGACGATCTGGCGCACACCGTCGCCGCGGTGTACGCCGAATACCAGCGGCGGCTGCGGGCGGCCAACGCGCTGGACTTCGACGACCTGATCGGCGAAACCGTGGGGGTGCTGCAGGCCTTCCCCGACATCGCCCAGCACTACCGGCGGCGGTTCCGCCACGTGCTGGTCGACGAATACCAGGACACCAACCACGCCCAGTACGTGCTGGTGCGGGAACTGGTCGGCCGCGACGGCGGGGCGTCATCCGATGAACTGCCGCCGGCTCAGCTGTGCGTGGTCGGTGATGCCGATCAGTCGATCTATGCGTTCCGCGGTGCCACCATCCGCAACATCGAGGACTTCGAACGCGACTACCCGGACGCCACAACGATTCTGCTGGAACAGAATTACCGCTCCACGCAGAACATTCTGTCGGCGGCCAACTCGGTGATCGCGCGCAACTCCGGTCGGCGCGAGAAGCGGCTGTGGACCGACGCCGGCGCCGGGGAACTGATCGTCGGCTACGTCGCCGACAACGAGCACGACGAGGCCAGGTTCGTGGCCGAGGAGATCGACGCCCTGGTCGATCGCGGCGACATCACCTACAACGACGTGGCCGTGTTCTACCGCACCAACAACTCGTCGCGGTCGCTGGAAGAGGTGTTCATCCGCGCCGGGATTCCCTACAAAGTTGTTGGGGGAGTGCGGTTTTACGAGCGCAAGGAAATCCGCGACATCGTCGCCTACCTGCGGGTGCTGGACAATCCCGGTGACGCGGTCAGCATGCGGCGCATCCTGAACACGCCGCGGCGGGGGATCGGTGACCGGGCCGAGGCCTGCGTGGCGGTGTACGCCGAGAACACCGGCGCGAGCTTCGCCGACGCGCTCGTCGCTGCCGCCGAGGGCAGGGTGCCGATGCTCAACAGCCGCGCCGAGAAGGCGATCGCCGGTTTCGTCGAGATGCTCGACGAGCTGCGCGGCCGCCTCGATGACGACCTCGGCGACCTGGTGGAGTCGGTGCTCGAGCGCAGCGGGTACCGCCGGGAGCTGGAGTCCTCGACCGATCCGCAGGAGCTGGCCCGGCTCGATAACCTCAACGAACTCGTCAGCGTCGCCCACGAATTCAGCACCGACCAGGCGAACGCGGCCGCGCTCGACGAGTCGGCGCGCTCCCGGGACGACGAAGACGTGCCGGACACCGGTGTGCTGGCGTCGTTCCTGGAGCGGGTGTCCCTGGTGGCCGACACCGACGAGATCCCCGAGCACGGCGCCGGTGTGGTCACCCTGATGACGTTGCACACCGCGAAGGGTCTGGAGTTCCCCGTCGTGTTCGTCACCGGCTGGGAGGACGGCATGTTCCCGCACATGCGGGCCCTCGACGACCCGAGCGAACTCTCCGAGGAACGGCGGCTGGCCTACGTCGGCATCACGCGGGCCCGGCAGCGGCTGTACGTGAGCCGGGCCGTCGTCCGCTCGTCGTGGGGACAGCCGATGCTCAACCCCGAATCGCGCTTCCTGCGCGAGATCCCGCAGGAGCTCATCGACTGGCGGCGCAGCGCCCCCGCGCCGTCATTCAGCGCGCCGGTCAGCGGCGCCGGCCGGTTCGGTGCGCCGCGGGCGGCACCGACCCGCGCGGGGGCGGGCAAACGTCCGCTGCTGGTGCTGCAGCCCGGTGACCGGGTGACCCACGACAAGTACGGGCTGGGCCGCGTCGAGGAGGTCTCCGGCGCCGGTGAATCGGCGATGTCGCTGATCGACTTCGGCAGCTCCGGCCGGGTGAAGCTGATGCACAACCACGCCCCGATCAGCAAGCTGTAGGGCTGGCGAGCAGACGCAAAAGCCCCCCCCCCCCGCCGGCGGGGGGGGGGGGGGGTGGGGTGGGGGGGCGGCGCCGCCGGGGGGGGGGGGGGCGGGCGGGGGGGGGGGGGGGGGG
>NZ_VMQU01000077.1 GCF_007714205.1 Mycobacterium helveticum | reverse complement strand
ATCCAACCGGCCCGCCCATCGTCAACCCCAGTGACGAATCCCCACCCCGTGGTCGTCATCCAGAGAGACGCTCAACACCCAGTGGAATAGCGCTGGGCTGAGCGCGAAGTCGCGGTACATCGTGGTCGGCGAGTAGTCGGTCTCCGTCTTCTTCAAAGTGATCAGGAAAGCATCGGCATGGGTCGACTCGCACCAGGCAACACCCTCCCGCATGGTGCTCGGCGTGCGCCGCAACGAAGCAAACGAAAGAGCAGCCAAGATCTCCTCACGCGAGTAGCTGCCGTGCACGGCCAGCGGGACACTTGCCAGCTCAGGTATGAGCTCATCCAGCGGGTAGGTGCTGCGCCGGGCGTTGTCGAATCCGATGTCGATGACCTGACGCATCTCGTCGACCACCGGCTCGCCGCTTAGCGCCGCCAGCCCTGCTTCGGTGCTGTCGAATCCGCCACCGTTGGGAAACAGTGAGAAAAATAGCATCTCGGCCAGCCGCTCTTCACCACGGCTTCCAGCCTGCGGCTTTCCGCCGGAAAGGATGGCCTGGTAAGCAGCATGGCGACGTCGGTCATCGACATGGGCCAGCGTTCTAACACGTTTAACCAGCTCACTTTCGCGCGAGCCAGGTGCACCAACGGCCTTGCCGGCCTCGCGGCGCAACGTCGTCCATGACCTACCAGGGCGCAGCACATCTTCCAGACTGCGACCGCAAGCATCCAGGTAGGAGGGCAGATTGTCGCTGGTGTGCGCACGCACCTCAGAAACGAGAGCCGACCAGCGCGGCGCCAGTTGCTGTCGGATGTTGTCCAACACCAGCTTCCGCGACACCGAATCCAGCACGATCTGGCTTCCCGCGGGCAGGAAGGGGAAGCCCTGCTCCACCTGCCGCATCAGCTGTTTGCGCCCCAGCCCGGTGAGCGCGCGAAAGCGTTGGTCGAAGCGGAACTCACGATGTTGGTGCCCAACGAAATCTAGGGCGGTGAGCACGGTCTTGCCCTCGGTCAACCGCAGACCGCGACCGAGTTGCTGCAAGAAGACGGTGGCGCTCTCGGTCGGCCGGAGGAACAAGATCGTGTCGACCTCGGGGATGTCAAGACCTTCGTTGAACAGGTCGACGGCAAACAGGATGTTGATCTCTCTGGCGCGCAGAGCCTTCAGCGCCGCTTGACGTTCGGCGGCCACGGTGTCCCCCGACACTGCGCGGGCCAGGACGCCGGCGGCAACAAACCGATCCGCCATGTAATGAGCGTGCTCGATGCTGACGCAGAAACCGAGGGCGCGCATGGCGGCCACATCGGCCACCTTGTCGCGCAGTTCTTTCAGCACGATTCGCGTGCGCGCGTCGTTGCCGGTGTAGAGATTGCTTAACGCGGAAAACTCGTATCCGCCGCGCTTCCACTGCAAGTCACTTAGATCGACCTCGTCGTGCACGCCGAAGTAGTGGAACGGGCACAACAGGTGCTGCTCGAGGGCGTCCCAGAGCCGAAGTTCGGCGGCCACCCGCCAATCGAAGAACTCGCGAACGTCCACGCCGTCGCCGCGCTCCGGCGTTGCGGTCAGACCCAGCAGTTCGATGGGTCGCACATGATCGAGTAGACGCCGATAGGACGCGGCCTCGGCGTGGTGGAACTCGTCGACCACCACCACGTCGAAATGGCGGGGTTCGATGGCGGCGAGTCGCTCAGCCGACAGCGACTGGATGCTGGCAAAAACGTGCCGCCACTTGGTCGGCTGATCCCCGCCGACCAAGAGTTCGCCGAATGTCGGGTCAGTCAGCACCTCCCGGTACATGCGCCGCGCCTGGGTGAGGATCTCCTTGCGGTGGGCGACAAACAGCAGCGTCAAGTCGCGGCCGGGCCGTTCGCGCGCAAGGCGGCGGTAATCGAGCGCGGCGACCACCGTCTTGCCGGTTCCGGTGGCCGCCACGACCAAGTTCCGGTGCCGATCGTGCAGCTCCCGTTCGGCGTCAAGCTCCTCGAGCATTTCGGCCTGGAACGGCTTGGGGTGCACCTCGAGGCCAGACAGCATGATTGCGGAGCCGTCCTTCTGGCGCCCGCCGGCGGCGACGGCGAGCGCCGCACGCAGTCGCTCCCCGTCCGAGGCCGGCTGGTAAGCCTGAAATTCGCGGTTCTGCCAATACGACTCGAACGTCGCCCGGAACTTCTCTAACAGGTGCGGAGTCGACACCGCCGACAGCCGCACATTCCACTCCAGCCCGTCGATCAGCGCAGCGTGCGACAAGTTACTCGACCCTACATACGCGGTGTGAAAGCCCGTGTCACGGCGCAACAACCATGCTTTGGCGTGCAACCGGGTGCGCTGGGTTTCGTAGTTGACCCGCACTTGCGCGCCGAACTCGTCAACCAACGCGTCGAGTGCGCGGGCGTCGGTAGCGCCGAGGTAAGTCGTCGTGATGACCCGCAGCGACACCTTGCGCCGTCGCAGTTCGCTGAGTTCCCCATCCAACAACCGCAGGCCCTGCCACTTGACGAATGCACACAACAAATCCACCTGGTCGGCGCTGGCAAGCTCGGCCCGCAGCTCGGCGGCCAACGTTGGCTCGTTGTGTCCATTGGTCATCAACGCCGTGTCCGACAACGGAGTGGCGGGCCGAGGCAACCGGGTGACGCCGAGCCGGTCGGCCGCAACGACTTCATCGAGACGCTCGATTTTCCCAGGCTCACGTTGATGTAAGGCTTCAGTCATCACGTCGGAGTCAGGCAGCGCAGACAAGATTCGGCGTACTAGGTCGACCCGGTCGTGCGGAGTCCCAGCCGCGCGAAGTGAGCGTTCGATGAGGGGCGTGAGATGCCGCGCGATAGCCAGTGACTGCTCGCCATCATCGAGCGAGTCGATCTCGGGACGCAGATCAGGTCGCTCAGCCAGCGCCTGGTGCAGCCGCTCCGTCAGAAGCGATTCATAGAGGCCCTCATACATGGCGAGGTGTGTGGCTCATTGTGCCGACAGGGTCCGACCACAATTTTCCTACCCTCCGGCTTCGTCCACTGTGACAAGTTTGAGCGCAGAACTCAGGACCGACCGGGCATTGTCGGTGAGCCGCTTAAGGCCAAGCCGGTCAAGGACCGCCCTGAACAGCTGCTCGTCAGATTGGGCACCGTCCGCTGCAGACAACTCGGCGAGGTGGTATGCCAGTTCTCCCGGTGGGACCAAGTCCAGTGTTCGTGGACCCAACTGCCTCGGGAGGACTTCTGGCTGGCTGGGCAGCCGAAACGTCTTCGGCGTTATGCCGGATTCGCTGAGCGGGTTATCCGCAACGATGTGGCCCTGCCGCACGGCCAGTGAGATCGCATGGTTGAGCAGTCGCGCGATTTCCTTCCCGACGCGGTGTCCACCGAATGATTTAACGTATGCATGGTGGAGACGATGTCCCAGCAGCGGACCTTCGGCGGCAACGATGCGGATGACGTTGGCCGCGATGTCACGCGGGGAGGTTTCGCCGATAGGAGGTAGTGACTCGTCGAATGCAGCATAGGGCCGGAGCCGAGCAGTATTCATGACGGGAACAACTTCAACGAAAGACGATGCTGTGTCCGGCGCGATGTGGACGCTTGCGCCCGGCAGGATTCCGGCGATCTGGGAATCGTCCTGAGAAGCTCCGACTCCGAGCTGCGCCGGCTGCCGATCTTCCATGTCGTCGAGCTCCGCAGCGCGGTGTCGGCCGCCGTCGCGCTCCAAGAAGGTGACTGCCGACTCCCCCGGCCGACCGACGGTGGCCGGAGAGACTTCCTGTATTGCCGACTGATTCGACTGATCACAGCCTTCGTCCACGGCCCCGAAGCCTTCAAGCTCGTCCGCAACCGCCAGCGGGTCGTCGACGATGGTGTCGGCTGGGACGTTGTCATCAAGACTCGGGTCGATCCAGTCCGCCGTGCGAATGTCGAGCTCGTCCAGCGTTTCCCATAGCTTCGCCATCGTCGCCGCCATGTCCGCGTAGAAGACCGACTCGCGGATCCTGAAGAACTCCCATCCGCATCGTTCGAGTTCGCGCTGACGCGCCAAGTCGGCCTCGTATTGAGCTGGGCCGTGCCAGAAGTCGCCGTCGCACTCGATGGCCAGTTTTCCCTTGGCGCCGATCACCACCAAGTCAATGCTGTAGTCAAGTGCCGGGTATTGCGGCCACACCGTATAGCCACGCTCGACAACCCGGTTGAACACCCGCTGTTCGAACAGCGAATCAAACGGCGGCACCCGCATATCCTCGGGCACGATGCCCTTCACCGGGGCATCGGAGTCACCACGAGTTCTGTTGATGACGCCATAGCAGTAGTCGAGGAGCTGGTATCGCATGTCTTCGGTATTGGTCAGTTCCGACCGCGGCACCGAATGGTAAACCCACATCTGGTCTTTCGCGCGGGACGCTGCGACATTGAACCGTTGCATGTACATAGTTGCAGTCAGCGCGCCCATCCTTTGCGCCGGATCGGGCGCTTTCACCATCGAAAGGAACATCACGTCGCGTTCGGAACCCTGAAAGTCCGATGCGTCCCCGCAGCGTAGCTCGCGAGCAGTCCACTCCTCCGGCGCAACAGCGTCAAGGAGGTGGTGTTCGATCAGCTTTGCTTATTCCTTACCGAGCAGCGAGATCACACCGATCGTCGCGCCGTCATAGCGTGGATCGGCCAGGCACTTACGAATCTGGTCGACGATCGCCTCGGCTTCGACCGGGTTCGTCTTGTTGTCGGCTTCATAGCCGTCGGCAAGGTACACGGCCTTGATCGGCGCGAGTCGTTCGGCCCCGAATTGTCGCACGGGCACCAAGGGGATTCCCTCCGGCTCGTAGGCAATGCGGTTCGAGAACCCGATGATCTCCGGCACGCAACGGCGATGCTCGGTCAGTGGGATCCGACCCCCGAAGCGCATCGCTGCTTCATCGAAGTAGCTGCGCTTCGGATCCTGCCACGACGCAATGTAGACGTCATGGGAGAGATACAACTTCGCGAGGTCGCGGAGTTGCTGTTGGTCAACGCCGACAGCAGCCGGCGATACCTGCTTGTCGTCGCCGATAACGACAACTTTAGGCGCGAAATACTGCAAGAAGGTGGCTTCGAGCCCGGCCTGGGAGGCCTCGTCGATGATGACGACATCAAACAAGTTCGGCTGCACGCGCACCTGTTCGGCAATCCGATAAATCGGCATGATCCAGACCGGCACAGACGGGCGACACCGATCCATCGCCTCCGCGATTTCTACCCGCTTCTTGGCGGCATACTTCCCCGTGCCCTTGCCCAACGATGAGACCAACTGGGCGTATTGGGTCAGATTCGCTCGTGCGCTGCCGGTGAGTCGTCCTGGCGCCACCGCATGTCCCCAGGCCCGTTCGGCGGCCAAACGCTCGACTTCGTTTCTGATCTGCTGCTCGATGACATTGAGCTGGGTTTTGAGGACATTCGAGTCCTCGCCGCCTTGGTGAAGGATCCATCGTCCGGTCATTTCCCAACGCCAGGCGTCCGCATAGGTGGAGAGGCGATCGTCCCATTCGGGTGCTGCTGTGGTCCCGGCGATGGCGTCAGCCAGGAGTGGGGCCGATTGGTCAAGCTCGGCGCGAATGCGGTCACGCTCCGAAATCGCTTCCGCCACCTCATGCAGATGTTTTAGTTGGGCGTAGCCAGATACATACCCGTCGAGATCGCGATGCTCGACAGCCTGCAGCAAGCGCGTTGTCACGGCAGGAGAGTTCGGCCACTGCGCTTCTGCCCGCAGACACTCGGCTAGCGCGTCTATCGGCGCTGCGGCTGCCGCGGCCGCATCGGCCGCCGTCGCTGCGTCAGCAAGCTGGGCGTAGCGGCGGATGTCAGCGAGGTTGTTCCAGTCGGGTACCGGAAGCGCATTGTGCTGCAACCACTCTCGCTCCGCCGCTATTCGATCACCGAGAGCGATCACCGTGTCTAGCTCCGCGACTTCAGTGCGGTGCCAGGACAGCCGCTGCCGGAGAGTCGCGAGGCGGGGAACCTGCACACCGGCCGGCCAGGCTCGATCCATTGCTGTGACGGCACGGTCCGCTTCGACCCAGTCGATGAAGACGGCTAGCTGATTTCGCGCCACCGCCGGCACACCGTCGACCATCACCTCGGCGAAAAACGGTTCCGCGAGCTTAATCGTTTTCGAAGTCAAGCGGCCGATTTTAGGGCGGCCGTCGGGAAGAACTTTGATTTCATGACCCGAATCTAGGTAAGCGAGAAGCGATTTCGCCGTTTGTTGGTGGGCGCCCGAATCTCCACCTTTGATCTCAACCCATGTCGTCGGCCCGAAGCGTTCGAAAAGGCTGGCGGCGTGGTCGGCGAGGGATTTTATCCGTACGGATCGCTCCGCCCAGTATTCCTGTTTGCCGCTGCGGACGTCGTGCAACGCTTCGCGCACCCATGCTTCGTCATGCCGCTCAAGAACCATTGCGCGGTCCGCGAGTCCGCACATTCTCGAGCGAAGCTCCGCGCGAAGCCCAGGAGACAAGGAGCGGACGCGTTCGAAGGCCTCATCCGCTGACAGGTTTTGGTACTTGCCTTCGTCGGCGGCGGCTTGGTGTTCGCCAGCCACCAAGCCTGCGTATTCGTCGGGCGTCGCCACGGCCGACAAATCGGGCAGACGACCACTCGCCTCTGCCTCGTGGTTGATCAAGTCCTGATTTAGCAGGGCCTCACGCCATCGCATGATCTCGTCGGTCGAGACGGTTTGTCCGATTCTGCCCGGATCGACGCCGAAGTCGTGGATCCATCCGAATTTCGTCTTTTCGTGCAGGTGGCGGTAGGCGATGGCGGCCAACGTGCCGTGCTCCGGCCCGTCGTCCCGCGGTTGGACTTCTTGCCGACGGATCGCAATGAGCTCTGCGTAGGTTTCGGCGCGTTCTCGCCGCAGCTGGTCGAGCTTGGCGACGTGGCGCTCGATCGACTTCTGCGATTCCGCCGGATCGAATTCGTCGGCGCGACGCGATATGTTTTCCACGGCGGTACGAAGATCGGCCATGTCCGAACGCGACTGACCGATGACCGAGACAGCCAGCGATTGGATTTCGCGGGGCAGTTTGGACCGTACCTCACGCAACGCGCGATCCGTCTGTGCTGTGATCAGGACCCGCTTTCCCTGAGCAAGCAGATGCGACACCAACGCCGCCGCAGTATGCGTTTTCCCGGTACCGGGTGGGCCTTGAACAACGGTTTGCGCGTTTACATCGACTCGCTCGATGACCCTGCGCTGAGCCTCGTTGACCTGCAGCGGAAGGAAGTCTTCGTCGTCGAGCTTGACTATCGCGCCGACTGCCGTGCTGGGCGCCGACTCTGGCTGCCGATCGGGGTCGATCAACGGCAAGATGCCGCTGGGCACCTCACCCAACGCCTGAATCTGCGCGACGATTTGTTCGTAAATCAGCACCAGACCGCGGTTGGTGCGTCTCCGCAAAATGATTGCTGGAGCAAACGCGCATTGTGGACTGGCGCCACTGGGTGGCGTGAGCGTGTCCTCGTCGTATTGCCCGTCAGGGTCAAGCAAGTGAATGAGACTTCGGCAGATTGAACCGATCGCTTGCCTGTCAAGCAGGTGGTGGTCGTATTCGCCTGCTAGTTGCCTGATTTCGTCGATTCTGGCCGGACTGGGAATTAATGCAGGATCGAGCATATCCAGTTCGATCGAGACGGTGTCGGGCGACAATACTTGTGCGACGGTTAGGGTCCCGGAATTCTCGTCGAGTGTGATTGAGATCGGGGCTGTCGCCACGTGCCGTAAAACCTGATCGTGGCCCTCAGGCCGCCACGACAAGCAGCCCACACCAAGCACCAGCTCGAACTCCTCGCTGTGTTCTGTCGACGCAAGCCGCATCTCGAATAAGCCTTTGTAGGCGTTTCTCGCTCGCTCGCCGATCGCCCACGCCCGCCAATCAGTCAGCCAGTCGCCGAAGGCGACGGCAACGTCCGGCGCATCGGCAAGGGCTACCCGCCGGCTTGTCGCCGCTTCATCACCCTCGGCCGCTTGCTCGATGTCGATCGCGTCTCGCAGCGAGGGCTCGCGGCCGCAGTCTTTTGTGGCGCCATTGACCCATGGTCGCAAACAGTCGGGAACCACCGGCGGATCCTGCTTCACCACCCTGTCCAAAGCCAGCAGCGGCATATCTGCTTCGAGGTTGGCGACCCGATGCGCAGGGTGCACGGCGGAATGCTCGGGCAGGTCGCCGAACCACAGCAGTCTCTCGTACTTGTCGGCGTTCCTCAGGGGCTTCAGGAGCTGCTGCTGCGTACGCATAAGGAAGGTGAAGAGGTTGATCGCCTTCCGCACCAACCCGGCTTGATCAGCCTCCTGCTCGACGGCCACGATGTATCACTCCCTGCTGGTTCGTGACGGAAGCCCTGGCCGGGCTCGGACGGCATGGTAGCCGTCCATCCTGCCGACTCGTAGCAAATCATGGAGATGCGTCCGACACAATGGACCTTTTCGTAGCGGAAAACCTTCCCGCTTGGTCGCATCCTGCAGCAAACAGGCGCCACGTCGTGTCCGACCACTAAGTCGGCAAATGATTCCGGGAAGAAACGCTTCGAATCCGACCCGAACCGACACACCACGCGGGCTGGTTAGCAAAACTGCTGCTCTACCGTAGGCATCAGCCGACGACGATGGCCATGAGTTTGTTCGAGCCTTCGGCGGCGATCAATCACATCGACGGCTCGGACGAGGCGCCCAGGGCCCCGCCGCGACCATCGCGGCGTGGATGTGCTCGCAAGGTCTTTCCGAGTCGCTGTTGACCGACGGTCGAGCGAAGCTGGCATCGGCTCGTTGCGGGCGATCTTGTATTCCGCCCCGTCGACATAGGCCGCCGCGTGCGCGCAACGGAGACTTCAGCCGCGGTGATGCGCCGCGGTGACCTCGTGCAGGATGACGACCCGCTGCACAGCACCGAGGTCCGGCCGTAGGCGGCGCATATCGGGCGGCGGTTCTTCCCAGTTGCCCATCGCGTTGTCTTCGCCTCAGGCACTCCGGCGCGATTGGATCTGCACATCGTCGATGACGGCAACTACAGCGCGAGTACGCCGCGCGGACCCCGGTCGACGTCGCGCATGCGGTTCGGCGGCACTCGCCCCGCCGAATCGGACAGGCCCGTCTTGTTCAACGTGATGAGCGCTGTGACGTTGACGACCGAATCACGACGCAGCCCGGACACCGCGGCGGGCAAGAATACGTTGCCGTGCATCGCGGCGAGCGCGTTGTTCGAGGTGATCAACGCTGCGAGCACTTTGGCAAGTCGGCTCGCGTTGTAGGGATCCGATTGGACGATGAGCACGGGGCCGCTTGGCGGGCCGGCTGCGGGACCAGGAGACGTTGGACGGCGAAAGTGAGCTTGCTGCCGACCTTTCCCAGACACGGGCCCTATGCCCTTGCCGCGCTCCCAGAAGCCGCTCGCAGCGCCCCGCGGGGACACGGTCAGCAGCCCGAGCGATTCGGCCGCCCCCGAGCAACCGACGATCGTCAGCCCAGAATGCTGCCACAGACTCGCGGTGGACGTGCGCCGTGGCCAGGTAAATCGCGTCAACGGTGCGCAGCTCGAAAGGCGGGATCGTGGCCGCCTACCAGGATATCGCATTCGTCACTACAAGGGTGTCGATGGTGGCCGCGGCATTTCGCGCGAGCGCTATGGCTTGGGACCCTGTCCGTGCGGCCGCTCGGATCAGCTCGAGGTGGCCGATGGCACTGGTGACGAGGTTTTCGTCAGGGTGAGCGTTGAGCCAGTCAATCAGGGCGGCTGATTCTCGTTCGGCCGCAACAAGCTTCACCTAGCGCTAGCGGGGTCGCGGTCCCCTCGGAGTGCGCATAGTCGCTGCAGAACATGAACACGTCGCCGCTCGTCTCGGCCAGCTGCTTGGGGCTCTCGTAGGGAAACGACGACACCCGAACGTGATCGAGGAAGTACTCGCTGGGCCGACGGGACAGCTCGGCCACCGGCTTGCCGTTGAGCTGAGCGGTGAACGCGGACGCACCGTCGAGCATCAGCAGGAACTGCGGCACCCACAGGAACACCGCCTCGGTGGCCGGCACCAGATCCTGTTCCGGGTCGTCCTGATACCAGCAGTCGTCGAAGACGCGCACCTGGTCGGCGACATGGAACACCGGGGTGACGGCGTGGTCGACCAACGCGGACCAGATCCGCTCGTGCTCGGGGTGCGACGGCTGCCAGCCGTCCACCGGCCCGGCGCCGATCATGGCCAGCGTCACCCCGGCGCCCGCCAGCGCAGGTGTTACACCACTATCGGCGGTGTTACACTACACAGATGCCCACCCACCACCGACGCCACGCCATCACGGAGACCGACGACATCAAGGACGCACTGGAGGTTGCCCGCCGCGCGTGGCCCGATCTCGCCCACAAGCCGGGCGCGTTGTTGCGTCGACTCATCCTCGCGGGCCAGAAGACCCTCGCGCGCGAAGAGACGGCAGTCATCGACGAGCGTCGGCACGCGGTCGAAGAGACCAGCGGTGCACTGGCCGGAGTGTTCGGAACCCGTTACCTCGACGAACTCCGTGAGGACTGGCCCGAGTGATCGCCCTCGACGCCAGCGTGTTGATCGGGCATTTCGAATCGGCCGACGCGCACCACGCCGACGCGACCGCCCTGCTAAGGACCCACGCGTCAGAGTCGTTTGCCGCCAACGTGATCACCCTTGCCGAGGTCTACGTGGGCGCCGCCAGAGTCGGCCAGGCCGACCACCTCGAACAACTGCTGGCACAGTTGCAGATTCGGAGCCTTGAACTTCCTGCCAATGCCGCCCGCCGCCTCGGTGAACTGCGCGCCTCGACCAAGCTGAAAATGCCAGATTGCTGCGTGCTCCTCAGCGCGGAGCAGCACCATGCCACGATCGCGACCTTCGATGACCGGCTCGCCGCTCGGGCATCCGATCTCGGGTTGACCGTCGCGGCACGGACGTAGATCATCTGGCCGCACATGCCCACGCACAGCACGACATTGTTGCCCAGGAAGAGAAACCACATCTGGTTGCGGTAGACCGGCAGCCTCACAAACCTCATCTGTCCCACTTTGGGCCGTCCCACGGCGTGGCCGGGCCCTCTTGTCGGCCCCCATCGCTACGGTGCGGTCATGCAGTCGCTGATGTATCCGTCGATCGATCTGGACAGCACCTTCGAAGTGCTCGACGCAGACACCTGGCGCCGCGGCATGGCGTATGCGCGCGAGGGGCGCGTGCTGCGCTGCCTGTGGGACCCCGACGCCGAAAAGCTTTTCGGCACCGTCCGCGGCAACAAAGGTCGCACCTACCTGACCACCGCGGAACTCATGCCCGTCGACACCGACACGTACGCGTTCGACGGCGGGGACTGCAGCTGCCCGATGGAAGAGGACTGCAAGCATGTCGCGGCGGTCGTCATCGCCGCCGCCGGGCCCACGGTGCTGCGGCCCGCCCATGCGCCAGCCCCGCAGGCCCCCCCGGCATGGCGCCGATCGCTCGACGCGCTGCTTCCCCCGGTCCCGACCAACGACCACACCAAGACACCACTGGCGGTTGAACTGACGCTCTCGATGAACGGGTCATCGCCGATGCTCGACGCGCGGCTGGTGCGGCCCGGAAAGCGCGGCGGCTGGGTGGCCGGCGACCTGAATTGGGCCAGGCTGCCCGCGCTGCGCCACAACTATCCCGACGCCCAGGTTCGGGTGCTGCAGGAGCTCTATTCCACCTACCGGGCGTCGAGCTCGACTTCGGCTGGCTACTACAGCTATTCGTACGGTGGTTACGGGTACGACGACGGGAAGACGATCTCGCTGCGGCGATTCGGATCCCCGCAGCTCTGGTCGCTGCTCGACGAGGCGCGCCGGGTCGGGGTGCGGCTGCTGCAGGCCCGACCGCTGCGGGAGGTGCCGCCCCACGCCGAGGGGCAGCTGTGTCTGGACGTGACCGCCAACGACGCCGGCGATCTGAGGGTCGCGCCCGCGCTTCGGGTCGACGGCGCGACGGCACGGCCCCTGGCGTTCATCGGGTCCTCGGGTCACGGCGCCGTCTACGACGACGGCGGATTGCGGCTGGCCCGCCTGGACAAACCGGCGCCAGAGGCGTTGCAGCGCATGGCCCTCGGTGACCAGCCGCTGGTCATCCCCGCCGGCGAGGCGCCGCGCTTCGCCGCGGACTACTACCCCAGGCTGCGCCGCATCGCGGCCATCACCTCCTCCGACGAGTCCTTCACGCCGCCCACGATCGTCGGTCCGACGCTGGTCCTGCATGCCGACTACCAGGACGACCATCGGCTCGAGCTGACCTGGGAATGGGCATACCGGTTGGCCGACAACGATATTCGCGTTCCGGTCGATGCGCATCGGCTCGATGATTACCGCGACCTGCCGGCCGAGAGCGCGCTCGCCTTGAGCATCGACGCGCCGTTGGAGCAGGTGGGCCTCCGCAGCGCCGACGGCACGCTCACCGCAACGTCGCTGTCCGGGCTGGACACCCTGCGGTTCGCCACCGAAATCCAACCGCTGCTCGGCGAGCTTCCCGACGTCACCCTCGAGGTGCTCGGCAACCCGGTGGACTATCGCGAGGCCGGCGGCTCCCTGGTCATCGCGGTGACGACGGACGCGGTCCCCGACGAGACGGACTGGTTCGACCTGGGCGTCACGATCAGCATCGAGGGCAACCAGGTTCCGTTCGTCAGCGTGTTCACCGCGATCGCATCCGGGCAATCGCACCTGCTGCTGCCCGACGGCGCCTACTTCGCCCTCGACAAGCCGGAACTGGTCAAGCTGCGCCGGCTCATCGAGGAAGCCCGTGCGCTCACCGACGCCGAGGACGGGCCGCCCCGCATCAGCCGATTCCAGGTCGGGCTGTTCGATGAGCTGGCCGAACTGGGCGTCGTCACCCGGCAGGCCGAAGAGTGGCGCCGCCAGGTCGACGGGCTGCGCGCCCTGAGGGGCCTGGAACCGGCGCCGGTGCCGGTGCCGCGCACCCTGGGCGCCGAGCTGAGGCCCTACCAGGCCGACGGGTTTTCCTGGCTGTCGACGCTGTACACCCACGGCCTCGGCGGGATCCTGGCCGACGACATGGGCCTGGGCAAGACCATCCAGACGCTGGCGCTGATCTGCCATGCCCGCCAACAGAATCCGGGTATGGCACCGTTCCTGGTGGTCGCACCGGCCAGTGTGGTGGCCAACTGGGCCGCCGAGGCCGCGCGGTTTGCGCCCGAGCTGTCGGTCGTGGCGCTCTACGACACGCTGCGCCGCGCCGGCGCCGACCTTGACGAGCTGGCGGCGGGCGCCGACATCGTCGTCACCTCCTACACGCTGTTTCGGCTCGACTTCGACTCCCACGCCGACCGCACCTGGTCCGGGCTGATCCTCGATGAGGCCCAGTACGTCAAGAACCATCACTCCAAGACTTACCAGTGCGCCCGCAAGCTGGCCACACCGTTCAAGCTGGCCATCACGGGCACCCCGATGGAGAACAACCTCATGGAGCTGTGGTCGCTGCTGTCGATCACCGCACCCGGGCTGTTCCCCAGCCCGGCCAAGTTCGCCGACTTCTACGCCAAGCCCATCGAAAAGAGCGGCGACGCCGAGCTTTTGGCCCTGTTCCGGCGCCGCATCAAACCGTTGGTCAAGCGCCGCACCAAAGAGCTCGTGGCCGCCGAACTGCCGCCCAAGCAGGAGCAGGTCCTCGACATCGAGCTGCCGCCGCGGCACCGCGCGCTCTACAACAAACGACTCACCCGCGAGCGGCAGAAGGTCCTCGGCCTGCTCGATGACATGCAACGCAACCGGTTTACGATCCTGAAGTCGCTGACCGTGCTGCGGCAGATGGCGCTGCATCCCGGTCTCGTCGACCCCGCCCACGACGCGCTGGCCTGCGCCAAGATCGACGCGCTCGCCGAGCACCTGCGCGACGTCGTCGACGGCGGCCACCGCGCGCTGGTGTTCAGTCAGTTCACCCGCTTCCTGGGCCGGGTCCGCGAGCGCCTCACTGCCGAGGGCATCGACTACTGCTACCTGGACGGGCGCACCCGCAACCGTGCCGCCGCGATACAGCGGTTCAAGGAGGGCAGCGCACCGGTGTTTCTGATCAGCCTCAAGGCCGGCGGATTCGGGCTCAACCTCACCGAGGCCGACTACTGCTTCCTGCTCGACCCGTGGTGGAACCCGGCCACCGAGGCCCAGGCCGTCGACCGCACCCACCGCATCGGCCAGACCCGAAACGTCATGGTGTACCGGCTCATTGCTCGCGACACCATCGAGGACAAGGTCGTGGCCCTCAACGCCCGCAAGGCCAAGCTGTTTACCAGCGTCATCGACGACGGCAACGCGTTCGGCTCCGCGGTCACCGCCGACGACATCCGGGGACTGCTCACCTGAGCGGACCACCATTGCGGTTGTTACGGCCGACGGGCGGCGGGTTCGGCTACACGGCGTTTGTGGTCGACGCCTACGCCGGGCTGATACCGGCTGGGAGTGCTCGGTGCGCAGAGCTCGCCCGCTCGGCGGGTTGCGCCGCCATCGGCCGGCGTGGACCGGCAAAATTGGTCTCGTGGCAGAGTTGTTGATTGCGGTCAACCCGGACGCCGACTCCCGGCTGCCGTTCCTGTTGCGGGTTCCGCAGCCCGGCACTGACCTGCTGTTTCGGACGTCGGGGACCTGGCCGCGCGTCAAGGCGCTGTACTGCCACCCGGTCGACCTCGAGGAGTGGCCGGCCGATGTGGTGATCGTCGAACGCGTGCCGTTGCGGTCGTGCCACCGACGCGGAGCGGCGATCGACCTGGTTCTCGACCGGGCCCGGGAGAACCGTTCCCAACTCGTGTTCACCCAGGCCCGCGGTCATGACGCGGTGTTTTGGCAGTCGGCACGCACACGTAAGCAGGCGCGACCGAACGTGCGCACCCCGACCGCGCGCGCCCACGGCATCGAGGACCTGCAGATCATCGTCGACGCACACGAAAGGTACGCCTACCGATTCCCCGCCCAACAGGTAACGACCGTCAAACGCGCCCTGCCGTGCGGCGACTACGGGATCATCATCGACGGCCAACTGGTCGCCGCAGTGGAGCGCAAATCCCTGGCCGACCTGGTGGCCAGCCTCACCGGCGGCAAGCTGCGCTACCAGGTTGCCGACCTCGCCGCCCTCCCCCGCGCGGCCGTCGTCGTGGAAGACCGCTACTCTCAGCTGTTCAAGCTCGATCGCGTCCGGCCCGCCGTCGTGGCCGACGGGCTGGCCGAACTCCAGGTCCGTTGGCCCAGTGTGCCGGTGCTGTTCTGCGAGACACGCCAACTCGCCGAGGAATGGGCCTACCGGTTCCTCGCCGCCGCCCACGACTGGGCGCTCACCGAACACGCTGCCCTGCAGCGCATCTCACCAAACAGGGTCGATCTTACTGAGCTCGACCGGGCACCCGCGGGGCCGAAACCGAGCACCGCCGAGGTCCGCGCCTGGGCCCGCACCGTCGACCTCCAAGTTCCCGACCGCGGTCGACTCCGACCCGAGATCTGGCAAGCCTGGCACGACGCCAACCACCCCGACTGACCGCAGAATCGCAACCGAGGAACTACTCGGTGCTTCACACCCGCGTCGTGTAACCGGCCTACGGCCGCGGCGGCAACACCGAAAGCCAGCCATCCGGAAGCAGTTCCAACAGCTGCCCATCCGGATCCCGGATCATGGCCGACCGCTCGGTCACCGTCGCGTCGACGACCGATCCCCCGAACTCCGCAACCTTGGCCAATACGCGAGGCAGATCAGACACCGAAAACGAGATATGCGTCAGCCCCACCTGGTCCATGACGCGCTCCGCCCCGGCGTGCACTTGACGCTTCGAATAGTCGATCAGTTCCAACACCAGCCCGTCGCGCACCAGATACGTCGCGTGCACGCCGAGCGGCTCGGGAAGCTGCACCAACTGAGCGGTGCGGTCGTCGGGCGGAGCGATTTCCCACCAGAATTCAAACCCCAGCAGGCCCTCGTAGAACCGCCGCGACCGCTCACCATCGGCGACGCACAACCCGACGTGGTTGAAGACCGTTCGGTGACCGGTCATTTCGCCTTCCCTATCGCGTCTTGCTCCTGCTTCGAGGTCACACACGCAATAATGCACAACAGCTTATTCAGGAAGGCCTCCCGATGGTCACACGCCCAGACATCAGCCCGGACGCGGTCGTCGACTTCGACCATCACTCCGACACATTCAACCTCGATGAGCTGGCCGTCAACGCCGACCTCCGACGTCGCTGCCCCGTCGCCTGGAACACCAACTACGGCGGGTTCTGGTACCTCAGCAGCTACGACGCGGTCAGCCGGGCCGCCCGCGACGGCGACACCTTCGCCCACAAATACGAGCCCGACGCCGAAGACGGCATCAGCTATCAGGGTGAGATGGGCGTCCCGCGCCCCGAAGGCCATCCGGCCCTGGGCATCGGCGAGGTCGACGGCCCCTACCACCAGGCGCTGCGGCGCGCCCTGGCCCCGTTCCTGTCCCCCGGGGCCGTCCAGAAACTCAAGCCGTTTATGGAAGGGATGGCACACGAGTTCCTCGACCAGCACATCACCCAAGGACGCATGGACCTCGTGCTGGACTACGCCAGCCCAGTGCCGGCCATCCTCACGATGAAGCTGATGGGCCTGCCGTACGACAACTGGCACCTCTACGCCAACCTGTTCCACTCCGTCATGGCCGTGCCGCAGGACACCCCCGAGTACGCGAGCGCCCTCGCCGCGGCCCCCGCCCTGATGCAAGGTGTGCTCGACTTCGCGGCCACCCGAAAGGCCAAACCGACCGACGACCTGACCAGCTTCCTCCTCCAGTTCGAGTTCGAGGGCCAACGCCTCACCGACGAACAGCTGCTGGGCATCATCTGGAACCTCGTCGCCGGCGGCGTCGACACCACCACCTCCCAGACCGCCCTGACGCTGCTCCACCTGGGCACGCACCGGGAACTCAGGCAACAGCTCATCGATCACCCCGAGCTCTACCGCAGCGCCACCGACGAATTCCTGCGTTACTTCTCGGTCAACCAAACCCTGAGCCGTACGGTGACCCGCGACGTCGAAATCGGCGGCCGGCGCCTCCGCAGGAACGACCGCGTCGTCATCAGCTGGCTGTCGGCCAACCACGACGAGAAAGAGTTCTACCGGCCCGACGAGATCGCACTCGACCGAATGCCCAACCGTCACTTGGCTTTTGGGATCGGTCCGCACCGCTGCATCGGCTCACACCTGGCGCGGCTGGCCGCCGAGGTGATGGTCAAGGCGGTGCTCGACCGCATCCCCGACTACCGGGTCGACGAGAGCGGCGTCCGGCAATACCTGGGCAACCCGAGCATGACCGGGCTGGCCACGTTGCCGGTCAGCTTCACACCGAAGCGAGACTAGACGGCAGACATCGAGTCCCGCCGCACCATCCCCATCGCCCTTGGTCGACCCCCGGTCCCACTTGTCGACGTCGGTCGCGTCGGTATGGGTGTCGCTCATGCTCTGACTCCTCGTTGAGCTGGCGCCGATGGTGCGGGCAGTTTCACGCCGTCACGGCCGTCAGACCGGGGGGCGCGCTGTCGATCTGCTCGAAGATCCGCGAGAACTCGAACGCCGATCCCGCCGCCGTCGGTGGCATCCACCGACCCGAGGGTGCCGGTGAGGTCGCGGGGCAATTCCCCCCTCGACAGTTCGCCGATCTGGTTCTGCTGCACGAAAGTGGTCGTCGTTGATTCCGATCAGCGGCTGCCCGACTGCTTGATCGCGGAGATGGCTGCCGTCGCAGGCGAGGACGCGCGGCTTTAAGCGATGGAGAGCAACGCGTAGGTGACCGCCCACAAACCACGCGGTGTGCGTTATACAAATCGCGCAATGTGCGTTACTCTCGGCCGGTGGCGCAACTCACGTTCCAGCGCGCCCGCACGGAGGAAGAGAAGCGTCAACGTGCGGAGGCCCTCGTGGAGGCCGCGCGCTCGCTGGCAATGGAAACGGGCGTCGCGTCGGTGACCCTGACCGCGGTCGCCGCCCGCGCCGGAATTCACTACTCGGCGATGCGCCGCTACTTCACCTCGCACAAGGAAGTCTTGCTGCATCTGTCCGCCGAAGGCTGGGTGCGCTGGTCGACAACCGTGTCGAAGAAGTTGGCCGAGCCCGGTGTGAAGTCGCCCTCGCGCATCGCCGAGACGCTGGCCGAAGCCCTGGCCGAGGATCCGTTGTTCTGCGACCTGCTGGCCAACCTGCACCTGCATCTGGAACACGAGGTGGCCCCCGAGCGGGTCATCGCGGTCAGGCGGATCAGCACCGCGGCCACCCTCTCGCTGGCCGATGCGATCGGGAGCGCGCTGCCCGAACTCGGGCGGTCGGGTTCGCTCGACATCCTGTTGGCGGCGTACTCGCTGGCGGCCACGCTCTGGCAAGTCGCGAACCCACCCGAGCACCTGACCGGCGTCTACGCCGAAGAGCCGGAAGTGGTTCCGCCCGAGTGGAATCTGGACTTCGCGTCCGCGCTGACCCGCCTGCTGACTGCCACGTGCGTCGGCCTCATCGCGGAATCGGCATGAACTCGCAAAGGAGGGCGGAGCGCTGCGGCTTGGCGAACTGCAACGGTGCGCGGGCGAGGGAAGGCCGCCGAAGGGGGACTGCGGTGGCCGACGCGATCAAGAAACTGCGGGCCATCGCTAAGGTGTTATATGGGCTAAGTAATGTTTCGCCCGTGATGAAGGACTTGAAGCGCCCATGACGACGACTGAGGCACGGACCGAGGCGCGCGACAAGCAGGGCTCCGCCGGCAGCGAGGGCAACACGGCCGGCCCGCAGCGCGCTACCAAAAAGGGCCTTCTGGGGCGTTTCTGGATGGTTCTCACGATCGCAGCTGTCGTCTCGCTCTCAGGATTCGTGGTGTACCGGTTGCACGGCGTCTTTGGCGTTCACCGCGGCTCGTTCGGTGGCGGCACGTCGGGCGAGGTCCTCGACCAGTTCAACGCCAAGACGATCACCCTCGAGGTCTGGGGCCCACCGGGCAGCACGGCGACCATCAACTACCTCGACGAAAACACCCATCCGCAGCAGGCCCTGAACGTGCCCTTGCCCTGGAGCAAAGTATTGAGTTCAACGAAGCCCGGTATCCCGGCGAACCTGGTGGCGCAAGGAGACGGCAGCTGGATCGCCTGCCGATTCGTCGTGAACAACCACGACGGGCGCGGTGACGTCATCAAGGCTCCGAACCAGTCTCCCCCCGACGAAACAGTCAATGCCTTCGTCTACTGCCTGGACAAGTCCGCATGAGCGCGCCGGGCGAAGCTCCGCCGCGCGTCGATCAGCCGCTGATCCCGCCGTTCCTGCCGCGGATGATCCATCGGCTTGCTCTGCCGATCGTCCTGATCTGGCTGGGCATCGTCGTCGTCACCAACACCGTGGCCCCGCAGCTGGAGGTCGTCGCCAAAAACCACTCGGTGTCGATGAGTCCGACTGCCGCGGCATCCTTTCAGTCGATGATGAAGGTCGGATCGACGTTCAAAGAGTTCAACTCCGACAACTCGGCCATGATCCTGCTGGAGGGCGACAAGCCACTCGGGGCCGAAGCGCACCGCTACTACGACGAGATCGTCAGGCGCGCCGAGCAAGACAAGAAACACGTTCAGCACGTGCAGGATTTCTGGAGTGATCCGCTGACGGCGGCGGGTTCCCAGAGCCACGATCAAAAGGCCGCGTACGTCCAGGTTTACCTCGCCGGCAACATGGGCGGCGAGCTGGCGAACGAGTCCGCCCTGGCCCTCCGCAAGATCGTGGACTCGGTGCCCGCGCCGCCGGGAATCAAGGCGTACGTCACCGGCGCGGGTCCGCTGTTCGCCGATCAGTCCCATGCGGGCGAGAAGGGCGTCGCGGTCGTCACTCTTATCACCTTTTTGGTGATCGTAATGATGCTGCTGGTCGTCTACCGCTCGGTCACCACCATGCTGATCATGCTGGCGATGGTGTTCATCGAGTTGGCAGCGGCCCGCGGTGTCGTCGCGACGCTCGGTAACTACGGCGTCATGGGGCTTTCCACATTCGCCAACAACCTGCTGGTGCTGATGGCGATCGCCGCCGGAACGGATTACGCGATCTTCGTGGTCGGCCGCTACCACGAGGCGCGCGGTCTCGGCGAGACCCGCGAAGAAGCGTTCTACACCATGTTCCACAGCACGGCGCATGTCGTGCTGGGATCGGGCCTGACCATCGCCAGCGCGATGTATTGCCTGAGCTTCTGCCGGCTGCCGTACTTCCAGTCGCTGGGGGCGCCTTGTGCGGTCGGCATGCTGGTCGCGGTGTTGGCGGCTTTGACGTTGGGACCGGCGGTCCTGACGGTGGCATCGTTCTTCAAGCTGCTCGACCCGAAGCGCAAGCTGCAGACCCGGGGCTGGCGTCGCATCGGCACCGCGGTCGTCCGCTGGCCCGCACCGGTTCTCGCGGTGACCGTCGGGGTCGCATTGGTTGGTCTGCTCGCCCTGCCCGGCTACAAGACGGACTACGACAACCGCCACTTCCTGCCGGCTGACACCCCGGCCAATGTCGGTTATGCCGCCGCGGACCGGCACTTCGACCAGGCTCGGCTCAATCCCGAGCTGTTGATGATCGAGACCGATCACGACTTGCGTAACCCGGCCGATTTCCTGGTCCTGGACAAGGTCGCCAAGGCGGTCTTCCACATTCCCGGCATCGGCCGGGTGCAGACCATCACCCGGCCGTTGGGCACGCCGCTCGACCACAGCACCCTCGGTTTTCAGATGAGTGCGCAAGCCGCAGGGCGGATCCAGACCCAGCACTATCAGGAAGAGCAGGCGGCAAACCTGCTCAAGCAGGCGGACGAGCTGCGCAAGACGATGGCAACGCTGCATGAGCAGATGCAGGTGACCCAGGACCTCAGCAACACCACGCACGATACCGCCATTCTCACCAGAGAAACCGTGAAGATCACCGAAGCGTTGCGCGACGACATCGCCAGCTTCGACGACTTCTTCCGGCCGATCCGCAGCTACTTCTACTGGGAAAGGCACTGCTACGACGTTCCGGCCTGCTGGGCACTACGGTCGATCTTCAACGCGCTCGACGGCATCGACCAGGTGACCGAGAACATCGAGAACTTGAGCGCGAATCTCGACAAGCTGGATCGGATCCAGCCCAAGCTGGTGGCGCTGATACCGCCGCAGATCGAGAGTCAGCAGCGCAACCTCGACACCATCATGTCGAACTACGCGACCACGATGGGTCTTGACGAACAGGCGAAAGCGCAGTCCGACAACGCCACCGCCGAAGGCGATGCCTTCGACAAATCGAAGAATGACGACACGTTCTACCTTCCGCCGGAGGCGTTCAAGAGCCCGGATTTCGCACGCGGTCTCAAACAGTTCATCTCGCCGAATGGTCACGCCGTCCGGTTGATCATCTCCCATGAAGGCGACCCGGCGACTCCTCAAGGCATCAGCCACATCGAACCGATCAAGCAGGCCGTGCACGAGGCGATCAAGGGCACGCCCTGGGAGGGCGCCAAGGTCTACCTCGGCGGTACCGCCGCGACGTACAAGGACATGCACGACGGTTCCAACATCGACCTGATGATCGCCGGAATTGCTGCGACCACACTGATTTTCATCATCATGCTGGTGATCACCCGAAGCGCCGTGGCGGCCTTCGTGATCGTCGGTACGGTGTTGCTGTCACTGGGCGCCTCATTCGGACTCTCCGTGCTCCTATGGCAGTACATCCTGGGCTTGAAGTTGCACTGGATGGTGCTGGCGATGGCGATCATCCTGCTGCTGGCCGTCGGCTCGGACTACAACCTGCTGTTGATATCGCGGTTCAAGGAGGAAATCCACGCCGGGCTCAAAACGGGGACGATCCGCGCGGTGGCCGGTTCGGGCTCGGTGGTGACCACCGCAGGTCTGGTGTTCGCCGCGACCATGGCCACGTTCATGTTCAGCCCGCTGCTGGTGATGGCCCAGGTGGGTACGACGATCGCGCTGGGTTTGTTGTTCGACACCTTGATCGTGCGGTCGTTCATGACGCCGTCGCTGGCCACCTTGCTCGGGCGCTGGTTCTGGTGGCCGCAGCACGTGCGCCCACGGCCGGCCAGCACGATGCTGCGACCGTACGGAACGCGTCCCGCCGTGCGCGATTTGCTGCTCAAGAACGTCGAGGAGCATCCGGCAGGCGGATTGGTACAGCCGCGCTGATCTGACGCCCCTCACATCACCGTTCGGCCCACCTCGACCGAATCGCAACCTCCACCTCGCTTTCGGACCTGGCCCGCACCGCTGCGTCGGCTCACACTTGGCGCGGCGGGCCGCCACGGTGATGGTGATGGCACGTTGTCGCTACAAAACGGGCACATCGGCACATCCCCCAGATTCTGTGACTGCTGGGAATGCGCCTCAAAGCAGCTGTGCCACAGCATCTTTTGCCACATTCGCCGTTCATCGGAGCGGGTCGTCGGCCACCGGGATCTCGCCGGCCTTGGCCGCGGCCTTGAGCTGATGGAAGTCGGCGAGCGTCTTCTCGGCGTAGGAGTACGACCACTCCAGGACCGCCGCGCTCACCGCCTCACCGTTGCCGACGTAGCCGCGCAGCATCGAGGCGTTGACACTCTGTGCGTGAGCGCGCGCCAATGACAACGCGCACGCCCCGGCGTACTGGCGGAAGACGTTCGGCGACATGCCGTCGGTCGCCACGCTGCCCTTCATGTCCTGGAACTGCCGGACGTAATAGTCGCGGCCGTCGAAGCGCACGGTTCCCAGAAAGACGTCGGACATCGCCTGCAGGATGCGTTGCCCGTCGACGACCCGAAGTCCGTGTCCGAGCGCCATTTCGGCGGCGGCCAGAGGCTCTGGCTGCCGGCGGTGTCCGTACTCCTCGAGCACCGACCTGGTGGCCTCTTTGACCTGAAGGATGAGGGGAGCGCCGTCGGGGCCGGTGAGGATCAGCAGGTAGCAGCGGGTGCCCACGCTGCCCACCCCGACCACACGCCGGGCGATGTCGGTCAGCTGAAAGTGCGACAGCAGCACCGCCACGTCGGCCGGCACGCTGGTGAGGTACTCGGCGAAGGCGTCGGCCAGAACGGTTTCGTCGGGGAAGGCCAGGTGTTCCAGGATGGGCGGGTTCTCCCTGAGCCGCAGCCGGCCGTCGGGTCCGGGCTTCATGATGCGGGCGAACACCCGAGCCGACGTCTTCCGGCGCGCGGTGCGCGCGGTCTCGGCGATCGTGTCCGCGAAGCCTGTGGAGACCCGCTTGGCGTAGCGCTGCGGCTCCAGTCGGAGGTAGTACCGGCCCAGCACGTCCATTTCGAGCATGGCGTCGAGCCCATCGCGGTACTGGCGCACCGCTTCGGCGGCGATCCCGCGGATCGTCTTCTCGGGATAGCCGGCGTGGCGTCCGCCCACGATCGCGCTGGTGATCAGGCGTTTGAGGTCCCACTCCGCGGGCGCGACCGCCGCCTCGTCAAAGTCGTTGAGGTCGAACACAAGGCTGCGCTGCGGGGCGGCGTAGACGCCGAAATTCGACAGGTGCGCGTCACCGCCGCACATCACCTCCACGCCGCTGGATGGGCCGGCGGCCAGGTCGGCGGCCATCACCGCAGCCGACCCGCGATAGAACGAGAACTGGTCCATCAGCATGCGGGCAAAGCGCAGCGGGACAAGCTCGGGCACTCGGTCGCGGTTCTGCTCGACGAGGATCTCCGTCGCGCCGCGACTCGCCGGCACCAACTGGGCCAGGCTCCGTCGGGGTGCCACGTCGTGCTGGGCGCGCCCCCGGGCACGGTCTTTCTCGACATCTTCGAAATCGATCAGCCGCTCCCGAAGCGGCCTGCTCACATCCGGCATCAGCGCAGGTTATCTCCGTGGCCCGAAGACGCGCTTGACCGGCGGTCACATGTAGTCCATGTTCAGGTGCATGAGCATCGACAACGACCCCGTCACGACGCTGGCCGACCTCAAGGGCGACCTGGCCGGCCGGCACAAGTGGACCCCGAGCAGCGGGGCCTCGGTGGATTCCGGGCCGGTGGACGCCGACATGGCGGCCCTCGACCGCGACGGCTATGTCATCTGGGAGAACCTGCTCAGCGCAGACGAGTGTCAGCAGATTCGCGACGTCGTCGCCCCCTGGCTGGGAGCCACCGGACGCAATTCCTTCGAGGGACGGCGCACTCAGCGCATCTACAGCGTGCTGAGCAGGACGCGCGTGTGCGACCGGCTCGCCGATCACCCGCGGGTGCTGGCGGTGCTCGACCGCCTCCTGATGCCCAACTACCTCCTTTCGGCGTTGCAGGTCATCAACATTCAGCCGGGCGAGTCGGCGCAGCTGGCCCACCACGACGACGGGTTCTATCCGATTCCGCGGCCGCGGGACCCACTGGCCGCCGCGACCATCTGGGCGATCGACGACTTCACCGCCGACAACGGCGCCACCGTTTTGTATCCCGGCAGCCACCGCTGGGGCAGGCGCCCGCCCGGGCCGGACGACCCCGTACTGCCCGTCGTGATGCCGGCCGGATCCTGCGTCTTCTTCGTCGGAACTCTTTGGCACGGCGGCGGCGCGAACACGACCGACCGCGCGCGCCTGGCCGTCACGGCCCAGTACTGCCAACCGTGGCTACGGCCGATGGAGGCCTTCACCCTCTCGATCCCGCGCGAGATGGCGCGGACGGTCTCCGACGACATCCAACGCATGATCGGCTACAGCATCCACCCGCCGTTCGTCGGCGCGGTCGACGGCCTGCACCCGCTGCGCCTACTGGATGAAAACCAATGAGCGACATGACGACCCGCTTCGCCGACATCGTCGGGGCGCACAACCTACTGATCGGTGACGCCATCCCCGACGACTACTCGCACGACGAGGAGCTGACGCATCCTCCGCAGAAGCCGGCCTACCTGGCCAAGCCGTCGAGCGCAGAGGAGGTCGCGCGGCTCCTCGAGACCGCCGCGGCCAACAAGGTTCCCGTGACGGCCCGCGGGTCGGGCACCGGCCTGTCGGGCGCGGCGATCCCCCGCGCCGACGGGCTGTTGATCTCGTTCGAGCGGATGAACAAGGTCCTCGAGGTCGACACGGTCAACCAGGTCGCCGTCGTGCAACCGGGGGTGACGCTGACCGAGTTGGACGCCGCGACCGCCGATTGCGGGCTGCGCTACATGGTCCACCCGGGCGAGCTGTCCTCCAGCGTCGGCGGGAACGTCGGCACCAACGCCGGCGGGATGAACGCGGTCAAGTACGGGATCGCCCGCCACAACGTGGTCGGCCTGCAGGCGGTGCTGCCGACCGGCGAGATCATCCGCACCGGCGGCAAAATCGCCAAGGTGTCCACCGGCTACGACCTCACGCAGTTGATCGTCGGCTCCGAAGGCACCCTGGCGCTGGCCACCGAGGTGATCGTCAAGCTGCACCCGCGGCTCGACCACAGCGCCACCGTGCTGGCCCCGTTCGCCGACTTCGACCAGGTCATGGCGGCGGTGCCCATAGTCGTGGCCAGCGGGCTGGGACCCTACATCCTGGAATACATCGACAACATGACGATGGCCGCGCTCGTGCACACCCAGAACCTCGAACTCGGCATCCCCGACAGCGTCCGCGACAGCTGCCAGGCGTACCTGGTGGTCGGGCTCGAGAGCCGGACGGCCGACCGGCTCGACGAGGACGTCGAGCGGGCCGGCGAGCTGCTGGCCGAGCTCGGCGCCGCCGACGCGTATGTGCTCGAAGGCGCCTCGGCGCGCAAGCTCATCGAGGCCCGCGAGAAGGCGTTCTGGACGGCCAAGGCGATGGGCGCCGACGACATCATCGACACCGTGGTGCCGCGCGGCGCGATGCCGAAGTTCCTTGCCGGCGCTCGGGACCTGGCGGGGGCCGCGGGCGGCGGTGCGGTCGGCTGCGGGCACGCCGGCGACGGCAACGTGCACCTGGCGATCTTCTGCAAGGAGCCGGCCGCGCGCAAGAAGCTGATGACCGATATCTTCGCGCTCGCAATGGAACTGGGCGGTGCCATCTCCGGCGAACACGGCCTCGGGCGCGCCAAGACCCCGTACTTCCTCGAACTCGAAGACCCGGTCAACGTGGACCTCATGCGCCGCATCAAGCAGAGCTTCGACCCGGCGGGCATCCTCAACCCCGACGTGCTGTTCGGTTAACCCCTTGCGTCACAACGTCTCCGGGTGTGCCGATCTGCCCGAAAAAGCGCTTCTCCCGGGCCGGGGACGCAGGTGGCCACTGTGACTGAGCAGGCCCCAATCACATACCGAAGTGCGCACGCCGCACCGCCGCAACCGCTTCCGACGGCCCGCTCACGTCCACCCGCGCCGCGGCTTGGCGCCCGAAGAGACACAGCAGCAGTTCTCCTGGCGCCCCGCCGAGGCGAGCCGTCGGCGAGCCCGTCCGCACCGTGACCCGCTCGCCACCGGCCGGCCACACCACTTCGAGCCCGCAATCGCCAAGCCTCCTGCTGAGAAACCCGCCACCTCGACACACGTTGCGCCACAAAGCGGTGTCCATCCCGGGCGCCAGAACACGCGGCGCGAGCCCGTTCGCCCGGCGTACGTCCTCGTGATGGACGAAGAACTCGTTGAGATTGGCCATCGCACGCACCCATCCGATGCGGAAGAATCCGACGGGTGGGCCGGACCGGGTCCGCGCGACCAGCGTCGCGAAGTCCTGACGTGCGGCCAGCGCCGACCGGCGCCGCTCGGCGAACCGCGCAAACGCACCGGGCAGTACCAGGCACGGTCCGGCGATGACGTCGTGTTCCCGCAGCACCAAATGCGCGGCCAGGTCCCGAGCGGTCCAGCCCTCGATCAGGGTGGGCGCGGACGGGCCGAGTTCGTCGAATAGGTCGCACAGCTCAACCCGCTCCCCCACGTCCAGCGGAACACCAGCCATGACCCCAGAGTCTATGGGCCCGGGCAAGCAATTGACCCGCGGGCGACGGCATGCCAGCACAGTGGGTTGTGCAACCCACTGCTGTCGCCGGCGACATCCCCGCCGAGGCGATCGAGGCGGCGTCGGCCGCAGAGGGTTAGCCCGGGTCAGCCCACGAATTCCGAAATCTCGCGCAGCAGCGCCGCTTTGCCCTTGGCTCCGGTGATGCGTTTAACCGGTTGCCCGTCTTTGAACAGGATCATCGTGGGGATGGACACCACCTGGAACTGGGTGGCGGTCTGGGGGTTGGCGTCCACGTCGAGCTTGGCGACCGTCAGCTGCTCGGGGTGTTCGGCCGCGAT
>NZ_VMQU01000076.1 GCF_007714205.1 Mycobacterium helveticum | reverse complement strand
CCCCCCCCCCCCCCCCCCCCCCCCCCCCCCCCCCCCCCCCCCCCCCCCCCCCGCGGCCCCCCCCCCCCCCCCGCGGGCCGCCGGGCGGCCCCCCCCCCGACACCAGCACCGCCAGCGCCGGCAGGCCCATCAACATCAGGCCGTAGCTGAGGAAGATACCCCAGCCGAGCAGCAGTCCCGCACCGGCGGCTGCCGCGGCGGGGAACCGGACGGTCCCGTGAACTGCCAGGGCCAGCAGCGCGATGCCCCAGGCCGCGACACCGGCGAAGTACCCGTCGGCCGAGACCGCCACCCAGATCGCCGTCGGGGCCACCGCGACGAACGGCGCGACGCGCCGGGCGGTCGGCTCGTCGGTCAGCGCGCGGACCGCGACGACCACGGCCGCCGCCGCGCTCGAGCCGACCAGCAGGCACAGGAGGCCGGCCCAGGCGCCGCCGTGCAGGCCGATGCGGTCCAGCCACACGAACGTCAGTAGCGCACCCGGCGGATGCCCCGAGACGTGCGTCGTCCAGGAGTTCGGCTGCAGGTCGAGGATCCGGCCCGCAAACGTGCGCAGCGTGGCCGGGATGTCTTCGATGCCCGGCACCTCGTAGAGGTACTCGTCCCGGGTGGTCAGCCGGCCCGCGAAGCCGCGCTGCCAGCCGTCGATCATCGCCAGCGCGAACGCCCACGCGCACGCGGCCGCCCAGGTGCCCAGCGTCAACGTCCTCCACGAAAGCCGTTGTGCCACAGTGGGTCCCCACACCACCGCGGCGACGGCCAGGAGTATGGCCGGCCCGGTTCCCCAGCCGGCGTGGATTTCCCACGCCCCGAAGATCGGTGCCGCACCGGCATGCGTGGCGAACCGCTCCGGTCCGACGCCGAGCAGCGGCTTGACGCCGGCGTGCACGCGCGGCAGCACGAACGCGGCCGCCACCACGGCGACCCCGAGCGCGACCGCCGCCACCTCCCGGGCCGATGCCCGTAGCGCAATCCTCACGGTCGACAAGCCTATTGACCGGTCGAGAACCGCCGCACCAGCGCCCGCCGATCGAGCTTGCCGATCCCGCGGCGCGGGAGCGCGTCGACGACGTGCAGTTCGCGGGGGGCCGCGGTGGCGTCCAGCGTGCGCGTCACGTGCGCCCGCAGGGCGTCCAGCGTCGGGCGGGCGCACCCGTCGGCCGGCACCACCGCGGCGACGACCCGCTGTCCCAGCCGGTCGTCGGGCAGGCCGAACACCGCGCACTCGCGCACGGCGGGGTGGGTGCACAGTGCCGCCTCGACGGGCTGCGGCAGCACCGTCAGCCCGCCGCTGCTGATCGCGTCGTCGGCGCGGCCCAGCACGGTCAGCACGCCCGCGTCGTCGAGGGCACCCAGGTCGTCGGTGCGGAACCAGCCCGGCTCGGCGAACGGGTCGGGGACGACCGGGTTCCGGTAGCCCTTGGCCAGCGTCGCGCCCCCGATCACGACGTGCCCGTCCCCGGCCACCCGCACCCGGACACCGTCGAGCGGGACGCCGTCGTACACGCAGCCGCCCGCGGTCTCGCTCATCCCGTAGCTGCGCACCACCGTGACGCCGGCCGCCGCGGCGGCGTCCAGGACCCGATCCGGTGCCGGCCCGCCGCCGAGCAGCACGGCGTCGAGGTCAGCGAGGGCGGCCGCGGCCGCCGGGTCGGCGAGCGCCTTGGCCAGCTGGGCGGCGACCAGCGAGGTGTACCGACGACCGGCGCCCAGCCGCCCGAGGGCACCGGGCAGTTCGGCGGCGTCGAAGCCGGCGGAGACGTCGAGTTCGACGGGCTCCGCACCGGCCAGCAGGCTGCGCACCACCACCTGGATCCCGGCGATGTGATGCGGCGGCAGGGCCAGCAGCCAGCCGCCCGGCCCGCCGAGCCGGTCATGGGTGGCCGCCGCGCCGGCCCGCAGGGCGGCGGCGGTCAGCAGGGCGCCCTTGGGGAATCCGGTGGTGCCCGACGTCGTCGCGACGAGTGCCACGTCGTCGTCGATGTCCTGGCCGACCCGCAACGCGCGCAGCGCTTCTCGGTCGGGGTCGGCCGGTACGGCCAGCAACGCGGGACCGCGCCCGGCCAGCACCCGTTCCAGGGCGGGCAGCAGCACGGGGACGGCGCGCCCCGCCGGCACGCCGAGTGCCCTCAGGACGGCTATGCGTGCGCTCCGCTGCTGTGCTCGTCGTCGAACGGCCAGCCCCGTTCGGCCAACCGCGCCCGCACCCGCTCGATGTCTTCGGGCGACGGCAGCTCGTCGGTGATCTGGGTGACCGCCACGCCGATGTCGATGTCGTCGAGCTCGTCGCGTTCGATCAGCTCATTGGCCACGGCGACGACCTCCTCGTTGCTCAACCGGCGTTTGAGCAGGGCCAGCACCGCGAAGGTGTCGGTCGGGGGAACGCCTTCGGGGTACCCGGCGCGCAGCCAGGCCACGATCGAACTGAGGAATCCGTTCATTGTGCAACCTGTTTGTGCAACGTGTTCCGGGCGTGGGCTCGGCTTCGGCGAAGAACCGCTTCCGATGCTACTTGGTCTTTGCTCCGAGGAACGGATACCCGGTGTGGTGCGCGATGAAATCCCGGGAGATGTAGGCCAGGGCGCACAGGATCACGACGACCACCAGCGCGTAGATGACCCACGCGAGCGCGGTCAGTGCCGGGTTGCGTTGCGGCGCAACGCCGTTGGTGCTGACGTCCCCGGCGCCCACGGCCTGCAGCCGCAGCCCCAGGGCGAACAGCCCTGGCAGCGCGGCGCCGGCCAGCATGCTGAACACCAGGATCTTCAGGGAGGCTTCGTAGTTGAACCACTCGCTCAGGCCGCTCATGACATGTTCCCCGCACCGACCGTGGGGTCATCGGAGCCGGACCGGGGCGGCCCGCCGGCGTCCGCCGGGTTCACCACCTCGGTCGGCGGTGGAATCTCCTCCGCAGCATCCAGGCCCGCGGTCAGGCTGCCCTCCCATTCGGCGTTGACGTTGTTGTGGTCGACCTTGGCCTTGCGCGACCGGATGTAGATCAGGGTCGAGACGGCGGCCAGCAGCCCGAAGCCGATGATCGCGCCGGGGTATCCCCCGATGAGGTGGACGATCCAGTAGGTCACCGCGCCGACGAGCCCGGCCAGCGGGAGGGTGACCAGCCACGCGACCACCATCCGGCCGGCCACACCCCAGCGCACCTCGCCGCCGGGCTTGCCCAGCCCGCTGCCCAGCACCGAACCGGTGCACACCTGCGTCGTCGACAGGGCGTAGCCGAAATGGGTGGACAGCAGGATGACCGCGGCCGAGGACGACTCGGCGGCCATGCCCTGGGGCGACTCGATCTCGACGAGCCCCTTGCCCAGGGTGCGGATGATCCGCCAACCGCCCAGGTAGGTGCCCAGCGCCATCGACACCGCGCATGCCACGATCACCCACAGCGGCGGCGCCACAGCGCCCTTGCCGAGCGAGCCGTACGACATCAGCGCCAGGAAGATGATGCCCATCGTCTTCTGGGCGTCGCCGGTCCCGTGCGCCAGCGCCACCAGCGACGCCGAGCCCCACTGGCCGTACCGAAACCCGGCCGCGGTGCGTGCGGAGTCGAGGCCGCGGGTGACCCGGTAGACCAGCCAGGTCGCGATCGCCCCAACGCCGATGGCCAGAATCGCGGCCACGACGGCCGGGATGAGCACATGGGAGACCACACCCTTCCAGATCACACCGTGCCCGCCGACCGCGGCGATGGTGGCCCCGACGACGCCGCCGATCAGCGCGTGCGACGAACTCGACGGAATGCCGAGCAACCAGGTCAGCAGATTCCAGACGATGCCCCCGACCAGGCCGGCGAACACGAGTTCCAGCGTCACGATGTGCCCGTCGATCAGCCCCTTGGCGATCGTGGCGGCGACGGCGGTGGACATGAACGCGCCCGCCAGGTTGAGCACCGCCGCCAGCCCGACGGCCACTTTGGGCTTGAGCGCGCCGCTGGCGATCGACGTCGCCATGGCGTTGCCGGTGTCGTGGAAGCCGTTCGTGAAATCGAAAGCGATTGCCGTGATTACGACAATGATCAAGAGGAACAGCTGGATGTCCACAGCGCCTGATTCTCGTAGTCGGGGGACTGCATTGTCGAACGCAGGAAGACGGCAAACGCGGGTGTACCGTGAGTGGTCGCCATAAGTTACCTCGTCGTTAACCTGAACCGGGCTCTCGTTCACCACGGGTGTCGCGGCGAAGCGGGTGTTCAGGCGGGATCTCGACGAAGATCAGCGTGATGCCGTCCGGGTCGGTCACGTGCATCTCGTGCAGGCCCCACGGTTCCTGGCGCGCCTCGCGGGCAATCGCCACTCCGCGGCCCCGCAGCTCGGCCTGGGTCGCCGCGATGTCGCGGACCTGGAGCCACAGGGCGCCGGGAAACGGTCCCCGCGAATGGTCCGGCGAGCCGTAGCCGGCCAGTTCCAGCAGCGACTGGCCGGCGAAAAACACTGTGCCGCCGCCATAGTCGCGGAAAATTGCCAGACCGATCCGGTCCCGGTAGAAACTCAGCGACCTCGCGTAGTCCACCGGCCGGAGCAGCATCCGGCTGGCCAGGATCTCCATGGCGTCGTGTCTATCACGTCCGTGTCCGCGTGGCGATGGCCTGTGGTCAGTTTCGGGGCGCGGTCAGTTCCCGGCCGCAC
Source organism: Mycobacterium helveticum (assembly GCF_007714205.1). Lineage (GTDB taxonomy): Bacteria > Actinomycetota > Actinomycetes > Mycobacteriales > Mycobacteriaceae > Mycobacterium > Mycobacterium helveticum. Next base: position 22,559 of record NZ_VMQU01000076.1, on the reverse strand, counting down.
GGTTGGGCTGGATGCGCTGGCGCGCCATGAGGGCGTTCACCCAGCGGGGGCCGATGGTGTCGAGCGCCTTGGCCGCGATCGCCATCCGCGGCGCGATCCGCACCGGCCGGGTGCGCGCGGCGGTGATCATCCACTCGGCGGCCTCGGCCGACGTCAGCGCGGGGACCCCCTCGTAGGCCTTCGTCGGAGCGATCATCGGCGTGGCCACCAAGGGGTAGTACAGGGTCGTCGAGTGCACACCCCGGTGGCCCCACTCGGTCTCGACGACCCGGCTCACCATCGACAGCGCGGCCTTCGACGCGTTGTACACCGCGAACAACGGCGAGGCCTCCGACAGGACACCCCACGTCGAGACGTTGATGATGTGGCCGTCGCCGCGCTCGAGCATCCCCGGCGCCAGCCCGCGGATCAGCCGCAGCGGCGCGTAGTAGTTGAGCGTCATGGTCCGCTCGACGTCGTGCCAGCGCTCCAGCGACTCGGCCAGCGGCCGGCGGATGGACCGGGCGGCGTTGTTGACCAGGATGTCGACCCCGCCGAGCCGCTGCTCGACGTCGGCGGCCAGCGCGTCGACGGCGTCCATGTCCGAGACGTCGCAGGGCATTGGCAGCGCGGTGCCGCCGGCGGCCGTGATCCGTTCGGCCACCGCGTCCAGCAACTCCCGGCGTCGGGCGGCGACGACCACGGTGGCGCCGCGGCGGGCGAACTGCTCGGCCGCGGCCTCCCCGATGCCCGAGGACGCCCCGGTGATCAGGATGCGCTTGCCGGCCAGGTCGATCGGCTTGATTGCGGGCCGGTTGACCAGCAACTGCGGCGCGGCGGGCGGCCGCATGGTCGCCAGCACGAGCTGGTCGGTGAGGCGGCGTAGCGGGCTTTTACTCATCGTGGGCAGTGTAGGTGGCGCACTGTCGGCGCCCGGCAGCCCGCTCAGAAGTACCGGGGGAACGGGCTCCAGTCCGGCGGGCGTTTCTGCAGGAACGCGTCGCGGCCCTCGACGGCCTCGTCGGTCATGTACGCCAGCCGGGTGGCCTCGCCGGCGAACAGCTGCTGGCCGACCAGGCCGTCGTCGAGCAGGTTGAACGCGAACTTCAGCATGCGTTGGGCCTGCGGCGATTTCGCGTTGATCTCGGCCGCCCACTGCACGGCCACCCGCTCCAGGTCGGCGTGGTCGACGACCTCGTTGACCGCGCCCATCTGGTGCATCTGCTCGGCGGTGTAGGTGCGGCCCAAAAAGAAGATCTCGCGGGCGAACTTCTGGCCCACCTGGCGCGCCAGGTACGCGCTGCCGTAGCCGCCGTCGAAACTGCCGACGTCGGCGTCGGTCTGCTTGAAGCGGGCGTGCTCGCGGCTGGCCAGGGTCAGGTCGCAGACCACGTGCAGGCTGTGCCCGCCGCCGGCGGCCCAGCCGTTGACCAGGCAGATGACCACCTTGGGCATGAACCGGATCAGCCGCTGCACCTCGAGGATGTGCAACCGGCCGGCGCGGGCGGCATCGACGGTGTCCGCGGTGTCCCCGCTGGCGTACTGATAGCCGCTGCGGCCGCGGATGCGCTGGTCCCCGCCCGAGCAGAACGCCCAGCCGCCGTCCTTGGGCGAGGGGCCGTTGCCGGTCAGCAGCACGACGCCCACGTCGGGGGACATCCGGGCGTGGTCGAGCGCGCGGTACAGCTCGTCGACGGTGTGCGGCCGGAAGGCGTTGCGCACCTCGGGCCGGTTGAACGCCACCCGCACCGTGGCATCGGTGACGTGGCGGTGGTAGGTGATGTCGGTCAGGTCGGCAAACCCGTCGACCGGCCGCCAGGCTTGCGCGTCAAAGGGGTTGTCGCTCATGGCGGGTCGAGCCGGAAGACGCCCCAGCGCCCGGCCGGCGCCTCGAACCCCTCGGGGCGCCCGTTTCTGATCGGCCCGGAGCGCTTCATGAAACCGACGCCGGTGGGCACCTCCGCGGGGAACGCCCGCAGCACCGGCCTGGCGTCCGCGGCGGGCAGCTCGACCATCCGGACCCGCTCGCGCTTGCCGTCCGGCGTCATCGGGCTGACCGGCGTCGAACGCGGACCTGGTTCGCCGGCTTCAGCCACCGGGGCGGCTTGAGGGCTGCTGCACGTGCCATGCCTGACACAGTAGTCAGGCGTTCGGCGCCTCCGGGAAGGGTTCGACACCGTGCGCCCACGGGTCGGATCCCGGTGTGGTGACGGCGTCCAGGCGGGCCATCGCGTCGGCGCTCGAGACGCCCTCGCACAGCTGCATGGCGCCGTGGCCGACGCGGGCGACCTAGGTGCCCGCAGCGCAGCCGAAACGGAGACTCCCCCGCTTCGGCAGCACCAGGCCGCTCCGATGCGCGCCGCAACCGCGAGAAGCTCCTCGAGGTCGCGGCGGGGGAGTTCGCCACCGCGGCGGGCCGGCCGGTGTCGCTGGAGTCGACCGCGCGCGAGGCCGGCGTGGCTCGCTGACCCGGCGAGCAGACGCAGAAGCCCCCATTTCGTGCCGAAATTGGGGGCTTCTGCGTCTGCTCGCGGGAGAAACTCAGCCGACGGCGCGGCCGGCGCCCTCCCAGAACCGCGCCCGGACGGCCTTCTTGTCCGGCTTGCCGAGCGCGGTCACCGGCACCGACTCGACGACGATCACCTGCTTGGGCGACTGCACCGAACCCTTGCGCTCCTTGACCGCGGACTGGATCTCGACGGTCACCCGCGCCACCGACTCCTCGTCGCAGGGATGGTCGGGTCGCAGCACGATCACCGCGGTGACGGCTTCGCCCCACTTGTCGTCCGGCGTGCCGATCACGCATACCTGCGCGACGGCCGGGTGCTCGGCGACGACGTCCTCGACCTCGCGCGGGAACACGTTGAACCCGCCGGTGACGATCATGTCCTTGACCCGGTCGACGATGAACCAGAAGCCGTCGGAGTCCTCGCGGGCCATGTCACCGGTGTGCAGCCAGCCGTCTTTGAACGTCTTGGCCGTCTCCTCCGGCAGGTTCCAGTACCCGCCGGAAAGCAGCGGCCCGGACACGCAGATCTCGCCGACCTCGCCCTGCGGCACCGGCTCGCCATCGGGACCCAGCAGTGCCGTGCGGGCGAACAGGGTGGGCCGCCCGCAGGAGGTGAGCCGCTTCTCGTCGTGGTCCTTCTTGGCCAGGTAGGAGATCACCATCGGGGCTTCGGACTGCCCGTAGTACTGGGCGAAGATCGGCCCGAAGCGGCGGATGGCCTCGGCCAGCCGCACCGGGTTCATCGCCGAGGCGCCGTAATAGACCGTCTCCAGCGAGGACAGGTCGCGGGTGTGCGAATCCGGGTGGTCCATCAGCGCGTAGATCATCGACGGCACCAGCATGGTTGCGGTGATCTTCTGCTCCTCGATCACCCGCAGCACCTCGGCCGGGTCGAACTTGGTCAGCACGACCAGCTCGCCGCCCTTGATGATCGTCGGCACGAAGAACGCCGCCCCGGCATGCGACAGCGGGGTGCACATCAGGAAGCGCGGGTTCTCCGGCCATTCCCACTCGGCGAGCTGGATCGTGGTCATCGTGGTGATCGACTGCGCGGTGCCCAGCACACCCTTGGGCTTGCCGGTGGTGCCGCCGGTGTAGGCCATCCCGCCGATGTGGTCGGGCGGAAGGTCGGCCGCCACCAACGGCTTCGGCGGATACTTCGCGGCTTCGGCCACCAGGTCCACCGCGGCATCGCCCAGCGCTTCGGGGACCGGGCCGATGGTCAGGACCTGCTTGAGGCCGGGCACCTTCTCCAGCAGGCCCAGCGCCCGCTCGACGAACATCGGGTTGGGGTCGATGATCAGCGACGTCACGCCGGCGTCGCCCAGCACGTAGGCGTGGTCGTCCAGGGAGCCCAGCGGGTGCAGTGCCACGCGCCGGTAACCCTGGGTCTGGCCGGCGCCGATGATCATCAGCACCTCGGGCCGGTTCAGCGACAGCAGCCCGACGGTCGCGCCGGTGCCCGCGCCGAGCGCCTCGAACGCCTGAATGTACTGGCTGATGCGCTCGGCGAGCTGTCCACCGGTCAGCGTCGTGTCGCCGAGATGCAGCACCGGCTTGTTCTTGTTGCGCTTGAGCGCACCGACTGTCAGGTGTCCGGAATGAATCGGATGGCGCAGCAACTCGTCACTCATGTTGGCAAGACTAGAACGTGTTGCAATTCCGGTCAGCCATACCCTCGCGGCATTACGATTTCCGCTCATGGCTGGGGCTGAGCTCGTCGTCACCGGAACCGTTCTGACCGTCGACGAGTCGCGGCCCACCGCCGAGGCGCTCGCCGTCGCCGACGGCAGGATCATCGCCGTCGGCACCCGCGCCGACCTCGCCGACGTCATCGGTGCCGACACCGAGACGATCGATCTCGGCGACGGCTGCGTCATGCCGGGATTCGTCGAGGCGCACGGGCACCCGCTGATGGAGGCGCTCGCGCTGTCGGACCGGATCGTCGACATCCGGCCGGTGACCCTGCGTGACGCCGGCGACGTCGTGGCCGCGGTGCGCCGCGAGACGGCCGCCAGGGGACCGGCCGGGGCCTACCTGAGCGGCTGGGATCCGCTGCTGCAGCCCGGCCTGCCGCGGCCGACGCCGGCCTGGCTGGACGACATCGCGCCGGACGGCCCGCTGGTGATCGTGCACAACTCCGGGCACCAGGCCTACTTCAACTCGGCCGCCGCCGAGCGCGCCGGGCTCACCCGCGACACCCCCGACCCCAAGGGGGCGCGCTACGGCCGCGGCGCCGACGGCGAACTCGACGGCAGCGCCGAGGAGATCGGCGCGGTGTTCCCGCTGCTGGGTGGGGCGATCGAGCCCGGCAGCTACCCGGGCATGCTGCGCGACGAGTGCGCCCGGCTCAACCGCGCCGGTCTGACCACCTGCTCGGACATGGCGTTCGACCCGGCGTTCGCGCCGTTGCTCGAGCAGGTGCGCGACGAGCTGACGGTGCGGCTGCGCACCTACGAGATGTCCACTCCGCAGATGTCCACCGCCGCGACGCCCGGGCAGGGCGACGACCTGGTGCGCCAGGTCGGCATCAAGATCTGGGTGGACGGCTCGCCGTGGATCGGCAACATCGCGCTGTCCTTCCCCTACCTGGACACCGCCGCCACCCGCACGATCGGCGCCGCCGGTTCCTGCGGGCACGCCAACTACACCCGCGAGCAGCTGGCCGAGATCGTCGGCGCCTACTTCCCGCTGGGCTGGCAGATGGCCTGCCACGTGCACGGCGACGCCGGGGTGGACGTGATACTCGACGTTTACGAAGAAGCGCTGCGCCGCCACCCGCGTCCCGACCACCGTTTGCGGCTCGAGCACGTCGGCGCCATCCGCCCCGACCAACTTCGCAGGGCCGCCGACCTGGGCGTCACCTGCAGCATCTTCATCGACCAGATCCACTACTGGGGCGACGTCATCGTCGACGGCCTGTTCGGCGAGGAACGCGGCTCCCGGTGGATGCCGGCGGGTTCCGCGGTGGCCACCGGCATGCGCATCTCGCTGCACAACGACCCGCCGGTCACCCCCGAGGAGCCGCTGCGCAACATCAGCGTCGCCGTCACGCGCACCGCGCCCAGCGGCCGGGTGCTGGGGCCGCAGGAGTGCCTCACCGTCGAGCAGGCGATCCGCGCGCAGACCATCGACGCCGCCTGGCAGCTGTTCGCCGACGACGTGACCGGCTCGCTTCAGGTCGGCAAGTACGCCGACCTGGTGGTGCTGTCGGCCGACCCGCGCACGGTGCCGCCGGAGCGCATCGCCGACCTGGAGGTGCGCGCGACGTATCTGGCGGGCCGCCGGGTTTACGGCCGATGAGACCGCCGCTGGCCGACCTGCTGGACCGGCTGCATGTCGTCGCGCTGCCGATGCGGGTCCGGTTCCGCGGCATCACCACCCGCGAGGTCGCGCTGATCGAGGGCCCCGCGGGGTGGGGCGAGTTCGGGGCGTTCGTCGAATACGGGCCGTCGGAGGCGGCCGCGTGGCTGGCGTCGGCCATCGAGGCCGCCTACCGCGAGCCGCCGCCGCCGCGCCGCGACCGCATCCCGATCAACGCCACGGTGCCGGCGGTGGCCGCCGCGCGGGTGGGCGAGGTGCTGGCCCGGTTTCCCGGGGCACGCACGGCCAAGGTGAAGGTCGCCGAGCCCGGGCAGACGCTGCGCGACGACGTCGACCGGGTCAACGCGGTGCGCGAACTCGTCGACGTCGTGCGGGTGGACGCCAACGGCGGCTGGACCGTCGAGCAGGCGGTCGAGGCCGCCGCCGCGCTGACCGCCGACGGCCCGCTGGAGTACCTCGAACAACCCTGCGCCACGGTCGACGAACTCGCCGCGCTGCGCCGCCGCCCCGACATGCCCGACGTGCCGATCGCCGCCGACGAGAGCATCCGCAAGGCCGACGACCCGCTGGCCGTGGTCCGCGCCGGCGCCGCCGACGTCGCGGTGCTCAAAGTTGCCCCGCTGGGCGGGGTTTGGGCCCTGCTGAAGATCGCCGCGCAGATCGACATCCCGGTGGTGATCTCGAGCGCGCTCGATTCCGCGGTCGGCATCGCCGCCGGCCTGACCGCCGCGGCGGCCCTGCCGCACCTGGGCCACGCCTGCGGACTGGGCACGGGCGGGCTGTTCTGCGAGGACGTGGCGGACGTCGCCCCGCCCGTCGACGGCACCCTGGCGGTCGGGCCGGTCACGCCGGACCCGGCGCGGCTGCGGGCGCTGGCCGCGGCACCCGAACGGCGGCAGTGGTGGGTCGACCGGGTCGCAACCTGTTTCCGGCTGCTCGACTGATCGGTAGCGTGATGGCCGTGGAAAATGTGGCCGTGGAAAAAGTGGCCGTGGAAAATGTGAAGGGAAACCCGCGCACCGAGACGGCGGCCACCGCGCTGCGCATCGTGTTCGGCGTGGTCTGGGCGATCGACGCGTGGCTGAAGTGGCAGCCGGGGTTCCGCGCCACCATGCTGCCGAGCATGGTGGCCGCCGCGCAGGGCCAGCCGCACTGGCTGACGGGATGGTTCGACTTCTGGATCCACCTGATGCGACCCGACCCGGGCCTGTGGGTCGACCTCATCGCGCTGACCGAGACGACGATCGCGGTCCTGCTGTTGACCGGGCTCGCCCGCCGGGCGGTCTACCTCGGCGGCGCGCTCTACAGCCTGAGCGTCTGGTCGACGGCCGAGGGGTTCGGCGGACCCTACACCGCCGGCGCGACCGACATCGGGACCTCGATCATCTACGTGCTCGTCTTCCTGGCCCTGCTGGTGAAACTCGAGCACGGGCTCGACCGTCGCCTGGCGCTGGACATCGCGGTCGCGCGCCGCGTGCCCTGGTGGCGTCACGTGGCCGGCCCCTCGGCGTAGCGGGAAGCCGCGCACCCGGGCACCTGTACCGTCGGTCGGGTGATCAACCTGGCTTACGACGAACGAGGATCCGGTGAGTCCGTCGTCTTCATCTCCGGCCGCGGCGGCCCCGGGCGCACCTGGTTGCCGCATCAGGTGCCGGCGTTTCTGGAAGCGGGCTACCGGGTCATCACCTTCGACAACCGCGGGATCGGCGCCACCGAGAACGCCGGGGGGTTCACCACGCAGACCATGGTCGCCGACACCGCCGCGCTGATCGAGTCGCTGGACGCCGCACCGGCGCGCATCGTCGGGGTGTCGATGGGCTCGTTCATCGCCCAGGAGCTGATGGTGGTCCGGCCCGAGCTGGTCAGCTCCGCCGTGCTGATGGCCACCCGCGGCCGCCTCGACCATGCCCGCCAGTTCTTTCACGACGCCGAGATCGAGTTGTACGAGTCGGGAGCCCAGCTGCCGCCCTCCTACGACGCGCGGTCGCGGCTGCTGGAGAGCTTCTCGCGCAAGACGATCAACGACGATGCGGTCGTCGCCGACTGGATCGCGATGTTCTCCACCTGGCCGATCAAGCAGACCCCGGGACTGCGCTGCCAGCTGGACGTCTCGCCGCAGACCAACCGGTTGCCCGCGTACCGCAGCATCGCCGCCCCGGTGCTGGTGATCGGCTTCGCCGACGACGTCGTCACGCCGCCCTATCTGGGCCGGGAGGTCGCCGACGCCCTGCCCAACGGGCGGTACCTGCAGATCCCCGACGCCGGACACCTGGGCTTCCTGGAGCGGCCGCAGGCCGTCAACTCCGCGGCGCTGCAGTTCTTCGCCGGCGTCAAGGTCTGAGCGCGGCGTCGCCCGTGTGACACCCTGTATGGGTGAACCCCTCGACGACCCAGGCCCGCGTCGTCGTTGACGAGCTGATCCGCGGCGGCGTCCGCGACGTCGTGCTGTGCCCGGGGTCGCGCAACGCCCCACTGGCGTTCGCCCTGCAGGACGCCGACCGCGCCGGCCGGGTCCGGTTGCACGTGCGCATCGACGAACGCACGGCCGGCTACCTGGCCATCGGCCTGGCGATCGGCGCCGGCGCACCGGTGTGCATCGCGATGACGTCGGGCACGGCGGTGGCCAACCTGGGCCCGGCGGTGGTGGAGGCCAACTACGCGCGGGTGCCGCTGATCGTGCTGTCGGCCAACCGGCCCTACGAACTGCTGGGCACCGGGGCCAACCAGACCATGGAGCAGCTGGGCTACTTCGGCACCCAGGTGCGGGCCACCATCAGCCTGGGCCTGGCCGAGGACGCGCCCGAGCGGCTGGACTCGCTCAACGCCACCTGGCGCTCGGCCACCTGCCGGGTGCTGGCGGCCGCCACCGGGTCGCGCACCGCCAACGCCGGGCCCGTGCAGTTCGACATCCCGCTGCGCGAGCCCCTGGTGCCCGGCCCCGAACCCCAAGCGGTGACCCCGCAGGGCCGCCCCGGCGGGAAGCCGTGGACCTACACGCCGCCGGTGACGTTCGACCAGCCGCTGGGCATCGACCTGTCACCCGACACGGTCGTCATCGCCGGGCACGGCGCCGGCGTGCACCCCAATCTGGAGCAGTTACCGACCGTCGCCGAGCCCACGTCGTTTTCCGGCCGCCCGCTGCCCAACCCGCTGCACCCGCTGGCGCTGCCGCTGCTGCGCCCCAAGCAGGTGATCATGCTCGGCCGCCCGACGCTGCACCGGCCGGTGTCGACCCTGCTGGCCGACCCGCAGGTGCCGGTGTACGCGCTGACCACCGGGCCGCGCTGGCCGGACGTCTCCGGCAACTCGCAGGCCACCGGCACCCGGGCGGTCACCACCGGGACCCCGAATCCGGCCTGGCTGAAGCGCTGCGCGGAGGTGAACCGGCACGCGAACCAGGCCGTGCGCGGTCAGCTGGAGGCGCACCCGCTCACCACCGGCCTGCACGTGGCCGCGGCCGTGGTCGGCGCGCTGCGACCGGGTGACCAGCTGGTGCTCGGCGCCTCCAACCCGGTCCGCGACGCGGCGCTCGTCGGGCTGAACCCGCAGGGTATCCGGGTACGCTCCAACCGCGGCGTCGCCGGCATCGACGGCACCGTCTCCACCGCGATCGGGGCGGCGCTGGCACATGAGGGGGCCTGCGAGGGCCCGCACCAGGGGCGCACGATCGCCCTGATCGGCGACCTCACGTTCGTCCACGACAGCTCCGGGCTGCTGATCGGTCCCACCGAGCCGACGCCGCAGCGCCTGACCATCGTGGTGTCCAACGACAACGGCGGCGGCATCTTCGAGCTGCTCGAGCAGGGCGACCCCCGGTTCTCCGACGTGTCGTCGCGGGTCTTCGGCACCCCGCACGACGTCGACGTGGGCGCGCTGTGCCGCGCCTACCACGTCGAGAGCCGCCAGATCGAGGTCGGCGAACTCGACGCGGCCCTCGACGAACCCGCGACGGGCATGCGCGTGCTCGAGGTCAAGGCGGACCGGTCCTCGCTGCGGCAGCTGCACGCCGCCATCAAGGCCGCGCTGTGAGCCCGGTGCGATGCCGGACACCCTGAACTCGGCGAAAGCGGCGCTGCGCATCCTGATCCACGGCCGCAGCGACGAACCGCCGAAGACCCGGGCGCGCGCGGCGCTGCGGTGGGCGCGGATCGCCGTGCTGATCGTGACCGGTCTGGTCACGCTCCAGTCGGTGCTGCTGGTGGCCGGCGCCTGGCGCGACGACCTCGCGATCCGGCACAACATGGGGGTGGCACAGGCGGAGGTGCTCAGCGCCGGGCCGCGGCGCTCCACGATCGAGTTCGTCACCCCCGAGCGGGTCACCTACCGGCCCGAGCTGGGCGTGCTGTACCCGTCCGAGTTGTCGACCGGCATGCGCATCTACGTCGAGTACAACAAGAACGACCCGAACCTGGTGCGGGTGCAGCACCGCAACGCCGGGCTGGCGATCATCCCGGCGGGTTCCATCGCGGTGGTCGGGTGGCTGGCCGCGGCGGCGCTGCTGGTCGGCCTGGCGGTGCTGGACAAACGGCTGGACCGCCCCGACCCGGCCCCGGCGGCCCCGTCGGGGTGTTGAGCAGCAGATTTCAAGCGACGTATGTCCGGTGGCAACCTGCTCGACAGTCGGCCCTGACACTATCGGGATGTGCGCGTCGCGATCGTCGCCGAATCCTTCCTCCCGCAGGTCAACGGTGTCAGCAACTCGGTGGTCCGGGTGCTCGAGCACCTGCGCCGGACGGGTCACGAGGCCCTCGTCGTAGCGCCCGACACCCCGCCGGGTGAGCCGCCCGCCGAGCGCATTCACGACGGGATCCGGGTGCATCGGGTGCCGTCGCGGATGTTCCCGAAGGTGACCACGCTGCCGCTCGGGGTGCCCACACCCCGCATGGTGCGCACCCTGCGCGGCTTCGACCCCGACGTCATCCACCTGGCCTCGCCGGCGCTGCTCGGCTACGGCGGCGTGCGGGCCGCGCGTCGTCTCGGGGTGCCGGCCGTCGCGGTCTACCAGACCGACGTCCCGGGTTTCGCGGCGAGCTACGGCATCGGCATCACCACCCGGGCGGCGTGGGCGTGGTTCCGGCACCTGCACGGACTGGCCGACCGCACCCTGGCCCCGTCCAGCGCGACGATGGCTTCGCTGGTGGCGCAGCGCATCCCGCGGGTGCATCAGTGGGCGCGCGGGGTCGACATCATCCGGTACGCGCCCTCGGCGCGGGACGGGGCGCTGCGGCGGCACTGGTCGCCGCAGGGCAAGCCGATCGTCGGGTTCGTGGGCCGGCTCGCGCCGGAAAAGCACGTCGAACGGCTCGCCGTGCTGGCCGCCGGCGACGAGGTGCAGATCGTCGTCGTCGGCGACGGCGTCGATGCGGCCAAACTGCGGGCGGTGCTGCCGACGGCGCTGTTCACCGGTGCGCTCTACGGTGCGGACCTCGCCGCGGCCTACGCCAGCATGGACGTGTTCGTGCACACCGGTGAACACGAGACGTTCTGTCAGGTCGTGCAGGAAGCGCTGGCCTCGGGGCTGCCGGTGATCGCCCCCGACGCCGGCGGCCCGCGTGACCTCGTCACGCCGTGGCGCACGGGGCTGTTGCTGCCCGTCAAGGAGTTCGAGGCGAGGCTGCCCGCCGCCGTCGCGCACCTGCTCTCCCAACGGCACCGCTACTCGCAGGCGGCCCGGCGCAGCGTGCTGCACCGCAGCTGGCCGGTCATCTGCGACGAGCTGCTCGGCCACTACGAGGCGGTGCTGCCGCCGTTCGCCCGGGCGCAGGTGTCGTCGCGCCGGAGGCGGCGCGCGTAACGCGGGAGCCGCGTCGGGTGTCAGGGCATCAGGATGTAGGACATGCCCGGGACGTTCCTGGCGTCGCGGGTCCACCACTGACCGGCGCCGCCATGGCTCCCGTTGTTCATCTCCGTGATGTTCACCCAGGTGCCGTCGCCACGCTCGGAAACCGCATTCACCCATGCGGCATGGCCGTACGGGCTGACGCCCGGCAGCCACGGCTGGAACACGACGATCGCGCGTGGCTGCGGGTCGGTGACGACCGTCCAGCCGTGCGCCCGCGCCGAGTCCGCCCAGTCCGCGGCGTTTCCCTCGAGGGCCGGGTAGTACCCGCCGGCCTCGAACCACTTCTGCAGAGCGCCCCATGTGCACTGGCCGTCGGTGCCGGAGTTGACGGGCCGGCGTTGCCCCACGGCGCGCCCCGGACTGACCGTTGGCGCGGCGCCGCCCGCCGCGGCCGGTTCGGCATCGGCGGATGCGGCGAAAACCAGTCCGCCCGCGGTGAGGACCGTGGCCGTCGCGACGCCGGCGCGCAGCAGGTTGCGACCGGCAACGACCCGGCATCGCCGCAGCGATGCGGATTTCCCGCCGACAACCCGGCCGAATCCCATGATCTTCGCGTCTCCATGTGAGAAGTGCGTCTCCATGTGAGAAGTGCAGGGTTGAGCTTAGGTAACGACCGCGCAGGCCGGAGGGGAAATCCGGAGATCCGTGCGGGCGGCCAACGGCGACGGCCGGTCGGGCCCGGTAGCGTCTAAGTCGTGAGTCGCGCCGCTCTGGACAAGGATCCCCGCGACGTCGCGTCGATGTTCGACGGCGTCGCCCGCCGGTACGACCTGACCAACACCGTGCTGTCGCTGGGCCAGGACCGGTACTGGCGCACCGCCACCCGGTCCGCGCTGCGGATCGGGTCCGGCCACAGGGTGCTGGACCTGGCCGCGGGGACCGCGGTGTCCACGGCCGAGCTGGCGAAGTCCGGGGCGTGGTGCGTGGCGGCCGATTTCTCGGTCGGGATGCTGGCGGCGGGTGCGGGCCGCAAGGTGCCCAAGGTCGCCGGTGACGCGACCCGGCTGCCGTTCGCCGACGGCGTGTTCGACGCGGTCACCATCAGCTTCGGGCTGCGCAACGTCGCCGACCACCAGGCGGCGCTGCGCGAGATGGCCCGCGTCACCAGGCCCGGCGGGCGGCTGGTGGTGTGCGAGTTCTCCACGCCCACCAACGCGGCGTTCGCCACCGTCTACAAGGAGTACCTGATGCGGGCCCTGCCGCGGGTGGCGCGGGCGGTGTCCAGCAACCCCGAGGCCTACGTGTACCTGGCCGAGTCGATTCGCGCCTGGCCCGACCAGGGCGCGCTGGCACACGACATCGGCAGGGCGGGGTGGTCGGCGGTGCGGTGGCGCAACCTGACCGGCGGCATCGTGGCGTTGCACGCGGGCTACAAGCCCCTGCGATGACGAGCGCCAAGCACGCTAGGACAACTAGGTCCCGGCGCGCTGGATGAAGCCGACCTGGTTGGGGCAGTAGTGGTCGATCCCGGCGCCGAGGAACTGCAGCGCCTGGCCCTGGGTGGTGCCCAGCGGCAGGTTGCGCTGCAGGAAGACGGCGGACTGCTGTGCGTTGCCGTCCACGCCCTGCTCGATCCGCTCGCACTCGATCTTGGCCAGCCACGCAAGTCGGTCCTGGGGGCCGTAGACGCCGAAGTCGTTGACGGTGTTCTTGAAGTCGGTGTCATAGTCGGCCTGCGCCGGCGCGGCCAGCGCGATCGCTGCAGCCGTCACGGCGAGGCCCGTGACCAGCCTCGTACGCTTCATTAGCGGGACTATACACCGCGATCACGAATCGATCTCGTGGTCAGGTGAACGGCGTTCGCCGGTCGGCCAGCCGGGACAACCGGCCGGCCCCGCGCCAGGCCCGCGCCACCCGGTCGGCGTCCTCGTCGGTGACCAGGTTGGCCATCACCCGCACCGCGATCGCCATCAGCGCCGGGGAGCGCATCGCGATCGGCCCCGTCGCGGGCAGGAACCGCGGAAAGGTCAGCAGCAGCCCCAGCCGGCGCGCGACGGAGAAGCCGCGCGCGTAGTGCCGTTGCAGCAGCCACGGCCACACCTGCGACAGATCGCCGCGGTCCAGCATCTCGGCGGCCAGCCGCCCGGTTTCCAGGCCGTAGTCGATGCCCTCGCCGTTCAACGGGTTGACGCACGCCGCGGCGTCCCCGACCAGCATCCAGTTCGGCCCGGCCACCCCGGACACCGCGCCGCCCATCGGCAGCAGCGCCGACGCGACCGCGCGGGGCTCGCCGGTGAAGCCCCACTCGTCGCGGCGCAGGTCGGCGTAGTAGGAGATCAGCGGCCGCAGTGCCAGCTCCGCGGGCCGTTTGGACGTCGACAGCGCGCCCACGCCGATGTTCACCTCGCCGTTGCCCAGCGGGAAGATCCAGCCGTAGCCGGGCAGCACGGCCCCGTCGGGGGAGCGCAGTTCCAGATGGGAGGTCAGCCACGGGTCGTCGGCGCGCGGAGTGGCCAGGTAGCCGCGTGCGGCGACGCCGTAGACCGTCTCCTGATGCCAGCGCCGGCCCAGCGTGCGGCCCAGCGGCGAGCGGGCCCCGTCGGCGACGATCAGTTGCCCACAACCCACCTCCGTGCCGTCGGCCAGGGTCAGCGACACCACCCGCCGCGACGAATCATGATGGGCAGCAACCACTTTGGAACCCAGAAGCATCCGGGCCCCGGAGTCTTCGGCGCACCGGCGGATCCGGTCGTCGAGCTCGAACCGGGCCACCGCGCTGCCGGTGGAGGGGAACGACGGGCCCGGCCAGTCCACCTGCACCTCGCCGCCGAACCCGCTCATCCGCAGTCCGCGGTGGCGAATGCGGGTGTCGAGCCAGCCGCCCAGGCCCAGCCGTTCGAGTTCCGCGACCGCGCGCGGGGTAAGGCCGTCACCGCAGGCCTTGTCGCGCGGAAAGCCGGCCGCGTCGACGACGAGGACGTCCCTGCCGGCCCGGGCGGCCCAGGCGGCGGCCGCCGAACCGGCGGGTCCGGCGCCCACGACCACCACGTCGGCCTTGAGGGCTCTGGTCGCTCTCGTCTGCATGTACACCAGTATGTTTGGTCGGGTGAGTACTCCGGCGACGGTGGTGGCGGGCGTTGACTTCGGCGATGCTGCGCTGGCGGCGACCGTGCGGGACGGCGTGGAGCGGATCGAGCAGCTCATCGGCACCGAGCTGAGTAGCGCGGACCCGGTGATGACCGACTCGCTGACGCATCTGTTCACCGCCGGCGGCAAGCGGTTCCGGCCGCTGTTCACGGTGTTGTCGGCGCAGCTGGGGCCCCGCCCCGACGCCGAGGAGGTGACGGTCGCGGGGGCGGTGATCGAGCTGGTGCACCTGGCCACGCTGTACCACGACGACGTGATGGACGAGGCCGAGGTGCGCCGCGGCACACCCACCGCCAATGTGCGCTGGGGCAACAACGTCGCCATCCTGGCCGGCGACTACCTGTTCGCCACGGCTTCACGGCTGGTGTCACACCTGGGGCCGGAGGCGGTGCGGCTCATCGCCGAGACGTTCGCCCAGTTGGTGACCGGGCAGATGCGCGAGACCCACGGCGCGGCCGAGAACGACGACCCGATCGAGCACTACCTGAGGGTCGTTTACGAGAAGACCGCCTGCCTGATCGCCGCGGCCGGCCGGTTCGGCAGCATGTTCTCCGGCGCCGCCGACGACCAGGTCCAGCGGCTGAGCCGGCTGGGCGGCATCGTGGGCACCGCGTTCCAGATCTCCGACGACATCATCGACATCGACAGCGACTCCCACGAGTCCGGCAAGCTGCCCGGCACGGATGTGCGCGAAGGGGTCAACACGCTGCCGATGCTCTACGCGCTGCGCGAACCGGGGCCCGAGGCGGCGCGGCTGCGCGAGCTGCTCGCCGGGCCCGTCGAGGACGACGACGCGGTGGCCGAGGCGTTGGCGCTGTTGCGGGCCTCGCCGGGCATGACCAAGGCCAAGCAGTTCCTGGCGCAGTTTGCGGCGCAGGCGCACGACGAACTGGCCCTGTTGCCCGACAATCCGGGCCGGTTCGCGCTGCGGACACTGGTCGACTACACGATCAGCCGGCACGGCTAGCAGCGAACGCCGGACGCGGCGGAACTCGGAATGCCCGTGCGAGCGTTCAATGAGAAGTGGTCGGCCCCGACCGAGTTTTTCCGAGTGTTTCCGAGTGTTCTGAGGAGGACACCGATGACCTGGCATCCGCATGCCAACAGGCTGAAGACCTTCGTCCTGTTGGTCGGCATGTCCGCGCTGATCGTCTTCGTCGGCGCCTTGTTCGGCAGGACGGCGCTGATCTTCGCGATGCTGTTTGCCGTCGGCATGAACGTGTACGTCTACTTCAACAGTGACAAGCTGGCGCTGCGGGCGATGCACGCCCAGCCGGTCTCGGAGGTGCAGGCGCCGGCGATGTACCGCATCGTGCGCGAGCTGGCGACCGCCGCACACCAGCCGATGCCGCGGCTGTACGTCAGCGACACCAACGCGCCCAACGCGTTCGCCACCGGCCGCAATCCGCGCAACGCCGCCGTGTGCTGCACGACCGGCATCCTGGACATCCTCACCGAGCGCGAGCTGCGCGCGGTGCTGGGACACGAGCTCTCCCACGTCTACAACCGCGACATCCTGATCTCCTGCATTGCCGGCGCGATGGCGTCGGTGATCACCGCGCTGGCCAACATGGCCATGTTCGCCGGCATGTTCGGCGGCAACCGTGACGGCGAGAATCCCTTTGGGCTGCTGCTGGTTTCGTTCCTGGGGCCGGTCGCCGCGACGGTGGTGAAGTTGGCGGTGTCGCGGTCGCGCGAGTACCAGGCCGACGAGTCGGGTGCCCTGCTGACCGGTGACCCGCTGGCCCTGGCGTCGGCGCTGCGCAAGATCTCCGGCGGTGTGCAGGCCGCGCCGCTGCCGCCGGAGCCGCAGCTGGCCAGCCAGGCGCACCTGATGATCGCCAACCCGTTCCGCGCGGGCGAGCGGATCGGCTCGCTGTTCGCCACGCACCCGCCGATCGAGGACCGCATCCGCCGGCTGGAGGCGATGGCGCGAGGGTAGGCCGGGAACTCCCGGCCGCATGTTTGGACGGTAGGTGGGCGCCGCGGCGGCGGTCAGAACCCCGAGCCGTACACCTCGTGCCCCGGGACCTCGACCATCAGGCCGCGGTAGGCCTGCTCGACGGTGGAGCCGTGGTTGATCACCGCGTCGACCTCCCGGGCGATCGGCATGTTCAGGCCGCGGTCGTTGGCGAAGTCCATGATCACGCTGGCGGCCTTGACGCCCTCGGCGACCTGGTTCATCGATGCGATGATCTCGTCGATCGGCTTGCCGGCGCCGAGTTGTTCGCCGACGTGGCGGTTGCGGCTGCGCTGGCTGGTACAGGTGACGATGAGGTCGCCCAGCCCGGCCAGCCCGGGGAAGGTGTCGGGGTCCCCGCCCATCGCGACGCCCAGCTTGGTCATCTCCCGCAGCGCCCGCGCGATCACCAGCGCGCGGGTGTTCTCGCCGATGCCCAGCGAATAGCCCATCCCGACGGCGATGGCGTAGACATTCTTCAGCGCGCCGGCCATCTCCACGCCGACGACGTCGTCGGTGGTGTACACGCGGAAGCGCCGGGTGCGGAACAGCGCCGCCAGCCGGGTCGCCAGGTGCTGGTCGGGCATGGCCAGTACCGCGGCGGCGGCGTAGCCCTCGCCCACCTCCCGGGCGATGTTCGGGCCGGCCAGGATTCCCGCCGGATGGCCGGGCAGCAGTTCCTCGACGATCTGCGACATCCGCATGTTGGTGCCCTGCTCGAGTCCCTTGACCAACGACACCACCGGGACCCACGGCCGCAGTTCCCTGGCGAGTTCGGTGAGCACGCCGCGGAAGCCGTGCGAGGGCACGGCCATGACCACGACGTCGGCGCGGTGGGCGGCCTCGGCGAAGTCGGTGGTGGCGCGCAGGCCGTCGCTGAGCACGACGTCGGTGCCGAGGTAGCGGGTGTTGCGCTGATTGTCGTTGATGTCCTTGGCCGTCACCTCGGAGCGCACCCATTGCAGTGTCGGTCCCCGGCGCGCGCAGATCGACGCCACCGTGGTGCCCCAGGAGCCGCCCCCGAGGACGACGACTTTGGGTTCGCGCTTTTCACCTGCCATGCCGATCAGCGTATTGCCGACACCGGAGATTGAGAAGCAGTTCGCCGGCCCCGCGGCACCCGAAGTCGAATCCAACGACTCCCGGGCCGGGGACTTCGGTCCCTAGCACCGCCGACCGCGCTGCCGGATCGTCAGAGGTCTGCAGTACGGCCTGGAACCAGGGAAAGAGGGACGATGCCCGTGTCTTCGTGGGGCCGGACGTTCGCGGCACTGTCCGCGGCCGCGCTCGCGGTGCTGACGGCGCCCGCGGGTACCGCCTCCGCCGACGGCGGGCGCCCCCAGCCCAATCCGCAGGAGAGGGCGGCGGCGATCATCCGGCCGGCCGTGATGTACCTGGCGGGCCAGGCGTACGGCCAGGTCCGGTTGCCCAACGGCCAGCTGTTGTCGCAGTTCGGCGAGGGCTCGAACATCCCGTTCACCGCGACCTGGTTCTGCACCGCCTTCGTCGTCAATCCCGACGGATGGGTGGCCACGTCGGGACACTGCGTGGATCCGGACAGCGCCAAAGATCTCATTTTCAAGCGGGCCGCCAACGAATACGTCATCCAATACCCGGACTCGCCGATCGGGCAGAACCCCGCCGCCGTCTTCCAATGGCTGCGGCAGAACGCCAAAGTCGAAGGCGACGCCCCCGACCTGGGCCCGCAGCCCGCGCTGACCGTGGTGTACGGCAGCGGGACCCGGGTCGTCGGGAAGCTGCTCGCCAACGTCGTGGACTTTCGGCCCATCGGCAAGGGTGACGTGGCCGTCCTCAAGGTCGAACGGCACAACATGCCGTCCTCGGAGCTGGCCTCCGATGCCGACATCAGCATCGGCACCCCGATTCTCGCGGTGGGTTACCCGGAGAGCACGAAACGGATCACCGATCCGTCGCTGGACCCGACGAACAAGAGCGGCACGGTCAGCAAGAAGTCGTCCATGGGCAGCGTCCCGGAGTACGAGATCGACGCCCCCGTCACCGAGGGGATGAGCGGCGGCCCCACCGTCGCACTCAACGGCAAGGTGATCGGCGTCAACAGCTTCTCACCCGCCGGCGAGCCGCAGCCGTTCAACTTCGTCGCGCCGGCCGGCAACCTGGCCGCGCTACTGGCCGGCAAGGGCGTCACGGCGACACTGGGGCCGGCCGACCTCTTCTACCGAAAAGGACTCGACCAGTTCTACTCCGGCCGCTACACCGACGCGATCGACGATTTCGACCAGGCGCTGGCGATGTCGCCCGATTACCCCGGACTGGTGGAGCTCAAGACGAGCGCGGTGAACCTGCGCCAGCGTTACGGTGATGCCTCGGTGCTGCGCGGCACCACCCTGATGTGGTACGTCATCGGTGCGGTCGTGCTGGTGCTCGCCGCCGGCGGCGGCTTGACCTTCCTGGTGGTGCGGAGCCGGTGGCACCTGTACGCGCCGCCGAAAGCCACTGGCATCGAGCTTTTTTCCCCCGGCGACGGCGACACCGCCGCACCGGCCCGCGCCCGCGGGGGCATCAAGGCCGGTGCCGCCCGGCTCATCGGCGCGGCTCCGGCGCCGAAGTCTGCGCAACCGCACTTCTGCTCGAGTTGCGGGGCCGAACACCACCCCGCCGAGAAGTTCTGCCCCAACTGCGGCAAGGAGATCCTGCCCGGGGAATCCGCGGTGGGGGCCGACCGCACCGGCTGACGGTCACCGCGGCGGGCGGCTACCCCGCCAGCGCCGCCCGGTCGGCGACCCGGCCGAACACCATGGCCTCCTCGACGCGGTCGAACTGGTAGTCGAGGGCATCGGCGAGGTAGTTCTGCCGGACGTTCCACGGTCGCCTGGTGCCGGACTTGGGCAGCGCATGCAGCGAACGCAGCACGTAGCCGGCGTTGATGTCCCAGGCCGGCTTCTCGGCCATCGGTTCGCCACCGAGATGCGGGTAGGCGTGTGTATAGCCGTGAGAAGCCATGTGCGCCAGCAGTTTAGCGGTAGCCCGCGCCGTGATGTCGGCCCGCAGCGTCCAGGACGCGTTCGTGTAACCGACGCACCAGAACAAGTTGGGCACGTCCTCGAGCATGTGCGCCTTGTAGACGAAGCGGTCCCGGGGATCGATCTCGACGCCGTCCAGGCTGATCGCGGTCCCGCCGAGCGCCTGCAGTTGCAGGCCGGTGGCGGTGACGACGATGTCGGCGTCGAGGTGAGCGCCGGAGGTGAGCGCGATGCCGCTGGCGTCGAAATGGTCGATGTGGTCGGTGACCACCTCGGCGCGGCCGGTGCTGATCGCGTGGTAGAGGTCGGCGTCGGGGATCAGGCACATCCGCTGGTCCCACGGGTCGTAGCGCGGCTTGAAATGGGTGTCGACGTCGTAGCCGGCGGGCAGGCTCCTGATCGCCTTGCGGCGCAACAGCCACCTGACGATTCGCGGCGCCTTACGGGACAGGGCGAAGAACACCGCCTCCGTCAGCGCGCTGTACATGCGCACCACCAGGTGGGCAGCCTTGCGGGGCAGCAGCTTTCGGGCAACGGCGGCCACCTTGCCGTACCGGGAGGCCGAGATGAGGTAGGTCGGGGAGCGCTGCAGCATGGTCACCTTGGCGGCGCGGTCCGACAGCGACGGCAGCAGGGTGACGGCGGTGGCGCCGCTGCCGATCACCACGACCTTCTTGCCGGTGTGGTCGAGGTCTTCCGGCCAGTGCTGGGGATGCACCACGGTCCCGTGGAACTCGTCGAGGCCGGGGAAGTCGGGGGTGTAGCCCTCGTCGTAGTTGTAGTAGCCACTGCCGAAGAACACGAACCTGGTGCGGTAGGTCGTGCGGGCGCCGTCCTGCTCGGCGGTGATCGTCCAGGTGTCGGTGGCCGAATCCCAGTTCGCCGAGCGGACATGGCTGTTGAACCGGATGTGGCGGTCGATGCCGTACTTGCGTGCGGTGGCGGTCAGGTATTCGCGGATGTGTACGCCGTCGGCGACGCCTTCGCGGCGGGTCCACGGCTCGAAGGGGAACGACAGCGTGAAGATGCTGCTGTCGGAACGCACGCCCGGGTAGCGGAACAGGTCCCAGGTGCCGCCGATCTGCGCCCGCCGCTCCAGGATGGCGTACGTCGCGTCCGGGTTGCGCTCGGTGATGCGGTAGGCCGCGTCGATGCCCGAGATTCCGGCGCCGACGATGACGACGTCGAAGTAGCCGTCGCCCTGGCCGTTGGTGTGGGGAGCGCCGCCGACGGCTTCCCGGGGAGTCACGGTCATCGTGAACCTCGCTCGAATTGTGGGACTCGTCACTACATTAGCCGCGGCCCGCTACCGGTAGTTGACGAACTGCAGCGCAACGTCCAGGTCGGCGTTCTTGAGCATCGCGATGACGGCCTGCAGGTCGTCGCGCTTCTTGCTGGTGACGCGGATCTCGTCGCCCTGGATTTGGGTCTTGACGGTCTTCGGGCCCTCGTCGCGGATGAGTTTGGTGATCTTCTTGGCGTTCTCGCTGCTGATGCCCTGCTTGAGGGTGCCGTTGACCTTGAAGGTCTTGCCGGACGCCTGCGGCTCCCCGGCGTCGAAGGCCTTCATCGAGATGTCGCGGCGCACCAGCTTCTCCTTGAAGACGTCGACGGCGGCCTTGACGCGCTCCTCGGTCGAGGACGTCAGCTCGATCGCCTCGTCGCCCTTCCAGGCGATCGAGCTGTCGGTGCCGCGGAAGTCGAAGCGGGTGGCCAGCTCCTTGGCGGCCTGGTTGAGCGCATTGTCGACCTCCTGGCGGTCGACCTTGCTGACGATGTCGAACGATGAGTCCGCCATGGGATCCGTCCCTTCCTGCGGTGGTGGCCGTTTGTGCTTTGTCTACCCGTTCGTTGTAACCTGTCTGGCGGCAGGTTGCCCGAGCGGCCAATGGGAGCGGACTGTAAATCCGTCGCGAAAGCTTCACAGGTTCGAATCCTGTACCTGCCACCAGCCGCGACCTGCACCGGCCGCCAAGCGGAAAAACCACGCAGTCGCGCCCGAGGTAGTACCGCAATGCTACTACGGTAGCATTGCGGTATGAAGCTTAGCGTCAGCCTGTCCGACGAGGACATCGCGGTGTTGGACGCCTACGTGACGAAAACCGGCTTGCCGTCACGGTCAGCAGGTTTGCAGCGGGCCGTCCAACTGCTGCGCTACCCCGCCCTCGAAGAGGATTACGCCCAAGCGTGGTCGGAGTGGTCGGCTGACCAGCACGCCCAAGCATGGGAGGCCGCGGTCGCCGACGGCGTCAGCGATGCTGCGCGGTGAGGTCTGGCAGGTTGACCTCGAACCCGTGCGCGGGTCTTATGCCGGCAAGCAGCGCCCGGCCGTCATCGTCAGCAATGATCGGGCCAACGCCACGGCGACCCGGCTCGGCCGCGGCGTGGTCACGGTCGTGCCGGTTACCGGCAGCATCGACAAGGTCTACCCCTTCCAGGTCTTGTTGTCAGCGGCAACGAGCGGTCTGGCGGCCGATTCCAAGGCGCAAGCAGAGCAAGTGAGATCCGTTGCATTCCAGCGTCTTTTACGTCGCCTCGGTCGCATCTCCGCGGCCGAGCTCGCCGACCTCGACAAGGCGCTCAGACTTCATCTGGCGCTGTAAGGGCCGCAGGGCCGAGGACGCTCCGATCCGGCGGTTCAGGCGTGACGCCCACGCCGGGCGGGTGGTGCGGGCTGGTTCGCCCGCTCTGATGGTCGAGACCCGGTGGGTTGGGCAGACGAATTCCCTAGTGCCCGAAGCCGTTTCAGTGTCGACGCGCTGCCGTTCCCGACGCTAGTTCGATGGTGGCGGTGGTTGGGGTTGGAAGGGTTGGTACCACCACCATTGGGCGCGTTCGCCGCTGGGGCCGGGGTAG
>NZ_VMQU01000075.1 GCF_007714205.1 Mycobacterium helveticum | reverse complement strand
GGGTCGGGGTCGGGGGGCGGACTCGCGCAGCCGCCGCTTGATCCGGGCCAGCATCGCCGACATGCCGCGCAACCGCAGCGGGCTGATCAGAGCCGCCAGACCGAGCTCGTTGTAGAAGTCCTCGGGCACCGCCAGGATGTCGGCGGCGGGCTGCCCGTCGAGGCCGGCGGCCAGGATCGCGGCGAACCCGCGCGTGGTCGGCGCCTCGGCGGGTGCGCTGAAGTACAGCCGCACCCGGTCCGGGTCGCCGGCGTCGACGTGCAGGAACAGCGGGGTCTGACACTCGGGGACCGGCTCCATCGCCGCCTCGGCCAGCTCGGCGGGCAGCTCGGGCAGGTCGTCGGCGAACTCCAGCAGGAGCTTGAGCTTGTCCTGGCCCCCGACGTCGGCGAAGTCGGAGACCACCTCGGCAAGCGGCGCGGGCAGGCTCATCGGGCCGGTACGGCTCCCGGCGCCTGTCCCGGTTCCGGGCCCGCCACGATGGGGACGCGCACGGTGTTGCCCCACTCGGTCCACGACCCGTCGTAGTTGCGCACCCCGGGCTTGCCCAGCAGATGCGTGAGCACGAACCAGGTGTGGCTGGAGCGTTCCCCGATGCGGCAGTAGACGATGGTCTTGTCGTCGGGACCCAGGAAACCGTAGAGCTCGTCGAGCTCCTCGCGGCTGCGGAACCGCCCGCTGTCGTCGACGGCCCTGCTCCACGGAATCGACCGGGCGGTGGGGATGTGGCCGGCCCGCAGCACGCCCTCCTCGGGGTAGTCGGGCATGTGGGTGCGTTCGCCGGTGTACTCCTGCGGGGAGCGCACGTCGATCAGCGGCTCGGAGCCCAGCGCCGCCAGCACGTCGTCCTTGTAGGCCCGGATGGGTTCGTCGTTGCGCTGCACGACGGGATAGCCGGTGGAGGTCCTGGTCGGGACGTCGAGGCTGGTCTCACGCCCGTCGGAGAGCCACAGGTTCCGGCCGCCGTTGAGCAGCCGCACGTCGGGGTGGCCGAACAGCGTGAAGACCCACAGCGCGTAGGCCGCCCACCAGTTGCTCTTGTCGCCGTAGATCACCACGGTGTCGTCGCGGGCGATGCCCTTGCGGTCCATCAGCTCGGCGAACCGCTCGCCGGTGATGTAGTCGCGCACGGGCGCGTCGTTGAGGTCGGTGTGCCAGTCGATCTTGACCGCGCCGGGGATGTGGCCGACGTCGTAGAGCAGGACGTCCTCGTCGGACTCCACGATCGCCAGACCGGGTGCGCCCAGGTGGGCCGACAGCCAGTCGGCGGTGACCAGGCGTTCGGGGTGGGCGTAGGCCGCGAGCGTGGGGCTGGGATCCGGAGGTAGCGACATACCGGAAAGCCTACTCACGCGAGGCGCTGCGACCGCGACACATCAACGTCGCCGACGACACGCCGCGTGGAGTCGCGCTGGATGATGTCTCGCGGAGCCCGACGGGCCCGGGTGCGCGTCAGGCGGGCGGATTGGCCGCCCACACCGTGGCGACCGACAGCCCCGCGCGGCCCAGCAGCGAGCGCGTCAGCGGCAGCCCGATGCCCACCACGGCCGAGGGGTCGCCGTCAACGCCGTCGATGAACCACCCGCCCAGGCCGTCGAGGGTGAATCCCCCCGCCACGCGCAAGGGTTCACCCGAGGACAGGTACGACTCGAGGTCGTCGGGGGACGGCGCACCGAAACGCACTGTGGTGAAAGAGTTTTCGGACGCAGAGAAAGTAATCGCGTTGTCCAGCAAGCGAATAAGAGCGTGTCCGGTGTGGAGCTGGCCGGCGCGGCCCGCCATGGCTTGCCACAGGTCGCGCGCGGCGGACGTCGACTGCGGCTTGCCGCAGAGCAGGCCGTTCAGGTGCAGCATCGAATCGCAGCCGATGACAACGCAATCGGCGGCGACGGCGGGCTCGAGCTCGCCGGCCACCCGTTCGGCCTTGGCCCGGGCCAGGGCGCACACCACCTCCCCGGGCGGCGCGTCGGGGCCCAGACCGGCGATGACCGCGTCCTCGTCGACCCCCGAGACCCTGACCAGCGGATCGACACCGGCTTGGCGCAGCACTTTGAGCCGGCCCGCGGACGCCGACCCCAGCACCAGGCGGGTCACTGCTGCAGATGCTGCAGGTGGATTTTCTGCTGCATGGTGAGGCGCTGAAAGTTCGTCATCGCGTATCGCAGGTTGTCGGCCGGAAGGCCCCAGCGGGTGCGCTCGGGTGCCGGCGGCCGGGGCGCGGCGCCGGTGCTGCCGAGCACGGCGATCAGTGCCGCCAGCTCCGCGGCGGTGGGTTTGCCGCGCAGAATCTGGATGTGCGGCTCGTGCACCCGGTGCGCGTCGCCCGTCGTGACGTCGCCCGTCGTGAGCTCGCTCCCGGCGCTCACAGCGGGATGTTCCCGTGCTTCTTGGGGGGCAGATGGGAGATCTTGCGTTCCAGCAGCCGCAGCGCCGTGCCGATGTAGCCGCGGGTGTGCGACGGCGGGATCACCGCGTCGACGTAGCCCCGCTCGGCGGCGACGTAGGGGTTGACCAGCGTGTCCTCGTACTCCTGCTGCAGCTGTAAGCGAAGCTCGTCAACGTCCTTGCCCTCCTTGGCGGCCTCCTTGAGCTGCTGGCGGTAGACGAAGCCGACGGCGCCGGAAGCGCCCATGACGGCGATCTGGGCGGTCGGCCAGGCGAGGTTGACGTCGCAGCCCATGTCCTTGGAGCCCATCACGCAGTAGGCGCCGCCGTAGGCCTTGCGGGTGATGACGGTGATCTTGGGGACGGTGGCCTCGCCGTAGGCGTAGAGCAGCTTGGCGCCGCGGCGGATGATGCCGTTGTACTCCTGGCCGGTGCCCGGCAGGAAGCCGGGAACGTCGACCAGCATGACGATCGGGATGTTGAAGCAGTCGCAGGTCCGCACGAAGCGGGCCGCCTTCTCCGAGGCGTTGATGTCCAGGCACCCGGCGAAGTGGGTGGGCTGGTTGGCCACGATCCCGACCGGCCGGCCGTCGATGCGGCCGAACCCGACGACGATGTTCTGCGCGTAGCCGTTCTGCACCTCGAGGAACTCGTCCTCGTCGAGGATGCGGGTGATCACCTCGTGCATGTCGTAGGGCTGGTTGGGCGAGTCCGGGATCAGCGTGTCCAGCTCGATGTCCTCGGCGGTGAGGTTGTCCTCGATCGCGCCCCCGGGCAGGGGCTCGGCGTAGCGCGGCGCGTCGGTGGCGTTGTTGGGCGGCAGGTAGCCCAGCAGCTCGCGCACCCAGTCGAACGCGTCCTGCTCACCGGACGCCACGTAGTGCGCGGTGCCCGACTTGGCCATGTGGGTGTGGGCGCCGCCGAGCTCCTCCATGGTGACGTCCTCGCCGGTGACGGTCTTGATGACGTCGGGGCCGGTGATGAACATCTGGCTGGTCTGGTCGACCATCACCACGAAGTCGGTCAGGGCGGGGGAGTAGACGTGCCCGCCGGCCGCCGCGCCCATGATCAGCGAGATCTGCGGGACGACGCCGGAGGCGATGATGTTGTTGCGGAAGATGCGGCTGTAGAGGCCCAGCGAGACGACGCCCTCCTGGATGCGCGCACCGGCGCCGTCGTTGATGCCGATCAGCGGGCGGCCGGTCTTGATCGCCAGCTCCTGCACCTTGACGATCTTCTCGCCGTACACCTCGCCCAGGCTGCCGCCGAACACGGTGGCGTCCTGGCTGAAGATGCACACGTCGCGGCCGTCGATGGTCCCGTAGCCGGTGACCACCCCGTCGCCCAGGGGGCGGTTGTTCTCCAGCCCGAAGTTCGTGCTGCGGTGCCGGGCCAGGGCGTCGAGCTCGACGAAGGAATCCTCGTCCAGCAGGGCATAGACGCGCTCCCGGGCGGTCAGCTTGCCCTTGGCGTGCACCTTTTCGACGGCCTCCTCGCCGACCGGGTGCAGCGACTCTTCCCGGCGCTTGTGCAGCTCGGCCAGCTTGCCCGCGGTGGTGTGGATGTCGACGGTGTGTTCGCTCGCAGGCTCTGCGGAATGAGCCGAGCGGTCGGTAACGCTTGTCATGGCAGTCGATGTTATCGGCAGCCACCGCGCCGGTGTTTAGGCTGGGCGTGAATCAGGAGAAATTAAAGTGAGCGACGGCGAACTGCTCGGGCCCCCGCCGGACCCACCGCTCGACGCGGCCGCGCTGCGGGCCGGGCTGGTCGGGGCGGGGCTGGGCTGGACCCGGCTCGACGTCGTCGAACGGACCGCCTCCACCAACGCCGACCTGCTGGCCCGGGCGGCGTCACCGGACCGGGGGGCCGACGTGGCCGGGGCCGTGCTGATCGCCGAGCACCAGACCGCCGGCCGCGGACGGCACGGCCGGGGCTGGTCGGCCGGCCCGCGGACCCAGATCACGATGTCGGTCGGGGTGAGCGTCGTCGACGTGCCGGTCGCGGCGTGGGGTTGGCTGTCGCTGGCCACCGGGGTGGCGGTCGTCGACGCGGTGGCAGCCGTGACCGGCATTCGAGCCGGCCTGAAATGGCCCAACGACGTGCTGGCGGGCCCGCCGGAGTCCCGCGGCAAGCTGGCGGGCATCCTGGCCGAGGTGGCGCGCCCGGCGGTGGTGATCGGCGTGGGGCTCAACGTCGCCCGCGCCCCCGACGGGGTCGAGGGCGCCACCTCGCTGCGCGGTCTCGGGGCGGCCGAAGCCGATCGCGGCGACCTGGTGCGCGCGTTGCTGACCGAACTCGACAGGCGGATCGTTGCGTGGCGGGCCGCACGCGGCGCCGACGCGGCGCTGGCCGCCGACTACCGGGCGCACAGCCTGACGATCGGCACCCGCGTGCGCGCGCACCTGCCGGGCGGCGGTGAGCTGGTCGGCACCGCCACCGGCATCGACGACCAGGGCAGGCTGTGCCTGGACACCGGACACCAGACGGCCGTGATCTCGGCCGGTGACGTGGTGCATCTGCGGTAGCGCCGCCGCTAGTGTCGCGACCATGCGCTATCCGGACAACGCCCTGGCCGCCGGCGAGCAGGTGGTGCTGCACCGCCATCCACACTGGAGGCGGCTGATCTGGCCCGCCGTGGCGTTCGTCACCGCGACCGGGCTGGCGGCGTTCGGTTCGGGATACCTCAACTCGACGCACTGGGACCAGCTCGCCAAGAACGTCAGCTACGGCGTCATCTGGGGGATCTGGCTGGTGGTCGTCGGCCGGCTGACGCTGTGGCCGTTCTCGGCCTGGCTGACGACGCATTTCGTGGTCACCACCCGACGGGTGATGTACCGGCACGGGGTGCTCACCCGGACCGGGCTCGACATCCCGCTGGCGCGGATCAACAGCGTCGAATTCCGGGACCGGCTCTTCGAGCGGATCTTCCGGTGCGGGACGCTGATCATCGAGTCGGCGTCACAGGACCCGTTGGAGTTCTCCGACATTCCGCGGCTGCGCGAGGTCCACGCGCTGCTGTATCACGAAGTCTTCGACACCCTGGGTTCGGAGGAGTCGCCGAGCTGACCGAAACGGGCGGCCCTGCGGCTGCGCCAACCGCGCAACGGGGTGACATTGCTCATCTGGGAGCTCATCTGGGAGCTCATCTGGGGGCTCATCTGGAGGCCGCTTTCGCGGGTGTCCTCGAAAACCTCGGCGATCCCGCCCGCGGTGAGGGCGGACTCCAGGGCTTTCTCCTCCAGGGCCATGTCGGGATTGCGCGCGAAGGCGTCGGGGAACACCCAGCGCCGGAACGCCCAGAAGCGGAACGCCATCTGCAGCAAATTCCCGATGAGGTAGGCCGAGACGAAGTCGGCGATGTTCTCCAACGTCAGCGACACCATCGGCTCCCGCAACTGCAGCACATAGCTGGAGAACCACAGCGGCGCCATGCTCAGCAGCACGCCCACGCCGCTGAAGGCGAAGAACAGCAGTGCTTCGTGGTGGCGTTCGCGGCCGCCGCGATCGCGGAAGCTCCACTCCCGGTTCAACACGTAGGACGCGATGACCGCGACGATGCCGGCGATCACCTTCGCGGTGACCGGCTTGGTCTCCAGGATCGTCAGCTTCAGGGTGTAGAAAATCGCCGAGT
This sequence comes from Mycobacterium helveticum, assembly GCF_007714205.1. Taxonomy (GTDB): domain Bacteria; phylum Actinomycetota; class Actinomycetes; order Mycobacteriales; family Mycobacteriaceae; genus Mycobacterium; species Mycobacterium helveticum. The sequence goes on along the minus strand of NZ_VMQU01000075.1, from coordinate 21,581 downwards.
CGATGATGAACGTGGTGCCGCCGACGATCGCGAACTTGATCAGCTCGTGGTGGCGTTGCGCGAAGGGCTGAAGGGCGTCAGGCAACCGCGCAATTGTGGCATCGGCGAAGGGCACAACACGTGAGTGTACGGACGGACACAAAATCGACGCAAAATGGTACATAACGATCGGGTCTCACCGCCGGTCGCGGTCGGCCCGGCCCATGACACCATGATGGCCGTGCCGAGTACCCGCACCCCCGTCGTCGCCCCGCTAGTCACCCCGCTTGTCGCCATGGTCGGCGGCGGCCAGCTCGCCCGGATGACCCACCAGGCCGCGATCGCGCTGGGGCAGACATTGCGGGTGCTGGCCACCGCCGCCGACGAGTCGGCCGCGCAGGTCACCCCCGACGTGGTGATCGGCTCGCACATCGACCTGGAAGACCTGCGCCGGGTCGCCGCCGGGGCCGACGTGCTGACGTTCGACCACGAGCACGTCCCCACCGACCTGCTGGAGAAGCTCGTTGCCGAGGGCGTCAACGTCGCGCCCCCGCCCCAGGCCCTGGTGCACGCGCAGGACAAGCTCGTCATGCGCAGGCGGCTGGAGGCCCTCGGCGCCCCGGTGCCGCGCTACGCGCCGGTGGACAGCATCGACGACCTGGACGCGTTCGCGCGCACGCTGGACGCCGCCGACGGCGCCCCGCTGGTGGTCAAGGCCGTGCGGGGCGGCTACGACGGGCGGGGAGTCTGGATGGCCCGCGACCTGAGGCAGGCCCGCGACATCGCCGGCAGGTGCCTGGCCGACGGGCTGCCGGCGCTGGTCGAGGAGCGGGTGACGCTGCGCCGCGAGCTGTCGGCGCTGGTGGCGCGCTCGCCGTTCGGCCAGGGCGCGGCCTGGCCGGTGGTGCAGACCGTGCAACGCGACGGGATCTGCGTGCAGGTGATCGCGCCCGCACCGGGCCTGGCCGGAGAGTCGGCGGCCGCCGCCCAGCGGCTGGCGCTGCGGTTGGCCGCCGAGCTGGGTGTGGTCGGGGTGCTCGCGGTCGAGCTTTTCGAGACGACCGACGGCGCCCTGCTGGTCAACGAGCTCGCAATGCGGCCGCACAACTCCGGACACTGGACCATGGACGGGTCGCGCACCAGCCAGTTCGAGCAGCATCTGCGCGCGGTGCTGGACTACCCGCTCGGCGACACCGACGCGATCGCGCCGGTGACGGTGATGGCCAACGTGCTGGGCGCGCCACGCGGACCGGGGGCGCCCGCGACGGCGGCGATGTCGATGGACGAGCGGCTGCACCACCTGTTCGCGCGGATGCCCGACGCCCGGGTACACCTGTACGGCAAGGCCGAACGGCCCGGCCGCAAGATCGGGCACCTCAATTTCCTGGGCACCGATCCGGCGGATCTGGGGAACCTGCGGGAACGCGCCGAACTGGCGGCGCACTGGCTGGCACACGGCCGATGGGCGGACGGATGGGATCCACATGAGCAGCGCTAACCCCCGCGTCGGGGTCATCATGGGCAGCGACAGCGACTGGTCGGTGATGGCCGACGCGACCGACGCGCTCGCCGAGTTCGACATCGAAGCCGAGGCCCGGGTGGTGTCGGCGCACCGCACGCCGCAGGTGATGTTCGACTACGCCCGCGGTGCCGCCGACCGCGGCATCGAGGTGATCATCGCCGGGGCGGGCGGCGCCGCCCACCTGCCCGGGATGGTCGCCGCGGCGACGCCGCTGCCGGTGATCGGGGTGCCGGTGCCGCTGGCGCGCCTGGACGGCCTGGACTCGCTGCTGTCGATCGTGCAGATGCCCGCGGGCGTCCCGGTGGCCACGGTCTCCATCGGCGGCGCCCGCAACGCCGGCCTGCTGGCCGTGCGCATCCTCGCCTCGTCCGACCCGGCGCTGCGGGCCCGCGTCGTCGCGTTCTCCGACCGCCTGGCGGAGAGCGTGCGGGCCAAGGATGCGGCGGTGCAGCGGTTGCACGGTAAAGTTACCGGTGAGTAGCGCAGGGAGGCTTGAGATGGCTGGATGGGCCGGAAATTCGTCGTTCGATTTGTTCGGGTTGCCCGAGGAGCACCGGGAGTTGCGGGCGGCGATCCGGGCGTTGGCGGAGAAGGAGATCGCTCCGCACGCCGCCGACGTGGACGAGAATTCGCGGTTCCCGGCCGAGGCCTTGGACGCGTTGAACGCGTCGGGTTTCAATGCGGTGCACGTGCCCGAGGAGTACGGCGGTCAGGGTGCGGATTCGGTGGCGGCGTGCATCGTGATCGAGGAGGTGGCCCGGGTCGACGCGTCGGCGTCGTTGATCCCCGCGGTCAACAAGCTGGGCACGATGGGGCTGATCCTGCGGGGTTCCGAGGAGCTGAAAAAGCAGGTGTTGCCCTCGATCGCCGAGGGTGCCGCGATGGCGTCGTATGCGCTTTCCGAGCGCGAGGCCGGCAGCGACGCGGCGGCGATGCGCACGCGGGCCAGGGCCGACGGGGACGACTGGATCCTCAACGGCGCCAAGTGCTGGATCACCAACGGCGGGGTGTCGAGCTGGTACACGGTGATGGCGGTGACCGACCCGGACAAGGGTGCCAACGGGATCTCGTCGTTCATGGTGCATGCCGACGACGAGGGCTTCACCGTCGGGCCCAAGGAGCGCAAGCTCGGGATCAAGGGCTCGCCGACGACCGAGTTGTACTTCGAGAACTGCCGCATCCCGGGGGATCGGATCATCGGGGAGCCGGGTACGGGTTTCAAGACGGCGCTGGCCACCCTCGACCACACCCGGCCCACGATCGGGGCGCAGGCCGTGGGCATCGCCCAGGGGGCGGTGGACGCCGCGATCGCCTACACCAAGGAGCGCAAGCAGTTCGGCCGGCCGGTCAGCGACAACCAGGGTGTGCAGTTCATGCTGGCCGACATGGCGATGAAGGTCGAGGCCGCCCGGCTGATGGTGTATGCGGCCGCCGCGCGCGCCGAGCGCGGTGAATCCAACCTGGGCTTCATCTCGGCGGCGTCGAAGTGCTTTGCCTCCGACGTCGCGATGGAGGTGACCACCGACGCGGTGCAGCTGTTCGGCGGTTACGGCTACACCAGGGACTTCCCCGTCGAGCGGATGATGCGCGACGCCAAGATCACCCAGATCTACGAGGGCACCAACCAGATTCAGCGTGTGGTGATGTCGCGCGCACTGCTGCGCTGACGCCACCGTTGGTGGGGCCGTTGGTGGGGCCATTCGCGGGGCCGATATTGGGAAAGCCCCGGCACACCGCATAGGATCACCCACGGCAACCATTCGGGGTGGTAAGCCGGTGGGAAGGCCTTCGGCGGCGCACCGGCTCTGCGGTCGGAACGTCGCCACAGAGCTAATGGCTACCGCGGCCAAGGGGGGCGGAGTAAAAAAGGTGCTCACCCCTCACCACCCGCGGATGACCGGAAGTGATCCCAGTGCGCGCTCCAGTTACCGCGGTGGACCATTGGCAGTCGTTGTCGCTGTTGCTGGTCGAAGACGACCGGGCCGACGCGGTGCTCGTCGAGGACCTCATCGCGGACGCGGTCGCCGACATCCGGGTGGTGTGGGCCCAGTCCATGGCGCACGCCGAGCGTGAGCTCGCGGCCGCCCGACCGGACTGTGTGCTGCTGGACCTGCACCTGCCGGACGCCAACGGGATCGACGCCCTGGACCGCATCGCCAAACGCGACGCCACGGTCCCGATCGTGGTGCTGACCGGCCTCAACGACGAGTACTTCGGCGCGTCCGCCGTCGCGGCCGGCGCCCAGGACTACCTGGTCAAGGGCCGGGTCGAACCGGAGATGCTGCGGCGGGCGCTGCTGTACGCGATCGAGCGCAAACGGGCCGAGCTCATCGCCGCCGACCTGCACGCCAGCCGGCTGCGCGCCCGCGAGAACGCACTGCTGGAACGCGGTCTGCTGCCCTCCCCGCTGCTGCACGACAACTCGGGAGTCGAGATCGTCGCGCGGTACCGGCCCAGCCGGGAGGACGCGCTGCTGTGCGGGGACTTCTACGACGTCGTGCAGACGCCAGACCGCACCGTGCACGTGCTGATCGGCGACGTCGCCGGGCACGGCCCGCACGAGGCGGCCCTGGGCGCGGCCCTGCGGATCGCGTTCCGCGCGCTGACCTTCGCCGGGTTGCACGGCGTCGACCTGATGCGGCAGCTGGAGCGGGTGCTGCACTCCGAACGGAGCGGCACCGGTATCTTCGCGACGGTGCTGAGCCTGGCGATCTCACCGGACAGCCCGCGCGTCACCACGGTGCGCGCCGGTCACCCCGGGATGCTGCTGCAGGGCTGCGGCTGCGTGGACTGGATCGAGCCGCCGGCGGGGCCGGCCCTGGGGCTGCGGGCCGACGACTGGCCGCGCCACGACATGGAACTGCCCGTCGGGCACGGGCTGTTGCTGCTGACCGACGGCCTGTTCGAGGGGTATTCGGGGCGGGGCGCCCGACGCCTCGGCGAGGACGGTCTGCTCGCGCTGGCCCGCCGGCACGCGAACCAGCCCGGCCCGGCGTTCGTCGACGCGCTCATCGACGAGGCCGAGAAGCTCGCCCGGCCGCAGGGCGGGCTCACCGACGACATCGCGGTGCTGCGCGTCGAGCGGACCACGGCGTGACGCCGACGTTGCGGCCGCTGCGCCTGTCGCAGCTCACGACGCGGGGATGGCAGGCGCTGGTCCTGTTCGTCATGGGCGTGATGGTGCTCGTCGGCGCCGTGGTCGGAACGGTGTTGCTGGACCGCACCGACACGATGTCGCGCGAACTGATCGACCACATCCAGCCGGCGCGCGCGGCGGCATACCAGCTGCAGGCCGGGCTGCGCGACCAGGAGACCGGCGTTCGCGGCTACCTGATCACCGCCGATCGTCAGTTCCTGGCGCCCTACTACGACGGACAACGCGCCGAGCGGGCCGCGGCCGAGGAGATCCGCCACCGGCTGGGCGCGCGCGCGAACCTCATCGCCAACCTCGACGAGATCGAGCAGTCGGCCGCGCAGTGGCGTTCGAGCTATGCCGAGCCGCTGATCGCCGGCGTGACCCCGCACGCCCCGAACGCCCCGAACATCCCGAACGGCGGGATGGCCGAGCGCGGCAAGGCCCAGTTCGACCATCTGCGTGCGCTTTTCGAGGCGCAGAGCGCGAACCTGTCTGCGGCGTGGGCGCACGCCGCGGAGCAACTCAGGCACACCGACGTCTGGCGCGACCGCGTGCTGATCGCGCTGGTGGTGGTGTTCTTCGCCACCGCGGTGGTGCTGGGGGTGCTGGTGCGCCAAACCGTCACCCGCCCGCTGGCGGAGCTGGCCGCGGCGTGCCGGCGGATCACCGAGGGCAGCTTCGCGGAGACCATCGCGCCCCCCAAGCGGCCCAAGGACATTCGTGACATGGCGATCGACGTGGAGAACATGCGCCGTCGGATGGTCGAAGAGCTCGAGGCGTCGCGCGCCGCCCGGGCGCAGTTGGACGAGCAGACCGAGGAGCTGCGACGTTCCAACGCCGAACTCGAGCAGTTCGCCTACGTCGCGTCGCACGACCTGCAGGAGCCGCTGCGCAAGGTCGCCTCGTTCTGCCAGTTGCTCGAGAAGCGCTACGGCGACAAACTCGACGAGCGCGGCACCGAGTACATCGCCTTCGCGGTCGACGGGGCCAAACGCATGCAGGTCCTGATCAACGACCTGCTCACCTTCTCCCGCGTCGGGCGCCTGGGCACCTCGGAGGCCGAGGTGGACCTCGACACGGCGCTGGACGCCGGCCTGGGCAACCTCGCTGCCGCCATCGAGGAGTCCGGCGCGCAGATCGTGCGCCCGCGCGAGCCCCTCCCGCGGGTCGTCGGCGACCCCACGCTGCTGACGATGCTGTGGCAGAACCTGCTCGGCAACGCGGCGAAGTTCCGGCGCGAGGACGCCCCGCCCCGCGTCGTCATCGAGTGCGAACCGGGCGCCGGTGACCGCGAGGGCCAGTGGGTGTTCCGGGTTTCCGACAACGGCATCGGGATACCGGAGGAGTTTGCCGAGAAGGTGTTCGTGATCTTCCAGCGGCTGCACGGCCGCGACGCGTACCACGGGACCGGCGTCGGGCTGGCGCTGTGCAAGAAGATCGTCGAGCACCACGGCGGAAGCATCCGGATCGACACGTCCTACACCGGCGGCACCCGGTTCGAGTTCACCCTGCCCATGGCCCCGGCAAACGAAGAGCCGGTCGCCGGAGCGGATCACGCGCGCGAAACACAGCCAGAAGGAGTCCAGCAATGACCTCGGCCGGGAGAGCGATCGAAATCCTGCTCGTCGAAGACGACCCGGGAGACGAGCTGATCACCCGGGAGGCGTTCGAGCACAACAAGCTCAAGAACAACCTGAACGTCGCGCACGACGGGGAGGAGGGCCTGGACTACCTGTACAAGCGCGGCCGGTTCCGGGACGCGGTCCGGCCCGACCTGATCCTGCTCGACCTGAACCTGCCCAAGTACGACGGCCGCCAACTGCTCGAGCAGGTCAAGTCCGACCCCGGCCTGGCGCGCATCCCGGTGGTCGTGCTCACCACCTCCTCGGCCGAGGAGGACATCCTGCGCAGCTACCAGTTGCACGCCAACGCCTACGTCACCAAGCCCGTCGACCTCGACCAGTTCATCAACGCGGTCCGCCAGATCGACGAGTTCTTCATCCAGGTGGTGCGCCTGCCGGGTCTGTGAGGGCGCCTGCGCTCACGACTCCGAGTGCCGGCCGGCCAGCCAGGTGACCAGCCGCCCGAGGGCGATCAGCACGAGCAGGAAGACGATCAGCAGAAAAGCCGATTCGTAGGACAGGTTCTGCGCCGACCGGGACGGCTGGTTGTAGAACGTCCAGATCGGATACGTCAGGTACGCCACCGGCGAACCGGTGAGCGCTCCGGTCGGGGGCGAATCGGACCAGCCGGCGGTGTAGAGCATGGGCGCCGTCTCCCCGATCGCCAGCGCCAGCGCCACCAGCATGCCGGTGACGATCCCGGGCAGCGCGCTTTTCAGCACGATCCTGCGCAGCACCCAGCCGGTCGGCAACCCGAGCGCTTCGGCGCCCTCCCGATACGACGTCGGCACCTGGCCGAGGGAGGACTCGGTGGCCTTGGCGATGTAGGGGATGCTCATCACCGACAGCACCAGCACCCCGGCCGCCAGCGAGAATCCCCAGTCGAAGTACACGACGAGCGCCAGGTACCCGACATAGCCGAGCACGATGGAGGGGATGCCGGACAACACCTCGTAGGCGCCGCGCAACACCGAACGCGTTCGGCCGGTGGCGAACTCGGAAATGTAAATGCCCGCCAGCACGCTGACGGTGCCACCCACCAGCACGACCCCGAGGCCGAGGACCGCGGTGCCGATGATGGCGTTGCGCAGGCCGCCGCCACTGCCCTTGCTGTCCTGCACCAGCACGCTGAAGTGGAACACCGGCAGGGCGCGGCCGAGGACGCCGATCAGCATCCACAGCGTCGGGAGGATCACCAGGGCCAGACAGCACAAGCAGGCCGCCCAGAACAGCGTGTCGACGATCCTGCGCCGCGCCGCGACAGCCCGTCGCGGCGGGGACGCCGATATCCCGCCGGTCGTGTCAGCCACCGATTCGTTCACCCTCAGATACCCCGGCCGACCGGCAGCGCGGTGCCCGACGTCCGGCGCACCAGTGCCCGAGCGGCGATGTTGGTCAGTAGCGTGATCACCATGAGCACCAGCCCCGCCTCGGCGAGGGTCTGCACCGCGAAGTTGGTGGAGTCCGTCATCGCCGAATCCAGTTGCGACACGATGGTCGCCGCGATCGTGGTCATGGTCGAGTAGATGTTGGCCGGCATCGCACCCAACATCGCGCCGGAGACCATCGCCACGGCCATCGTCTCGCCCAGCGCGCGCCCGAGCCCCAACACCACGGCGCCGATGACGCCGCTGGACACCCACGGCAGCGTCACCCGGCGCACGCACTCCCACTCCGACATGCCCAGCGCGATGGCGCCCTCGCGCGGCAGCGACGGCACCTGGCGGATCAGGTCGCGGGTGGTGCTGGCGATGATCGGGATGACCATCACCGCCAGCACCAGACCGGATATCAACATGCCTTCTCCGTTGCCGGTGTCGCCGCGGAAGTAGCCGAGCACCGGGACGTCGGGAGCGTTGCGGGCGATCACCGGGGCGACGTGGTGGGCGATGAAGGGCCCGAACGTCATCGCGCCCCACAGCCCGACGACGACGCTGGGGATTCCGGCGAGCAATTCCAGCACCATGCCGACCGCTGCTGCGAGACGCTTGGGCAACCGCTGCGCGATCGCGAACGCGGCCCCGATCGAGACCGGCACGGCGACGAGCAGGGCTATCGCCGAGCTGGCCAGGGTGCCCACGATCAGGGGCAGTGCGCCGTAATAGGCGCCGGCCGGATGGGCCACACCGTCGGTGGTTTCGTTGGCGCCGTAGGTGTTGCCCATGTTCCATTCGGTGCCGGTCACGAAGTGCGGCCCGTTGACCCGGATCGCCGGCAGCGCCTCGATCAACAGCGTCGCCAGCACGAACACGAGGGCGAGCAGCGGGATCACCGCACCCAGGCCACCCAGCCATCGAATGACCAAGCCCTCGCGGCTGAGGTGGCGGCGCGACACCGGGCCCAACGGAACCTAGCCCGCGATCTTGGCGATCTGGGCATCGGACAGCTTGACCACCGCCGGTGGCAGCGGCTGGAAGTGGACCTTGTCGAGGTACGAACGGTCGTTGCCGTCGGTGATCGTCCAGTGCAGGAACGCCTGCATCGTCTGGGCGGTGGCCGCGTCCTTTTGGTGGCTGTCGACGATGGCGTACTCGTAGTTGATGATCGGGTACCCCTCCGCGGCGGGCCCGTCGATCAGCGAGATCGCCTCGTCGGCGGGGGTGGAGGTGAACCCGGCGGCCGCGGCCTGGATGCTTCGGGCGTCGGGCAGCAGGAACTTGCCGGCGGCGTTGCCCAGTTGCGCCTCACCCAATCCCTTCCGGGTGGCCTGGTCCAGGAAGCTGATCCCGATGTAGGCGACGCAGCCGGGAGTGTCGGCGCACCCGGTCACCATGCCGCCGTTGCCGTTCTCGCCGAGCGCGCCGGGCACGTCCGGGAAGTCGACGGTGGTGCCGAAGCCGGGCGACTTGCCCCAGCCGCCGGGGTCCTGCTTGGACAGGTACTGCGTGAACAGGAAGGTGTCACCGGAGCCGTCGGAGCGGTGCAGCGGGACCACCGGGGTGGGCGGCAGACTCACCCCCGGGTTCAGGCCGGCGATCTGCGGGTCGTTCCACGTCGTGACCTTGCCCTGGTACATGGCCGCCAAGACCTTGCCGTCCAGCTTGAGGTGCTCGGTGACACCGGGCAGGTTGTAGTTGATCTGCTGCGCGGAGATGGCCAGCGCGATGTTCATCAACCCCTTGTGCGCGGACATGTCGCCTTCGGACAGGTATGCATCGGACGCGCCGATGTTGACCGCGCCGGCGGTGGCCTGAGCGATCCCGGTGCCCGAGCCGGTGCCCTGGGTGGTGATGGCGACGTTCGGATACTTCTGCTGGTAGGCCGGGCCCCAGAGGTTGAACAGCGGGTAGAGCAGCGTGCTGCCGGTCTCCGACAGGGCCACTTTGGAACTCGCCGGCGTCGTGGCGGGGCTGGTCCCGCCCTGCCCGGCGCCGGACGCCCCACCCCCCGAATTCGAACCGCACGCCGCCGCAGCCAGGGCCACCAGCGCGGCAACCGACGGGGCCAATGCCGTACGCAAACGAACTTTCACGTCGCTACCTCTTATCTCGAGTTACGTGCCTTACCTGACTTTTCCGTGCCTGGAGCAACCCCGCGGCCGCCGAGGAACCCCGCGACGTAACGGGCGGTTTCCGCCTGCTGCGGCGAGTGGAACAGCTCATCGGTGGGCGCCTCCTCGACCAGTCGGCCGTCGAAGAACAGGGCGGTGCGGTCACCGATGCGGGCGGCCTGGGCGAGGTCGTGGGTCACCATGACGACGGTCAGCCGGTCGGCGAGCGAGCGGATCAGCGCTTCGATCTTCTCGGTCGTGGTCGGGTCCAGCGCGGAGGTGGGCTCGTCGAGCAGCAGCACCTGCGGGTTCACCGCCAATGCGCGCGCCAGGCACAACAACTGCTGCTGACCGCCCGAGAGCCGGAACGGCGAGGAGCCGAGCCGGTCCTTGACCGCATCCCACAGCCCGACCTCGGTGAGCCGCGCCTCGGCGACGGCCCTGAGCTGCTTGCGCGGCACCATTTTGTGGGCGCGCACGCCGGCGACCACGTTGTCGGCGACGGACATCGGGAAAGGGTTGGGGCGCTGGAACAACATGCCGACCCTGCGGCGTAACTCCATGCGGTCACCGGCCGCGAAGATGCTCCGCCCGCCCAACAGGATGTCGCCCTCGTGGCGGAAGCCGGGAACCTTGTCGTTCAACCGATTCAGGGTGCGCAGGAACGTCGTCTTGCCCGAGCCGGTCGGCCCCAGCAGGGCGGTGACCGCCCGTTCGGGGAAGTCCAGACTCACCCTCTCGAGCACCGTCGTGGCGCCGAAACCCAGGGTGAGGTCCACCGCCCTCAGCACCGGGGCGGTGACGTCGGCTGCGGCGGCAACCGTCTCGGCGTCGCGCTGTTCACGGGCCATCGACGTTCGATGCTACTTGCTGTCCGTACGTGTGTGCGTAACCGGTCGTTTACATTGAGAGTTTGTATAGTCACTTCGAGTTCACATTGCGGCCACCCGCGGTGGCCCACGACCCTGCAGAGGAGTTGCGTGAAGCTGATTCGACCCGGGGGCGCGGCGAGTCTGCTGGCGGCGGCCACGTTGGTGGTGGCGGCCTGCGGGGGAGGCCACACGGGCGCCTCGTCGTCCGGGTCGAGTGCCACGTCGTCGCCGGTGGACTGCGGCGGGAAGAGCGAACTGCGCGACAGCGGTTCGACGGCGCAGGAAAACGCGATGGAACAGTTCGTCTACGCCTACATCCACGCCTGCCCGGGCCACACGCTCGACTACAACGCCGACGGCTCCGGGGCCGGGGTGCGCAACTTCGTCAACAACGAGACCGACCTGGCGGGTTCGGACGTCCCGCTGAACCCCGACAACGGGCAGACCGACAGGGCGGCGGACCGGTGCGGTTCGCCGGCGTGGGACCTGCCCACGGTGTTCGGCCCGATCGCGGTCACCTACAACGTCAAGGGCGTGAGCACGCTGAACCTGGACGGTCCCACCATCGCGAAGATCTTCAACGGCGCGGTCACCACCTGGGACGCCCCCGCGGTCAAGGCCCTCAACCCGAACGGCGGTCTGCCCTCGGAGCCCATCGTGGTGATCTTCCGCAGCGACCAGTCCGGGACCACCGACAACTTCCAGAAGTACCTCGACGGCGCCTCCGACGGCGCGTGGGGCAAGGGCGCCAGTGAGACGTTCAACGGGGGCGTCGGCCAGGGCGCGAGCGGCAACAACGGCACCTCGGCGCTGCTGCAGACCACCGAGGGATCGATCACCTACAACGAGTGGTCGTTCGCGGTGGGCAAGCAGCTGAACATGGCCCAGATCATCACGTCGGCCGGGCCGACGCCCGTGGCGATCACCGTCGACTCGGTCGGAAAGACGATCAACGGGGCCAAGTTCGCGGGGCAGGGCAACGACCTGGTGCTGGACACCTCGTCGTTCTACAAGCCCACGCAGGCCGGCGCCTATCCGATCGTGCTGGCGACCTACGAGATCGTCTGCTCGAAATACCCGGACTCGGCGACCGGTACGGCGGTGAAGGCGTTCATGCAGGCCGCCATCGGTCCGGGCCAGGTCGGGCTGGACCAGTACGGCTCCATCCCGCTGCCCGGCCCGTTCCAGGCGAAGCTGGCGACGGCGGTCAGCGCGATCTCGTGATGCAATCTCGTGATGCAATCTCGTGACCAGGTGAAGGGAACTCGACGGTGAGCGACACCGAGGCGGCCTCGCGGGGATCGAAGTTCGGGCCATACCGGCTGCTGCGGCTGTTGGGGCAGGGCGGCATGGGGGAGGTCTACGAGGCCGAGGACATCCGCAAGCATCGCGCGGTGGCGCTGAAGCTGATCTCGTCGCAGTACTCGGACAATCCGGTGTTCCGCGCGCGGATGCAGCGGGAGGCCGACACCGCGGGGCGGCTGACCGAGCCCCACATCGTGCCGATCCATGACTACGGCGAGATCGACGGGCATTTCTTCGTCGAGATGCGCCTGATCGACGGCGCCTCGCTGCGCACCCTGCTGGCGGACCACGGCCCGATCGCCCCGGCCCGGGCGGTGGCCATCGTCCGGCAGGTGGCCGCGGCGCTGGACGCCGCACACGCCGTCGGCGTGACGCACCGCGACGTCAAACCGGAGAACATCCTGGTGACCGCCGACGACTTCGCCTACCTGGTGGACTTCGGCATCGCCCGCGCCGCCAGCGACCCGGCGCTCACCCAGATCGGCACCACCGTCGGCACCTACAACTACATGGCCCCGGAGCGGTTCACCGGCAACGAGGTCACCCACCGTGCCGACATCTATTCGCTGGCCTGCGTGCTGGGCGAGTGTCTGACCGGGGTCCCGCCGTACCGGACCGAGAGCGTGGAACGGCTCATCGCCGCGCACCTGCTCGAGCCCGCGCCGCGGCCCAGCGAGCTGCGGCCCGGTCAGGTTCCCCCGGGCCTGGACCAGGTCATCGCCCGGGGGATGGCCAAGAACCCCGAAGAGCGCTACCGCACCGCCGGGGATCTGGCCGCCGCCGCCAACGACGCCCTCACGGCGCCCGAGCAGCGGCAGGCCGCCACGATCCTGCGCGAGGGTGAGACGGCGACGCTGCGGGCCAACGCGCACGACGGCGGCTTTCGCCGAACCGCGCCGCCGCCCAATGCCGACACCCGTGCCGCCCCGGTGCCGTCCGCCGCGGGCGGCGGCTGGCGGGAGCCACCCCATCGACCCGCCGACGGCGGCGGACTCGACCGCGCCGGCCAGTCGACGTACGGCCGGCAGCGCTATGGCCGCGAACCCGACTTCGGCCCCGCTGCGTCCGCGCCCGCCGGGAAGACAAGCGGCAGGAAAAAACTGTGGATCGCCCTCGGCGTTGCCGGTCTCGTTCTCGTCACGGCCGTCGCCGTCACCGGCTACCTGGTATTGCGTCCGTCGCCGTCGTCGCAACAGGCCACCGGGCAAACCGTGCTGCCGTTCAACGGCATCGACTTCCGGCTCTCCCCGGGCGGAGTGGCACTGGACAGCGCCGGTGACGTCTATGTCACCAGCGAGGGCATGTACGGCCGGGTGGTGAAGCTGACCCCCGGGTCCGGCGCTCCGACGGTGCTCCCGTTCGACGGGCTCTACCAGCCCCAGGGTCTGGCCATCGACGGTGCCGACACCGTGTACGTCGCCGACTTCGACAACCGGGTGGTGGCCCTGGCCGCCGGATCCAACAAACAGACCGTGCTGCCGTTCACGGGCCTCAACTACCCCGAAGGGGTAGCGGTCGACGCCCAGGGCAGCGTGTACGTGGCCGACCGGGGCAACAGCCGGGTGGTGAAGCTGGCGGCGGGCGCCACGACCCAGACCGTGCTGCGGTTCACCGGTCTCAAAGACCCCGACGGGGTGGCCGTGGACCCCGCCGGCAACGTCTACGTCACCGACACCGACAACAACCGGGTGGTCAAACTGGACGCCGCGTCCGACACCCCGACGGTGTTGCCGCTCAAAGACCTTTCCGTCCCGTGGGGCATCGCGGTGGACAACGCCGGTGCCGTCTATGTCACCGAGCACGACAAGAACCAGGTGGTGAAATACGCGCCGGGAGCCGGCACGCCGACCGTGTTGCACTTCGAGGGACTCAACACCCCGTTGGCGGTCGCCCTGGGCAACGACGGCAGCGTCTACGTCGCCGATCGCGGCAACGACAGGGTGGTCAAGCTGGCCGGCTGACGGGCCTCGCACGCCGGCCCGGCAGGCGGGCGGGTCCGGAGCGATGACGCGCGCGACGCTGGCCGGCCTGGCGCTGCCCGAGACGCCGGGTCGCGCGCCGACGGATCAGGGCGTGGCGAGGAACTCGTCGGTGTGCGCGCCGACCGCCGGCGGGGGCTCGGCGACCGCCGCCTCGAAACTGGAGTAGCGGGCCGGGGTGCGCACCACCGTGAGGGCGTCCCGGCCGCCGCCGACCCGCAGGGCGAGCTCGTTCTCCGCGAACAGCGGGGTGTCCACGACCTGTTTCCAGGTGTGCGCGTGGCAGGCCATCAGGCCGCCCTCCTGCAGCAGCTCGACCCATTGTGCCGCGGTCCGGGCGGCCAGCGCCGCCTCGAGCTCCTCGGTCAGCTCCGGGTAGTTGAGCGCCCGCGCCCGCTGGTCGACGAACCGTTCGTCGTCGAGCAGGTCGGGCCGGCCGATGAGCTCGCACAGCCTGGCCCAGTGCCTGGGCACGTACGCGCTGATCATCAGGTAGCCGTCGGCGGCCCGGAACGCGTCCGACGGCTGGGTCGCGAAGCCAACCCCCTTGCGTCGCTTGGGTTTCGGCGCCGAATCCGGGGTCGTCTCACTCGGCTTGTTCAGGTGGATCGTGAGCTGGGCGGCTTGCAGGCCGACCGCGACGTCGTACATCGCGACCCGCACGACGTCGGCCACCCCGTGGCGCTCGCGGTGCAGCAGCGCGGCCAGCACCGCCTGGGCCAGCACGTGCCCGCTGGCGGCGTCGACCAGCTGGAACGGGATGATCTGCGGTTTGCCGCTGGGCGTGGGCATCCCGGTGGTCATGCCCGACTCGGCGGCGACCATCAGGTCCACCCCCGGCCGGCTGCCGTGCGGGCCGTTGCCGCCGTAGGCCGACAGCCGGGCATAGACCAGCCTGGGATTGCGGGAGCGCAACTCGTCGGGGCCCAGGCCCATGCGCTCCATCACGCCGGGGCGGAACCCCTCCAGCACGACGTCGGCGGTTTCGGCGAGCCGCAGCACCTGCTGCTTGCCCTGATCGGTGGTCAGGTCCACCGCCACCGACTTCTTGCCGCGGTTGTGCGGCAGGAACAGCGCGGCCAGCGGCGGCCGCCCGGGGAGCACCGCGGTGATGTGGCGGGCCGCGTCGCCGGCGGGCGCCTCGATCTTGACGACCTCGGCGCCCAGGTCGGCCAGCACCTGCCCGGCCAGCGGACCGGCGATGTTCTGGGTGAAATCGAGCACCCGGTAGCCGTCGAGCGGCTTGGGCGGATTGCTGTCTGGCATGGGGCGCCTTCCTTCAGTCTGCCTTCCGCAGCACCGCGGTGCAGTAATAGTTGCGGGCGAACGGCGCCTGCTCGGGGTCGTCGGGGTCCTCGGGGCCGTCGGTCGGCTGCAGCGGCAGCCCGTGCTCGCCCAGCAACTGGTTCAGCGGCGTGCGCACCGGCTGCCAGCCGCGGGCCTCCAGGTAGGTCGCCGCGTCGTTGCGGGCGCCGGGGAAGCCCAGGTCGTCGAGCGCGACGTCCAGGCCGTGCTCCTGCCACCGCGCGGTGGCGGCGTTCAGCGCCTGCGCGTTGACCCCGGAGTTCAGGAACACCTCGGCGACCAGCCGGCTGCCGTCGGCGCTGAGTTCGGTGATGTTGTCCAGCAACCGATCCTGCGCGTCGGGCGGCAGGAACCCCAGTAGGCCCTCGGCCGCCCAGGCCGCGGGTGCGGCGGTGTCGAACCCGGCCTGCCGCAGCGCCGAGGGCCAGTCGTGGCGCAGGTCGATCGGGACGGGCCGCACCTCGGCGGTGGGGTTGGCGCCCAGCTGCGCGATGGTGACGGCCTTGAAGTCGAGCACCTGGGGTTGGTCGATCTCGAACACCGTGGTGCCCGCCGCCCAGGGCAGCCGGTAGGCGCGCGCGTCCAGGCCCGACGCCAGCAGGACCACCTGGCGCACGCCCGCGGTGGCCGCCTCGGCGAAGAACCCGTCGATGTAGCGGGTGCGCGCGGCCAGCATGTCGGTCATGCGTTGCATGCCCCAGGCCGCGCCGGGGACGTCGACGTCGGCGGGGTCGAGTTCGGCCGCGGCCCAGCGGGTGAAGAACTCCACCCCGACCGCGCGCACCAGCGGCTCGGCGAACGGGTCGTCGATCAGCTTGTCGCGGGTCGCCCGGGCCCGTCCCGCCGCCACCATGGTGGCGGTGGCCCCCACGCTGGTCGCCAGGTCCCACGTGTCGTTCTCGGCGCGCGCCATTTGGTCAAAACCCTTCGTCGATGTGCTGGGGTCGATGTACTGGGGTCGATGTACTGGGGACCCACTGGTTAGACAGCGTAACGAGGAATGCCGCGGGACGGTCCGCGGCTCGGTCTCGCCCGCGCGTGGTGACCAAAGACCCCTGCCGGTGGTGGCGATACGCCCCTATCGCCCGGTGGCGGCGCCGGGCACAGTGCAGACGTGATCACACGTGTCGGTCTGGAAGTCCGCTCGCTGCTGCTGTACGCGCGGGCCCGGGGACTGCGGGCGGTGCCGCCCTGGCGCGTCGTGCCGGTGCTGCGCGCGTTCGGCCGCTACGGCCTGCTCGGGGCGGCGACGGCGATCACCGCCGCCCGGGATCCCGACGGTGTCGCGCTGATCGACGAGCATGGCGCGCTGAGCTTTCGCGACCTGGACCGCCGGACCAACGCGCTGGCCAACGCGTGGCGCGGGCGCGGTGTCGGCCCGGGCACCACCGTGGCCGTCATGGCCGGCAACCACCGGGGGTTCCTGGAGGCGGTGTTCGCGGCCGGCAAGTGCGGCGCGGGCGTGGTGCTGCTCAACACCGGCTTCGGCGGCGAGCAGCTCGCCGGCATGGTGGCCCGCGAGGGGGTCGACCTGCTCGTCCACGACGACGAGTACGGCGGCGCGGTCGCCGAGGTACATCCCCGGCTGGGACGTTTGCGGGCCTGGGCGCAAACGCCCGGCCCCGACACCCTCGACGCGCTGATCGAGCACGGTGACACCCGCCCACCGCCGGCCTCCGGCGGCCGGCCCAGGATCGTCATCTCCACCAGCGGCACGAGCGGGGTCCCCAAGGGCGCCGTGCGTTCGGAGCCCTACTCGCTCATCCCGGTCGGCGGCCTGCTGGGCAAGGTCCCGTTTCGCGGCCGCGAGGTCACCGAATGCTGCGCGCCGCTGTGCCATTCGCTGGGCTTCAGTCACGCGATGTATGCGATGGTGCTGGGCTCGACGCTGGTGCTGCGCCGCCAGTTCGAGCCGCTCGAGGCCCTGGCGGACGCGGCCGCGCATCGGGCCAGCGCCATGATCGTCGTGCCGATCATGTTGCGGCGCATCCTCGACCTGGGCCCCGAGGCGCTCGCCGGCCGCGACCTGACGGCCCTGCGCATCGTGTTCGTCGGCGGATCGCAGCTCGGGGCCGAGCTGGCCACCCGCGCGCTCGCCGCGCTGGGCCCCGTCGTCTACAACATGTACGGCTCCACCGAGGTCGCCTACGCCACCATCGCCACGCCCGCCGACCTGGCCGCCGAGCCCGCCTGCGTCGGCGGCGTGGTGCCCGGGTCGGTCGTCAAGGTCTTCGACGGCGACGGGCGCGAGGTCCCCCCCGGGACTCCGGGGCGCATCTTCGTCGGCAACGTGCTGGCGTTCGAGGGGTACACCGGCGGCGGCACCAAGGAGACGATCGGCGGACTGATGTCCACCGGCGACATCGGCCATTTCGAGGGCCATTTCGAGGGCCATTTCGAGGGCCATTTCGGGGGCCATTTCGACGGCGCCGGGCGGTTGTTCATCGACGGGCGCGAGGACGAGATGATCGTCTCCGGCGGCGAGAACGTGTTCCCGGGCGAGGTCGAGGAGGCGCTCGCCGCGCACCCCGACGTCCTCGAGGCCGCGGTCGTCGGCGTCGGCGACGAGGAGTTCGGGCAGCGCCTGCGCGCCTACCTGGTGCCCCGGCCGGGGTCGTCGCTGACCGAGCGCGACGTCAAGGACTACGTCCACGACCGGCTGGCCCGCTTCAAGGTTCCCCGCGACGTGGTGTTCATGGACTCGCTGCCCCGCAACGCGGCCGGCAAGGTGCTCAAACGGGAGCTGAACAATTCGGCGTAAGTGCGCTCACCCCGCGGTGTCGCGGTGCCCGGGCCCGGCCCGCTGCCTCTACCATCGGGTGCAATGACCTCGTCAGCTTCGGTCTCCCGCACCTGCCCGCGCGCAACGGCGCGGGATGCCGCGTGGCGGGCCGGTGCCCGATGGGCGCGGCGGCTGGCCTGGGTCAGCCTCACCGTGCTGCTCGTCGAGGGCGCGATCGGACTGTGGCAGGGCCTTGCGGTCGGGTCCATCGCGCTGACCGGGTGGGCGCTCGGCGGCGGCGGGGAGGCGCTGGCCGGCGCGATGGTCGTGTGGCGGTTCAGCGGCGCCCGCACCCTGTCCGAGACCGCCGAGGCGCGCGCGCGCCGCGGCGTGGCGGTGTCGTTCTGGCTGACCGCCCCCTACATCGCCGCCGAGTCGGTGCGCGACCTCGCCGACGGGCACCACGCCGAGACCTCGGTGATCGGCATCGCGCTGACGGTGGTCGCGCTGCTGGTGATGCCGACGCTGGGCTGGGCCAACCACCGGCTGGGCGCCCGGCTGGACTCGGAGGCCACCGCGGGCGAGGGCACGCAGAACTACCTGTGCGCCGTGCAGGCCGCCGGGGTGCTGGCCGGACTGGCCGCCACCGCGGCCTGGCCGAGCGGCTGGTGGGTCGACCCCGCGATCGGGCTCGCGGTCGCCGCCATCGCGGCGTGGCAGGGCGTGCGGGCCTGGCGCGGCCACGACTGCTGCTGAGCGGCACTGCCGGACATAGAGTGTGCGCTAGTCCAGCCGGTAGCGGATCAGCCGGGAGCTGTTGGCCACCACCGCCACCGACGACGCATTGTGCAGGATCGCGGCCAACACCGGCGACAGGGCGCCGCCGGCCCCGATGGCCAGCCCAACGGCGTTGACCGCGATCGACATGCCGTAGTTCTGGCGGATCACGTCGACCGCCCGGGCGCCCAGGTCCCGCACGTCGAGCAGCCGGTGCAGGTCGTCGTTGGTCAGCGCCACGTCGGCGGTCTCGACGGCGACGTCGGTTCCGGCCAGGCCCATGGCGATCCCGATGTCGGCGGCCGCCAGCGCCGGGGCGTCGTTGACGCCGTCACCGACCATGCCGACGACGAAGCCCTCGGCCTGCAGGGCGCGCACCACCGCGAGCTTGTCCTCCGGCATCACCTCGGCGCGCCACTCGTCGATCCCCAGCTCGCCGGCGACGATCTCGGCGATGTCCGGGTGGTCACCGGTGAGCATGACGATGCGGCGGACGCCGCGGGCGCGCAGCTCGGTCAGCACCTCGGCGGCCTCGGGCCGCACCTCGTCGCGCAGGCTGACCAGCCCCACCAGCGTGCCGTCCACGGCGAGCAGCAGCGGCGTCTCGGCCTGGCGGCGCAGCCGGTTCACCCATTCGGTGGCTTTCTTGGACACCCGCACCTTCTCGGAGCGCAGCAGCGACGGGCTGCCCAGCAGCAGGGTGCGGCCGTCGGCCCGGGTGCGCATGCCCAACCCCACGAGCACCTCGCACTCCTCGTGCGGCGGGATGCTGATGCGGCGTTCCTCAGTCGAGCGGATCACCGCCTCGGCCAGCGGGTGGCGGGAGTGGATCTCCGAGCTGGCCGCGTACGCCAGCACCTGCTCGGGCTCCCAGTCCTGATGCATCGCAACGATATTGGTGACCACCGGGCGCCCGACGGTCAGCGTCCCGGTCTTGTCGAACACGATCGCGTCGACGCGGCCGGCCTGCTCGAGGTGGGAGCCGCCCTTGATCAGGATGCCGCGGCGCGCGCCGTTGCCGATCGCCGCGCTAATCGCGGTCGGGGTGGACAGCCCCACCGCGCAGGGGCAGGCGATCAGCAGCATGGTCATCGCGCGCCGGACGTCGCCGGTGACCAGCAGGGTGAGGGCGGAGACGATGAACGAGGCGGGAACGAAGCGGCGGGAGAAGTTCTCCCCGACGGTCTGGATCGGCGCCCGGTCGTGCTGCGCCTCCTCGACGCGGCCGATGATGCGCCCGATCGCGGTCTCGTTGCCGACGGCCTGCGCGCGCACCACCAGGCGTCCGCGGACCACGACCGAGCCCGCGTGCACGTGCGCGCCGGCCGCGATGCTGACCGGCAGGTTCTCCCCGGTGATGGCCGACTGGTCGACGATCGCCTCGCCGTCGACCACCTCGCCGTCGACGGGGATCGCGACGTGGTCGTGCACGACCACCTCGTCGCCGACCTGCACGGTGTCGATCGCCACCTGCACCTCGGCCCCGTCGTCGGGGCCGTCGGTGAGGCGGATCCAGGCGGTGTCCTGGGTGCCGCGCAGCAGCTCGGAGATGGCGCGCCGGGTCCGGCGCAGGGTCAGGTCCTGCAGGTACTCGCCGATGTTGAGCAGCCACAGCACGGTGAGTGCGACGACGTTCTCGCCGAGCAGCAGGCTGGCCACCGTCGCCACCGACACCAGCGTGTCGGTGCCCGCCTTCCCGGACCGCAGCGCGCGCAACGCGCCGCGCAGGAACGGGTAGCCGGTGAAGATGGCCACGCCGCCGGCCGCCAGTTGGCCGCTCGGCCCGAGCAGCGGTGGCCGCGCGAACACGTAGCGGCGCAGGCCGAGCAGGGCCAGCGCCGCGCCGCCGATCACCATCCGCAGCACGTCGGCGTTGCGGATCTCCGCCGAATGCGGGGCGCGCGCCGGGATCAGTGCGGCGGCCACGTGCGCGGCCTCGCCGATCGCCGCCAGCAGCGCGGGGCGCTCGGCGCGCCGCGGCGAGTACCAGACCACGACGGACCCGGTGCGCGGATAGGCGTGCACGACGCGCACGCCGGGGCACCTGGCCACGGCCTCCTCGACCGCGACCGCGCGCCGGGAGTCGCCGCGCAGCCAGTCGACCTTGACCCGCATGCGTCCGGCCGCGTCCGAGAGCACTGCCGGCTCCTGCGTGGGCGTGTCCGATGCGATGGGGATGGTTCCGGCGGTCATTCCGTCGGGATCAGTGGTCGTGGTCGTGGATGTCGGTGACCGCCGGGGTGGGTGCCTCCTCGCCGATGCGTTCGCGGGCCTCGGCCATCACGTCGGACATCTTCAGCCGCGCCGATTCCGCGGCCTCCTCGGCCTTGCGGGTGCCGCGCAGGCCCAGCTCGGCCGCCGACACCGCGGCCCGGTGCAGCGGCACCTTCTTCGCGGCCCGCACCACCAGGTCGTAGGCGGCCGCCCCGACCACGCCGTGGGCCAGAAATATGGCTCCCTTTGCCAGCACTCCCTGCACCGCCATCGTGCGAACCTTCCTCTTTCCGTGGGCCGGTATCCTGCGTGGTAACGACGTTAACATCGAAATATCGCGATATCAACATGGATCGCCGTCGCCCGGAACGCGCGAGCGGCGGCCCGGCTCACAGCACCCGGGTGACCTTCTCCGTCTCGATCCTGCGCTGCCGTGCCGCGGGGTCGGCCTCGGTTCCGGGCGGGTTGGCCACCTGCACCAACGACGCGCCGACGGCCAGGATCGCCAGCAGGTGCTCGACCAGTTCGTCCGGCCCGGTCCACGACGCGCTGGAGTACACGCGATCGCCCGACGTCAAACCCCTTGCCGCCGTTTACACGGGTATCGTGCCAAACGGTGTGCAGGCGGCGGCCGTCGCGGGGGCGGTACACCTGGTGG
>NZ_VMQU01000074.1 GCF_007714205.1 Mycobacterium helveticum | reverse complement strand
GTCCAGGGATTTTTCCGTGACCCGAATTTGGCCTACATCGCGGCGTGACTCGACTTACTTACGATCGCCTTAGTAAGTCACCTGTTCCGTGCTCGCCCTGACCGGCGCGGTGCTCGGCGGAGCAACTTTCGCGCCCGGTGGTGACGTGCACCCCCGTCGCGGTCTGCTTCCGGTCCAGCACTCGTTTGCCGAATCATATTCGTGCACAGCGTGTTTCGGTTAGCGGCAGGTGGGCGCGCCGGCAGCGCTTGCGGCCCAGCCCCCGGCGTCCACACGCGACGAGGCGACAGGCGGCGGCGCTGCCCATACCTCCCAGACCGATCGCGATGACGTCGTAACGCGATATGACGCCGGTCATCCCAGCTACCTGCAGATCCGGCTGCCCAGCGTCGCACGAACACACCTGTCGCAGCCGTGTGAGCCTTGGCGTCGGATGCGCCGGGCAGCCCCGCGCTACTACGATGAGGGCGTGCGACCGGGCTCCGATACCCATTTTTGCTGCGCCCGAGCCCAGTTCGCGCTTGACGTTCGAGCCCCGGGAGGGAACATGCACCACATGGGACACCGCCACAGCCGAGGTATGCGCGTCGGCGCCGGCCAGGTCCTGGCCGTGGCGGCGCTGCTGGGCTTTGCCACACCCGTACACGTCGCGCTGGCCGATACGCCTCAAAGCGCCTGCGGCACAACTGCCCGGTGCCCCCTGGGCCCGGCCCCGGACGGCGGCGATCAAGGGACCGCAGAGCGTCAGGTCATGAACGGCTACGTCGACAACGAGAAGGGGTGCAGGCCGGACGTAACGCCCAATCCGCAGTCCGTCACCTGGGATCCCCCGGGCTTCCAGCCGAACACCGGCGGGTCGGGGAAGGTCACCGACGCGGATCCGCGCCTGGGCGGGGAGTTTCGCGCCGACTGGGTGAACGGCCACTGGCACATCGAGTACCCACACTGCTGACCCGGCGTTTCGGTCACGCCGCCGCCCCGGTGTGGTTGCAGTCTCGAGCCCGTAACGGATTGGCGCCGATTCCGTGGGCGGCGTGCACGTGCTGAGATCGTTCTGAGATGTGCGCGCCGAAACCTGCTGCTAGCGTGGTCGCAGCGGTCACGAACGCCGCCGATCCGCCAGTGGGAGCCCCGTACCGTCCCGACGTTCTGCTTTGGGGCTTCGCAGCAAGCTACCGCATACTGGGAGCCGTGCCAGAAGTGACATCGCCGCAAACCGCTGACGCGGTGCCGGATGGTGCGCCGGCCACGACTCGAGGTCTCTGATGGCGCGCTCGGGCGCTCGCCACCGTCATCGGGCCGTCAAACAACCGTCCCCGCTGCGGACGGCACTGACGCGTGGCGTGATGGCACTGGTCTCGGTGGCCGCGGTGACGCTGACCGGCGCGGGGTATTACGTTGCCCACGGCGCGCTGGGCGGCATCACCGTTTCGCAGGCGCTGAGGCCGGAAGACCCCCGTTCCAGCGGCGACAGCATGAACATCCTGCTCATCGGGCTGGACTCGCGCAAAGATCAGGACGGCGACGACCTGCCCTGGTCGATCCTGAAGCATTTGCACGCGGGCGATTCCGACGACGGCGGCTACAACACCAACACGCTGATACTGGTGCATGTCGGCGCCGACGACAAAGTGGTGGCCTTCTCGATCCCCCGCGACGACTGGGTGCGGTTCAACGGCGTCCCCGGCTACGACCACATCAAGATCAAAGAGGCGTACGGGCTCACGAAACAGTACGTCGCGCAGAAACTGGCGAACCAGGGCGCGAGCAGCCAGAAGGAACTGGAGACCAAGGGCCGCGAAGCCGGCCGGGCGGCCACCTTGCGCGCGGTGCGGAACCTGACCGGCATTCCCATCGACTATTTCGCCGAGGTCAACCTGGCCGGCTTCTACGACCTGACGAAGGCGCTGGGCGGCGTGCAGGTGTGCCTGAAGCACGCCGTCTACGACTCGTATTCCGGTGCCGACTTCCCCGCCGGGCCCCAGACGCTGGACGCCGCCCAGGCGCTCGCGTTCGTCCGGCAACGTCACGGCCTGGAAAACGGGGACCTGGACCGCACCCACCGCCAGCAGGCGTTCCTGTCGTCGGTCATGCACGAACTGCAGGAGTCGGGCACGTTCACCAACCTCGACAAACTCAAGGGCCTGATGGCGGTGGCGCGCAAAGACGTCGTCCTGTCGGCCGGCTGGAACGAGGAGCTGATCCAGCACCTGGGCGAACTGGCCGGCGGTAACGTCGAATTCCGGACGCTGCCCGTGGTGCGTTACGACAACATCGACGGCCTGGACGTCAACATCGTCGATCCGGCGGCGATCAAAGCCGAGGTGGCCCAAGCGATCGGCGCCGCCCCGCCGGCGAGTCCGACCACCACGACCGCCGCCAAACCCAGCCCCGACACCGTCGTCGACGTCATCAATTCCGGCAGCATCGGCGGCCTCGCCTCCGAGGTCTCCCACGCGCTGAAAAAGCAGGGCTATACCGCGGGCCAGGTCCGCGACCGTGAGTCCGGCGAGCCCACCGCCACGACCCTGGACTACGGCGTCGGCGCGCAGACCGATGCGCGCAACGTGGCCGGCCTGCTCGGCCTCGACGCGCCGAAAAACCCCGATCCCTACCTCAAGCCCGGACACATCCGCGTCACCCTGGCCACCGACTACTCGCTGCCGGCCCAGGACGAGACCAGCGACGAAACCACCGCCACGACCACGACGTCGGCCAAGAGCAACGCCTACGGCTACTGGGGCACCGGCACCGGCACCGGCAGCTACCCGACCCCCGATCCGGGCAAGCCGATCGACGGCGGCGGGGTGCCCTGCGTCAATTAGGCACGGGGCGGCTAGGCACGGGGCGGCTCAGGCGTGCGGGGACGGCTCGGGCACTGTCGCCCAACGTGATCTCACGGCGACTTTTCGGCGATTTTTTCGCCGTGAGTTCACGTTCGGCGCAGCGAAGCTTCCCGCAGTCGCTCAGGCGTGCGTTCCGCCGTCGATGCGGATCTCGGTGCCCGTGATGAACGCGCCGTCCTCGGACACCAGCATGGCGATCACCCCGGCGACCACCCCGGGATCGGCCATGCCGGTACCGCTGGACTCCACCGTGGTGGGCAGGATCGGCATCAGCCTGGAGAACAGCGACCAGTCGGCGTCCTGCGGGATGTATCCGCCGGTGGCATCGGTGATGCCGGATTTGATGCTGCCCGGCGCCACACACACCGCACGCAGGCCCTTGCGGGCGTATTCCAGCGCCAACGAGTGCGTGAAGGCCTGGATCCCGCCCTTGCTCGCCGCGTAGGCCGCCATGTACGGGTGGGCGAACGACGCCGAGGTGGAGCTGAAATTGACGACCGCGCTGCGCGGGTTGGCCAGTAACGCCGGCAGCGCCTCGCGGACCACCAGGAACGTGCCGGTCAGGTTGACGCCGACGATCCGGTTCCACAACTCGAGAGTGGTCTCGTGGGTGTGGGCGGCGCGCAGCATGCCGGCGGCGTTGACGAGCGAATCCAGGCCGCCCAGCGTGTCCGCGGCCCTGCGCACGCCGGCGGTCACCGATTCCTCGTCGGCGACGTCCATCTCGCACGGGACGAAGCGCCCGGCGGCGCCGGCCTGGGCCGCCCGGGCCCGGGTCGCGTCCAGGCCGTCGGCCGCGATGTCGGCGGCCACCACCGCGGCGCCCTCGTCCAGCAACCGCAGCGCGGTGGCCTGGCCGATCCCCGACGCCGCTCCCGTCACCAGGATCCGCTTGCCCTCGAGTCGCTTCATCCGCCGCTCCCATTGTCGAGTCATCAGGGTCGAGTCATCAGGGTCGTGTCATCAGGGTCGTGTCATCAGGGTCGTGTCATCAGGGTCGTGTCATCAGGCGTGCCCATCATCGCAGGGCCGGAGGAGGCAAGGTAGATGCATGGACATCGGATTCATCGGCCTGGGGAACATGGGCCGCGGCATGGCCGCGAACCTGCTGCGGACGGGCCACCGCCTCACCGTCTACAACCGCTCGCCCGGCAGGGCCGAGGACCTGATCGGTCAGGGCGCGATCGCGGCGGACTCCGTCGCCGAAGCCGCCGACGCCGACGTCGTGTTCACCATGCTGGCCGACGACCCGGCCGTCGAGGACGTGTCGCTGGGCGCGGGCGGCCTGGTGGCGTCGCTGCGCCCCGGGGCCACGCACGTGTCATCGAGCACGATCAGCGTCGCCTTGTCGGAGCGCCTGGCGGCGGCCCACGCCGCGGCGGGTCAGCGCTACGCCGCGGCGCCGGTGTTCGGCAGGCCCGACGCGGCGGCGGCCGCAAAGCTTTTCGTCGTCGCGGCGGGCGGACCCCAGGTTCTCGAGCCGCTGCTGCCGCTGTTCGCGGCGATCGGCCTGCGGACGTTCGTGGTGTCCGAGCAGCCCCACACCGCCAACCTGGTGAAACTGAGCGGCAACTTCCTGATCGCCTCGGTCATCGAGAGCGTCGGCGAGGCCGTGGCGCTGGTCGCCAAAGCCGGCGTCGACAGGTCGCAGTATGTCGACATCCTCACCTCGACCTTGTTCGCCGCGCCGGCGTATCAGACCTACGGCGGGCTGATCGCGCGCCAGGAATTCGAGCCCGCGGGGTTCGCCGCGCGCCTCGGCCTCAAGGACGTCCGGCTCGTGCTGGCCGCCGCGGAGCAACTCCAGGTGCCGCTGCCGGTGGCCAGCCTGCTGCGTGACCGGCTGCTCACCCTGGTGGCGACCGGTGGTGGCGACCTGGACTGGTCGGCGCTGGCGACGCTCGCCGACCGCGACGCCGGGGCGGGGTCAGACCACCCCGCGTAGCCCGTCGGCCCCGAACGCGGGTTCCAGCATGGCGGAGAAATCCGGGCCACGGCGCAGCATGTGACCACCGTCGACGTTGATGCACTGCCCGGTGATCCAGCTCGCCGCGTCGCTCAGCAGGAACATCGCCAGGTTGGCGACGTCTTCGGCCTCCCCCGGCCGGGGCAGCGGGGTGCAGATCCGGTAGTCCTCGCTCAGCTCGGGCGACCCGGTGATCGGCGCGACCAGATCGGTGCGGATCAGGCCCGGCCGGATGCTGTTGACCCGCACCCAGGAGGGGCCGAGCTCGTCGGCGGCCAGCATCATCATGTGGTCCACGGCCGACTTGGTCACCCCGTAGGCGCCGAACCAGCGGTGGGTGTTGCTGGCCGCGATCGACGAGATCCCCACGAACGAACCGCCGCCACCACGCACCAACTCGCGGGCGGCGTGCTTGAGCACATACATGGTGCCGTTGACGTTGAGGTCGACGGTGCGGCGCCACGCCTCCGAGTCGACCTGGGTGATCGGGCCGATGGTCTCCGATCCGCCCGCGCAATGCACCGCGCCGTGCAGGCGGCCCTGCCATGCCGTCGCGGCCTCGACCGCGCGCGCGGCCTCCTCCTCGTCGGTGATGTCGGTGGGCTCGTACCGGATCGCGCCGCCCGCATCGAGCGCCTCGATGTCCTTCACCGCGGCCGCAAGCCGGTCGGCGTTGCGCCCGACGATCATCACGGAGGCCCCGGCGGCGACCAGCCCGGCGGCCACCCCCTTGCCGATTCCGCTGCCACCGCCGGTGACGAGATAGGTCCGGTCCTGGAAAGAAAGCTGCACGCAAAACCCCTCACGCCGAAACTGAAACAGGTTCTAGCTATCGAACCACGCGCGTGTCGGCGGGCACCAGCGGACGGCTAAGGCGTATCGCGGCGCGCCAGCTTCGTCGGCTTGGCGTTGCGCCAGTCCTCGACGTCGGGCGGCAGGCCGACCGGATACCTGTTCTCGTTGTGGGCGGCCCAATGGGCGTGGCCCAGCTCGTGGATGTGGAACGCGTGCCGCAGCGCCTCGGTGAATCCCATCGCGTCGGAGGCGGCGTTGACCGAGTCCTTGACCAGCAGGGCCGCCATCGTCGGACGCTCGGCGATGCGCCGGGCGAATTCCAGGGTCTTCTCGGCCAATTCGTCGACAGGGAAGACCTTGGACACCATGCCGAGCCGGTAGGCCTCGTCGGCGTCCAGAGCGTCACCGGTCAGCAACAGCTCCTTGGCCTTGCGCGGTCCGAATTCCCAAGGGTGGGCGTAGTATTCGACGCCCGGCATGCCCATGCGCACCGCCACCACGTCGCTGAACTTCGCATTGTCGGCGGCAACGATCAGGTCGCATGCCCACACCAGCATCAGGCCCGCCGAGATCGCATTGCCCTGCACCTGCGCGATGGTAATCTTGCGCAGATCCCGCCAGCGGCAGGTGTTCTGGAAGAAGTAGTGCCACTCCTGCAGGTATGTCTTCTCCGCGACCGGCTCGCGGGTCGCGCCGTGGGACCGGAACGTCGGATGTTGTCCCGGCCCGGGCTGGCGCTCCAGCAGTGCGGCCTCCGACCCCAAGTCGTGGCCGGCGGAGAAATTCCTGCCGCGCGCGGCCAGGATCACCACCCGCACCTCGTCGTCGGCCTCGGCGCGGCCGAACGCCTCGTCGAGCTGAACCAGCAGGGTGCGGTTCTGGGCGTTGTGTGCGTCGGGCCGGTTGAGCCAGATCCGGGCGACACGGCCCTCGTCGAGGGTTTCGTAGGACACCAGCTCCCGGGCGTCCGCGTTGGCGTGGGCCGCCGCAGCACCGGCTTGCTCAGACAAAGTCATTCCGCCCACCTCGTTCTCTGTCAGCTCCGACTTGTTTACACATCACGACCCTGTCTACACATCACGGCCCCGTTTACACATTATGGCCAGAGTGTAAGAGGGCGTCGCCGGGTTGATGCGAAGGTATGCCCGGCTAGGCCTGTTCCAGCGCCGCCGCCAGCAGCGCCGCGGCCGATTTGAGCAGCCCCAATGAACGTTTGAGGTCCGCGTTCTCCTCCTTCAACAGCTCTAGCTCGGATCGGTCATAGGCCGCGGTCGGGCCGCCGTTGTCGATCGCGCCGGCGCGGGTCCGCTCGTGCACGGTCTCGGTGACCGTGTTGCCGTGCGTGTCGGTGACCGCCCGGATCGCCATCCTCTCCATGTCGTGACGCCCGCGCACCGGTGCCACCGTGCGCGCCTCCTGCAGGCGCGAGCCCCCGTTGACCACCGCGGTCCTCGGCACCTCCCTGCACTGTTGGGCATGGGCCTGCCGGGACGCCTGGCCGGGGACCGCCTCCGCGCCGACGCACGGGGTGACCGCTTGCTGCTGCTCGAGCCGTCGGCGAAGGTCGGCTTGCTGCTCGCGGAGCTCGGCTTCGCGCTGGTCGAGCTGGGCTTGCCGCTGGGCGAGCTTGGCTTCCTGCCGGCCCAGCTGCTCCTCGTACTGCTGGAGCCGGGCCTCGTGCTGGGCCAGCTCGGCCTCGTGCTGGGTGATCTGCGATTCCCGCTGGGCCACCTGGGCTTCCCGGTAGCGCAGCTGGGCCACCTGCTGGGGAAGCGGGGTGGCCTGCTTGACCAGCTGGGCGGCGCGCTGGGCGAGCTGGGCTTCCTGCCGGCGCAGATGCTCGCCACGCTGGTGCGCTTCGCGTTCGTGCTGCTGGAGGGCGGCTTCCCGCCGGAACAGTTCGGCGTCCCGCTGCTGCAGCCCCCCGTCGCGGCTGCGGAGCTCGGCGTTGCGGCTGCGGAGCTCGCCCTCCTCCTCCAGGCGCCGAATCTGCTCCTGCTCGACCAGATCGATCAAGAGGTCGACTTCCTGCTCGTCGTAGCCGCGTTTGCCGATACGGGGTCGCGAAAACGCGATGTTGTGGACATCGGCCGGAGTGAGAGCCATTTTCCTTTCTCCCGGTGGCCCAGACGTCGATGGGAGCGTCAAAGTGGAGTCGATGGCTTCACAATAGTGCTTTTCTTGCGCACCTGCTGCGTTTGCCGTTGAACTCGCGACCGCGGCGGGGAGATGCGGCCGCGGTCACCGCGCCCGGGCATGCATCCGCTGCCCCGCTCTCAGCACCGCCTATCGACGCCGCGACCGGCCGCATTGCTGGTCAGCGCCGCGGCGGGCGCGGCACGCACCCCCCGCGGGCGCCGACTGCGGCGCCCCGGCCGGGGCGCCACGAACATCCGCCGAATGTCCGGTTCGGGTGGCCCGCCGGAACTGCCGGCAGCAAATTCCTTGATTTGAGCACGCGGTATTTCCAGACCCCGCCGAACGAAAGAAATGATTGTCTTATCTGCCCGGCATTAACAATTCCGGACAATTATGTGAATCCCGGGCCGCAATAAGGTTTCGGTCCGGTTCGCCACCCCGGAAGCGCCGGTCGGGCCCGCGCCGGGCCCCGCGGCGAGCCCGGGCCGGGCAAGACAGCTGCGACGTGCCGGGCGCGTCGCATACAGTTGTGTCATGCCTACGAAACCCGACCCTGGCGACATCAGCGATGTGGAACCGCTGGCCGACACCACCGCCAGCCAGGCCCGGCGCATCGTCGCCGCGTATGCGAACGACGCCGACGAGTGCCGCGTCTTCTTGTCCATGCTCGGTATTGGACACTCGAAACTCGATGCGTAGATGACTCCCAGCGGAGTCGAGCGCCCGGGCGACTCGCCCGTCGGGGATTCCGACTTCGTCGTGGTGGCCAACCGGCTGCCGGTCGACATGGAGCGGCTCCCCGACGGCAGCACGTCCTGGAAGCGCAGCCCGGGCGGGCTGGTCACGGCCCTGGAACCACTGCTGCGGCGCCGGCGTGGGGCATGGGTCGGCTGGCCCGGCGTCGCCGACGAAGAGATGGACGCCGACGACGGGCCGATCGTGCAGGACGAGCTCACCCTGCACCAGGTGCGGCTCAGCGCCGACGACGTCGCCGAATACTACGAAGGCTTCTCCAACGCCACGCTGTGGCCGCTCTACCACGACGTCATCGTCAAACCCAGCTATCACCGCGAGTGGTGGGAGCGCTACGTCGACGTCAATCGCCGCTTCGCCGAGGCCACGGCGCGGGCCGCCGCGCACGGCGCCACCGTGTGGGTCCAGGACTACCAGCTGCAGCTGGTACCGATGATGCTGCGCACGCTGCGACCCGACCTGACGATCGGCTTCTTCCTGCACATCCCGTTCCCGCCGGTGGAGCTGTTCATGCAGATGCCCTGGCGCACCGAGATCATCAAGGGCCTGCTCGGCGCCGATCTGGTGGGGTTCCATCTGGCCGGCGGCGCCCAGAATTTCCTGTTCCTGGCCCGGCGTCTGGTCGGGGTGGAAACCTCCCGGGGGTCGGTCGGTGTGCGTTCGCGTTTCGGGGAAGTGCAGATGGACTCGCGCACCGTGCGGGTGGGCGCCTTCCCGATCTCCATCGACTCCGCCGACCTCGACCGCAAGGCCCGGGACCGCAGCGTCCGGCGCCGGGCCCGCGAGATCCGGGCCGAGCTGGGCAATCCCCGCAAGATCCTGCTCGGTGTCGACAGGCTGGACTACACCAAGGGCATCGACGTCCGGCTGAAGGCGTTCTCGGAGCTGCTCGCCGAGGGCCGGGCCAAACGCGACGACACGGTGCTGATCCAGCTGGCCACCCCGAGCCGCGAGCGGGTGGAAAGCTACCGGATCCTGCGCAACGACATCGAACGCCAGGTCGGCCACATCAACGGCGAATACGCCGAAGTCGGGCATCCGGTGGTGCATTATCTGCATCGCCCGGTTCCCCGCAACGAGCTCATCGCGTACTACGTCGCCGCCGACGTCATGCTGGTCACCCCGCTGCGCGACGGAATGAACCTGGTGGCAAAGGAATACGTCGCCTGCCGCAGCGATCTCGGCGGTGCGCTGGTGCTCAGCGAATTCACCGGAGCCTCCGCCGAACTCCGGCTTGCCTATCTGGTGAACCCCCACGACCTCGAAGGGGTCAAGGACGCCATCGAGGCGGCGCTCAACCAAACCGAGGAGGACGGCCGGCGGCGGATGCGGTCGATGCGGCGCCAGGTGCTCGCCCACGACGTCGACCGGTGGGCGCGCTCGTTCCTCGACGCGCTCGCCGAGGCGCACCCACCCGGCGCCGTCTAGCCGGCAAAAGCCATGGGTAAAGGCCGAAAAGCCGTGGTGCCGGCGTCCGAACGCTGTGATACTCGAGTGCAAACGGGATGGTGCGAGCGGGGAGGGACGACCATGCGGATCCGTCGCGGGCTGGCGGTCGGCGCCGGCATCTTCTCGGCCGTCGCGCTGGGCATCGCGCTGCAATCCGGTGAGCCGGCGGGCGCGGTCGCACCCCCGGCGGACGGCAACTACACCTTCGAGCAGGCGGGCGTGTCGGGCGTGACCTGGACCGTCACGGCGCTGTGCGACCAGGTCAACGGCAGCCGCTACTACAAGGACTACTCCAACCCCGACATCATGGCCGACTTCTGCGCGCTGAACGTGGTCAGCTCCACCAACGAACGGATCAGCCGCAAGGACAAGCTGCAGAACTACAGCGGCAGAGCCCGTCTCGTGAGCGGACTGTGGACGTTCCAGGTGGACAAGGCCGACGGGGTGTCCTGCCCGGACGGCGGCACCGGGTCGTCCACCGAGACGTATGCATTCGACAACGAGACGATGGCCGGGACGCACACCACGTTGCACGGCGCCGTCTGCGGCCTGCCGCCGGCGATGACCAAAGCGCCGTTCTCGCTGCGGCTCCTCGGCCCCCCACCCACACCGATCCAACGTTATCCGTTGTACTGCAACGACATTGCGATGTGCTACTGATCAGAT
Source organism: Mycobacterium helveticum (assembly GCF_007714205.1). Taxonomy (GTDB): domain Bacteria; phylum Actinomycetota; class Actinomycetes; order Mycobacteriales; family Mycobacteriaceae; genus Mycobacterium; species Mycobacterium helveticum. The sequence goes on along the minus strand of NZ_VMQU01000074.1, from coordinate 17,780 downwards.
CGGCGTGATGTAGTTGATCAGCCATTGCTTGCCGATCTTTTGGAAGTCCACCCGCAACCGGCTGCCGTCGTAAAGGGGCTGCCGTGATTTGTCGGTCACGGTGCGGTTCAGATAAACCATCACCGACGCCGAATCCCGTTGGGCCGACATGACTCCGGCGCCGACGACGTTGGCCTGCACCACCACCTCGCGCTTCTTGGCCTCCGGGATGATCTGCGCGTTGGCGCTCTTGCGGAACTCCTGGCGGTACGCCGGCGTCAGCAGCGCATACGCGTCGGCGAGGCTGCGTTCGACGGTCTGATAGTCGTAGGCGAAGACCTCGGGAATCTCCTTGGTGGCCAGCTTGGGCAGGACCGCCCGCGCCGCCGCCTCGCCGCGGGCCTGCACCCGGTCCCAGTAGAACCAGCCGGTCGCGGCGGCCAGCCCGACGAAGGCGACGACCACCAGGGCGACCGCGACGACCCTCAGCCACCGCAACCACCGCATCAGTTGCCCCCGTTGGGATACTTCAGGTCGTAGCCGGTCATCCGGCCGGACTCGTCCTCGTGCACGATGACCCGCAGCCGGTACGGCATGGACGGCTTGTTCACCCCGTCGATGTCGGCGACGGTGACCCGCACCGAGACCAGGACCGACGCGTTGTCGGTGACCGGGTCGATGGCCTCCAGCGCGGCGCCCTTGACGACGGCTTCCGACGTCGCGTTGGTGGAGCGGAACAGGCCCTTGAGGTTCTCGATGTTGTTGTTGGCGCCCAGCATGCCGCGCAGGGGCCCGCTGGTCTGGTCGTAGAACCGGTTCACGCTCTCGTCGATGTTGTCCTGCTTGTAACTGAACATGTTGACCACGGTCTGCGTCGCGGTGTCGACGAAACGCTGGTCGCGCGCCTGCTCGGCGCCGGCCTGCCGGTGCTGGACGACCAGCACGGTCAGACAGCCGGCCAGCGCGCCGATCGCCAGGACCGCGGCGGCGGCCGAGACCCACGCGACCAGCACCCGGTGCGGCCGCCGCCGTGGCGGCGGCCGCACCGGTGTGAAGGTCCGTACCGGTGGCGCCGCCCGCTTCGGCTCGACCGGGACGTCGACCGGTGCCGCCACGCCGTCGGCGGCCGCACTTGTGGCGGGACCCGCCGCGCGGGACGCCCGCCGCCGAACGCGTGTCGGCTTGGTCTGCTCGTCTGTCACCACCGGGTCCATCACATCTGTCGTGGATCGAGCATGAGCTCCACCCAGTTCTCGGCGCTCGACGCGCCGCTCGCACCGGCCGCGAAGATACCAGTGCCGCCGGCCGGGTCCGCGAACGCGCCGGTCTTCGGGTCGTAGGTGGTATAGGCCGGGGCACCGCCGGCCTGCGGCGGCGGTCCCGGGGCGGCTTCGGGGGCCGGACCGGTGCCTTCCGGCGGCGGTGGCGGCGGCAGCCACTTGGGATAGGGCACCTGGGGTGGCACCGGCGGCACCCCGGGCGGCTGCCACGACGTGAACGGCGGCGGCGGCCCGTTGTCGTTGGGCGGCGGCGGGTCGTAGGCCGGCTGATGGTTGGGCATCGGCCCCGGCCCCGGCACCACGCCGGGCGGCGGCGGCCCGACGATCGGCGTGCCCGGGTCGGGTTCGGCGCCCGGCGGGATGTACGGGAAGTGGTTGGGCGGCAGCACATTCAGCCCGTTGGTCACCGGGGTGTCGTAGGGCACCGGGGGGCCGCGCCAGGGGTTGCGGCCGAGCGGCACATAGCCCTTCGGGTCGCGGCACAGCTGAACCGTCGGCGCCCGCTTGCCGGGGAACTCCTGGCACGGATAGTTGCGCGCACCGCGCACGGTGGTCGGATCGTTCTGGGCCGCCTTGCAGTACAAGTCGGGCGGGAGCTCGCGCAGCGTCTCGTCGGCCGGTGTGCGCATCAGCGGTGGCGGCAGGAAGCCGACCGCGCACGGCGGCGGGTCGTTGAGGTCGAGCTTGAAGTCGAGCTTGGCGCCCTCGTCCTGCGGCTCGCCGCCGGCGGCGGTGACGATCGCGGCGAACAGCGCCGGCAACACGACCAGCAGGTGCTCGATCGACTTGTGGTAGATCACGCCCACCCGGCCCAGGTTGGCCAGGCTGGCGGCCAGCGCCGGAAAGGAGGGGCGGATGCCGGAGAACGCGGTGCTCGCCTCGTCGGCCGCGCCCGGGGCGGTGGCCAGCGTGGAGCGCAACTGCGGGTCCGCCTGGTGCACCTCGGAGGTGAACCGGGCCAGCCCGTCCGACAGCGACTTGATGTCGGCGCCGGCGCGGATCTGGGCCGCCAGGAACGGCCCCGCCTGATCGATCAGCTCCGACACCCGCGGATAGTCGGCGTTGGCCTGGTCGACCAGCAGCCGCGCGGACTCCAACAGCCGGGCCAGCTCGGGGCCCGATCCGTTGGCCGCGATGAACGTCTCGTGCAGCAACTCCCGCAGCCGGGTGTCGCCCACGCTGTTGACCAGCTTCTCGGCCCGCTTCAACAGATCGGCGACGTCCCGGCCGATCCGGGTGTTCTGCTGGGTGATGCGGAACCCGTTGCGCAACTTGGCGGATGCCGGAGTGCCCGGCGGCACCAGGTCGATGTACTGCTCGCCGACCGCCGACACGCTCTTCACGGTAGCGGTGACGTTCGACGGGATCGGCGTCCCGCTGTTCAGCCGCATCTCGGCGGTCACCCCATCGGGGTTGAGCCCGACCGATTCCACCCGGCCGACGGCGACGCCGCGATAGGTGACGTTGGCGTTCTTGTACAGGCCGCCGCCCGCGACGAAGTCGGCCGTCCCCGCGTAGGTGCCGATGCCGAAGGTGGCGGGCAGCCGCAGGTAGAAGACCCCCATCACGGTCAGCGTGACCACGGTGATCACCGCGAAGATGGCCAGCTGAACCTTGGTCAGTCTGTCGAGCATCTGCGCCGCCCCCTACCCGCCCTGCGAACCCGACGCCGCGCCGGGCGGGATCGTGAACGGATCGGCCGCCTGTCCGGACAGGTTGGCCAGTTCGCCGGTCAAGAAGTCGGGCGGGTTGAGGATCTCGGCCATGTGCGTCATGTTCGGGTCGAAATACGCCGTGGTGAAGAACGTCTCCCCGATGCGGCGAAGGGTCAGGTCGAACGTCGTGAACACGTTGAGGTAGTCGCCGCGCACGGCCTGTTTGATCCCGAAGTTGGGGAACGGGAACGTCAACAGGATCTGCAGCGAGGTGACGAAGTTCTTCCGGTTGTCGTTGAGCGCTTTGACCGCCGAGTACAGGCCTTTGAGATCTTCGGCGAAGTCCACCTTGGTTTTCGACAGCACGTGGGACGTGACCGTCGCCAACCGCTTCAGCGCAGCGAACGCCTCGACGATGTGGTCCCGGTTCTTGTTGAGCACGCCGACCGCCCCGGGCAGCGTGCTCAGCGCCCGGCCCAGGTTGTCCTTGTCGCGCGCCAGGATCGCCGAGAAGCGGTTCAGCCCGTCGACCGCGTCGATGATGTCGTTGACCTGCCGGTTGAGACCCGAGGTCAGTTCGGCCAGCCTGGGCATCAGGTCGACGAACTGGCTCTGCCGCCCCGCGACAGCCTGGTAGGTCTCGTCGGTGATCTCTTGCAACGCACCGACATTGCCCTTGTTGACCACCACACCGAGGGCCGACAGCACCTCCTCGGTGGTGGGATAGCGACCGGTGCGCGACTCCGGAATCTTCGCCCCGTCGGTCAGCCTGCCGACCGCCGGCTTGTCCTTCGGGGCGGCCAGGTCGACGTGCATGGAACCGAGCAGCGACGTCTGGGCCACCTGCGCGGTCGCGTTGGCCGGCAGCACGACGTTCTTGTCCAGGGCCAGCTTGACCGCGGCATAGAAGGACCCGTCGGGCCGCTGCTCGGCGGAGATGCCCGAGACGCTCCCGACGATGACGTCGTCGACCATGACGGGCGAGTTCTGCGGCAGCGTCGCGACGTCGGGCATGTCGACGGTGATCGAGTAGGCGCCGCTGCCGTGGCCGGCGGTGCCCGGCATCGACAGCGAGTTGAGGCCGTTGAACTGGCAACCGGCCACCAGCGCACTGCCCGCCGCCAACACGCCGCCGCGCAACCAGATTCGCCTCATTGGCCGCCACCCCGCCCTGCGGGGGACGGCGCGGGCGCCGGCGGGGGGCCCGGCCGCGGACCGAACGCGGACGGCGGCCCGGGCGCCGGTCCCGGAGCGAGGCCGCCCTGCGGGGCCGTCGGCACCAGCAGGGCCTGCAGATCCGCCGGGTTCTCCGGGGCCGGTGGCTTGGCGCCCTTGGCCGGTATCCACGTGAGTTCGGGAACGGGCGTGGCCGCCTTGGCTTCGGTGGCCGGGGTGTCGTAGATGATCTGGCCCTTGTACGCGGTGATCGTGTTGAGCGGATGGAACATGATCGGCGGGTAGTTCACGGCGAGCCGGCGCAGCACGGGCCCGAGCCGCTCGCGGCAGATCTCGGCGCGCTTGAAATAGTCGGGTGCGCGGGGCCCGGCGGCCGTGTCGAAGCTTCCGCCGCAGATGAACTGCACGGGGTTGGCGAATTCGGGGACCGACAGCAGCCCGCTGAGCGTGCCCTGCGCGGGGTCGTAGATGTTGTAGAAGTTGGAGATGCCGGGGCCCGCCACGTGCAGGACCTGCTCGATGTTGTCGCTCTGGTCGCTCAACGTCTGAGCCAAGTCGTTGAGCTGGTTGACCGTCTCGACCAGCGTGGCGTTGTTCTCGTGCAGGAAGCCCCGGACATCCGAGAGCGCCGTGTTCAGCGTGCCCAGCGTGGTGTCCAGGTGACGGGAACTGTCGGCGAGCACCTGCGACACCGACGCGACGTTCCCGGCGAACTGCACGATCTGCTCGTTGCTCGACGACAGCGCGTTCACCAGCACCTGCAGGTTCTTGACCGTGCCGAACAGGTCGCCGCGCGAATCCCCGAGCCGCCCCGCGACCTGCGTGAGCTCGCGCAGCGCGCTGTGGAACGACTCCCCGTTGCCGTCGAACGTGTCGGCGGCCTGGTTGATCACCGCGCCCAACGGTCCTTGCATCGATCCGGAGGTGGGACCGAGCTGGACGGCCAGCTGGGTCAGCGACTCCTTGACCTCGTCCCATTCCACCGGGACGCCGGTGCGGGCCAGGTCGATGCTGCCGCCGTCGGGCAGCACCGCGCCGCCGGTGTAGGCCGGGGTCAGCTGAATAAAGCGCGCCGCCACCAGGTTCGGCGACATGATGATGGCGCGGGCGTCCTGGGGGACCTTCACGTCGTCGGACACCGACATGGTGATCTTGACGTCCGAGGGCCGCGGTTCGATCGCGTCGATGTGGCCGACCGGGACGCCGAGGACCCGGACCTCGTCGCCCGGGTAGATGCCGACGGCAGAGGTGAAGTAGCCGACGATGGTTCGGCTGTTGCTGTGCGAGGTAAGCACATACACGCCCCCCACCAGCGCCGCGACCAGCGCGATGGCGGTGGAGTAGCGCAGCCCCCGACTGGCCGCGAGCCGCGTCATCATGGAGCCTTCGGCCTGATGATCCAGCGCTCCTGGATGAGACCGCGCAGGTAGTCGGCGAGGCTGGCCGGCAGCTTGCCCGGCTGGTAGAAGAAGTCGAACATCATCGCGATCATCGGCGCGGGCAGCACGGAGAAGACGTTGACGTTGAAACCGGGCCCGGAACCGACCACCTCGCCCAGTTCGGTGGCGTAGGTGGGCAGCCGTTTGAGGGCCTCGGTGATGTAGTCGCGACGCTCGTTGAGGTTGGCCAGCACCGAGTTGAGCTTGCTCAGCGCCGGGCCGAACTCCTTGCGGTTGTCGGCGACGAAGCCCGAGATCTGCTGCGAGACGGCGTTGATGCCCGAGATCAGCCGGCCCAGCGCCGCGCGCCGTTCGTCGAGCGCGGCGAACAACTGGTTGCCGTCGTCGACCAGCTTGTTGACCTGCCCGGCGCGCTGGGCCAGCACCGACGTCACCGACTTGGCGTGCGCCAGCAGGCTTTGCAGCGCCTCGTCGCGGCGGTTCAGGGTGCGCGACAGCGAGGTCACCCCGTCCAGCGCGCCGCGCAGTTGCGGGGTGGCGTCGTGCAGGGTGTCGGTGAGAACGTGCAAGGCGTGCTCGAACTGCGGCTTGTTCAGGTTGTTGGCGTTGCGGCCCAGCTCCTCCAGCGCGCCGGCCAGAGTGTACGGCGTGGTCGTGCGGCTCAGCGGAATGCTGGTGGCCCTGCCGGCGCCGGCCGGACTCACCGCAACGGAGCGTTCCCCGAGGATCGTGTCGGTGCGGATCGCGGCCAGCGACTGGTCGCCGACGGCGACGTGCCGGTCCACCGTGAAGGTCACCTTGGCGCTGTCCCCGGCCAGGCCGACGGCCTGCACCTTGCCGACCTTGAAGCCGGACACGTACACGGCGTTGCCCGGCTTGATCCCGCCCGCGTCGGAGAAGTATGCGTCGTAGACCCTGCCCTGCGGCCAGAACGGCAACCCGGCATAACCGAAGGCGATCAGCACGATGCAGACCACCAGCACCAGGCCGAAGATGCCGGTGCGCAGCGGGTCGCGCTCACGCTTGGGACTACTTGACAAAAGCGCACCTCCCCTTGCTCTGGTCGACCTGGCCGCCGATGGGAAGCAGGATATCGCCGCCGACCGGTCCGTTGATCTTGATCCTGACGGAGCAGAAGTAGATGTTGAAGAACGACCCGTAGGCGCCCAGCGCGGACAGCCGCAAATAGTCCTCGCCCAGCTGCTCGATGTCGTTGTCCACCTCGGCCTTACGGTCGTCCACCTCGGTGGCCAGTGGCCGGGTGTTCTCCAGGATGCCCTGCAGCGGCCGGCGCGAATTCTTCAGCAGCTGTGCGAGATCCGTCGTCGTCGAGGCCAGCGGGGGGATGGCGCCGGCGATGTCGTCCTTGTGCTCGGCCAGCCCGGTGATCAGTTTCTGCAGCTGGTCGACGCTGGCCGAGAACTGCGCGCTCTTGGCGTCGATGGTGCCCAGCACCGTGTTGAGGTTGGCGATCGTGTCCCCGATGAGCTGGTCGCGGTTGCTCAACGCCGACGAGAAGGCGCTGGTGTCGGCCAGCACGTCCGACAACGCGCCCCCCTGCCCCTGAAACAACTGGATGACGGCGCCGCTGATCGTGTTGATCTTGTCGGCGTCCAGCCCCTTGACGACCGGGCGCAGCCCGCCGAGCAGCGCATCGAGATCCAGGGCGGGCTGGGTGTGCTGCGCGTCGATGGTCCCCCCGGCCGGTAGCTTGCGCAGTTCGCCCGGACCCGAGGTGATCTCCAGGAACCGGTCGCCGACCAGGTTCTCGTAGCGGATCAGCGCGCGCGTCGACGAGTACAGGGTGTAGCGCTTGTCGACCCCGAATTTCACGTCGATGCTGTTGTCCGGGTTCAGCGCGACGCCCTGCACGGCACCCACCGGCACTCCCGCGATGCGGACCTTCTGGCCGGCCTTCAACCGAGACACGTCGGTGAACGTCGCGTGGTAGGTGCCCTCGGCCCCGAAGCGGAAGTCACCGAAGACCACCACCAGCCCGGCGGACACGAGCAACATCACCACCGTGAAGACGCTCACCTTGATCACCATCGAGCGGTGCGACGGCATGCCCGCGGCCGCCATCAGAAGTCGTCCCGTTCCGCGAAGGCGCCGTGGAACAAGAACTGCAGCGTCGAGGGCGCGTCGAACTGCAACTCGGTGAACGGCTCGTAGGGGACGTTGGCGTTGTCGGTGACCAGGAATGGGGCCCGGTACCACGACCCGCCGTTCTGTTTGGTCGGGATGTCGGGCAGCCCGCGGCAGTTCGGGCCCCCGGACGCGTTGACGACGGGCAGGGCCTCCGGATAGGTGTACGACGGCGCGCCCAGCACGAAGCTCGACGAAGTGAACAGGCCCGCTTTGCGCACGCCGAGCAGCGGCGCGAACTCCTTGATGCCGCGGTCGATCCCCGCGAACAGGCAACCGAATTCCGGTGAGTAGTCCGCGGCCACCTTGACCGGGGCCCGCAACCTGTTTATCCCGTCGATCAGGTTCTGCTCGGCCGGTGCCACCGTGTCGTAGGCGTTGTTGGCCAGGCCGATCGTGGCCAGCAGCGTGTCGTTGAGGTTGCCCTGCTGGTCGAGAACGGTCTTGCTGATCGCCGGGAGGTTGTCGATGACGGTGTTCAGGTCGGGGGCGGCGTCGGCGTAGCTGTTGGTGACGGTACCGGCCCGACGGAAGTCCCGCTGCAGGGCGGGCAGCTTCGGATTCGCCTGGCGCGTCAGCGTATTCAATCCCGACAGCAGCTGACCGAGGTCGTCGCCATGGCCACGCAGGCCCTCGGCCAGCGCACTGAGCGTTCCGTTCAGTTCCACCGGGTCGACCTTGTGCATCAGTTCGATGAGCGACTGGAACAAGGTGTTGGCTTCCAGCTGCACCGCCGAGGCGGCAACGTGCGCGTCCGGGCGCAGCGAAGTCGCCGAAGGCGCTTGGGGGGCAAGGAATTCCACCGCCTTGGCGCCGAACACCGTGTTGCTTCCGATTCGCACCGTCGCGTTGGAGGGGATGAAGCGCATGTCGTTGCTGTCGATGGCCAGCGTCAGGCGGGCCCGATCGTCGGCGTAGTCGATCGCCGTGACCGTGCCGATCTGGATGCCGCGGTACTTCACCTTGGCACCGTTGTCCATCACCAGCCCGGCCCGCGGTGCCGAGACGGTGACGGTGTCGGTCGAGGTGAAAGCCGCTGTATAGGAAAGGTAGGTCAGTACGACGAATCCCACGATCAGGCCGGCCAGCAGCGCCGCCGCCAGCCGCACCGTCAATCGCCGAGATTCGCCATCCACCATAGAGCGCTCCCCTACCCGGAGAGGTTGAAGTTACCGGACGCGCCGTACACGGCGAGTGAGATGAGCAAAGTGCTGACGACCACCACGATCAGGGAGGTCCGCACCGCCTGGCCGACCGCGATACCGACGCCCACCGGCCCACCTGTGGCGTTGTAGCCGTAATAGGTGTGAACCAGCATCACCGCGATCGCCATCACGATGGCCTGCAGGAACGACCACAACAGGTCGGACGGGATGAGGAAGGTGTTGAAGTAGTGGTCGTAGAGGCCCTTGGACTGCCCGTTGACGTACACGGTGGTGAAGCGGGCGGCGAAGAACGCGGCGAGCACCGACAGCGAATACAGGGGGACGATGGCGATCAGGCCGGCGACCAGTCGGGTCGAGACCAGATAGGACACCGAGTGCACGGCCATGCATTCGATGGCGTCGATCTCCTCGGACACCCGCATCGCGCCCAGTTGCGCGGTGGCACCGGCACCGATGGTGGCCGCCAGCGCGATACCGGCAATCACGGGCGCGACGACGCGGACGTTCAGGAACGCCGACAGGAACCCGGTCAGCGCCTCGATCCCGATGTTGCCCAGCGACGAGTACCCCTGGACGGCGATGACACCGCCGGAGGCCAGCGTCAGGAAGGCCGCGACGCCGACGGTGCCGCCGATCATGATCAGCGCCCCCGTGCCCATCGTCATCTCGGCGATCAAGCGGATCGTCTCCGTGCGGTAGCGGGTGAGCGCGTTGGGGACGTGGCGCACGGTCTGGCCGTAGAACAACGCCTGCTCGCCGAAGTCGTCGACCGGTCCGGCAAGCAGCGACATGATACGGCGGAACCGCAGGGTGGCGTCGTAGCTCATCGCGTCATCACTTGGCCGAAATCCGCACGCCGATCGCGGTCGTCACCACGTTGATGACGAACAGACAGATGAAGGCGTAGACGACGGTTTCGTTGACGGCATTGCCGACGCCCTTGGGCCCCCCCTTAACGGTCAGGCCGCGGTAACACCCGACCAGCCCGGCCATCACGCCGAACAACAGCGCCTTGATTTCGGAAAGCACCAACTCGCGCAGCCCGGTCAGCACCGTGAGGCCGTTGATGAAGGCGCCCGGGTTGACGCCCTGCAAGAAGACGGAGAACACGTAACCACCGGACAAGCCGATGGCGACCACCAGGCCGTTGAGCAGCAGGGCGACCAGGGTGGACGCCAAAACCCGGGGCACGACCAGCCTTTGGATCGGGTCGATGCCGAGCACCCGCATCGCGTCGATCTCCTCGCGGATGGTGCGGGCCCCCAGGTCGGCGCAGATCGCGGTGGCGCCGGCGCCGGCCACGACGAGCACGGTGACCACCGGGCCAAGCTGGGTGATCGTGCCGAAAGCCGTTCCGGCGCCGGACAAGTCGGCCGCGCCGATTTCGCGCAGCAGGATGTTGAGCGTGAACGCCACCAGCACCGTGAACGGGATGGACACCAGCAGCGTCGGGACCAGCGAGACGCGGGCGATCATCCACGTCTGATCCAGGAACTCACCGAACTGGAAGGGCCGCCGGAACGCCGCGCGCGCGGTGTCGATCGACATCTCGAAGAATCCACCGACCGCACGCGCGGGCACCGCAAGCTGGTGGATCAACCTGGTACCCCCCTTCACTGCCGGCGGCGAAGCCTGCGTGTCGCCTTTGCGTGCCCTTCGGTCACTTGCGGCCCGGGTCTGAGCCCGAACATATCAACCCAGCACAAGGCGACCCTATCAATGAACGGTATTTGCCTGTCTTAATCGTCCATTTCACCAGTTCAGAGCATTAATCAGTGTTCAGAACTGAGACAAGTTCTAGTTGCCGGATCGCCCCGGATGCGGCGCTCTCCCCGCTACTGCTCCATCAATCCGACGGCCGCGAAATTTCGCTCGGGGTCGCGGCCGGCAAAGTATTCTCCCAACGTCGTGCCGAGTTCGGCGGGGTTCCAGGCCGGCCCGTCGGCGCTGAACCTGCGCTCCGCGGTGGGCGCCGACACGAGCGTCACCTGCGGGCCGTAGACGATGAAGACCTGACCGTTGACTTCCGCGGCCGCCGGGGACGACAGGAACTGGACCAGGGTCACCACATGGTCGGGCGAGAGCGGATCGATCTGCCCTTCCTCCATATCGGGGCCGGGGCCGAAGATGTCGGCCGTCATCGCCGTGCGGGCCCGCGGGCAGATCGCGTTGGCGCACACCCCGTAACGGCCCAAAGCGCGCGCGGCCGACAGGGTGAGCGCGATGATGCCCGCTTTGGCGGCGCCGTAGTTGGCCTGCCCCACCGGTCCGACCAGACCGGCCTCCGACGCGGTGTTGACCAGCCGGCCGAAGACCGTGCCACTGCCGTCCGCGGCGTCCTTGGCCTTCCCACGCCAGTAGGTCGCGGCGTTGCGGGTCAGCAGGAAATGGCCGCGCAGGTGCACCGCGATGACGGCGTCCCATTCCTCGTCGGACATGTTGAACAGCATCCGGTCCCGCGTGATCCCGGCGTTGTTCACCACGATGTCCAGCCCGCCCAGCCTGTCGGCGCAGGCCACCAATTCGTCGGCGGTCGCGCGCTGGCTGATGTCCCCGGCGACGGCCACCGCCTGGGAACCGGCGGCGCCGATTTCGTCGATGACGTCGGAGGAGTCCAGGGCGCCGGCCATGTCGTTGACGACGACGGTGGCACCGAGCCGGGCCAGGCCGAGAGCCTCGGCCCGCCCCAGGCCCGCGGCCGCGCCGGTGACCACCGCGACCTTCCCGGATAGGTCGGTCGCGTTCGTGCTGCTAGTCAATTTATGAATACCTCTAGTTTCGAGTCGCCCGGCGTCGCGCCCGGGTCATTGGCCGCGCAGCAGCGCGGCTCGCGGGCATTCGGCAATCGCCTGCTCGGCCAAACTCTCCTGGTCGGGTGGAATCGGATCACGCTTCACGACGGCATAGTCGTCGTCGTCCAGTTCGAAGATGTCCGGTGCGATTCCCAGGCACACCGCGTTGCCTTCGCACCGATCACGATCAACGATCACCCGCACGGTACCCTCCTCGAATCTGGCCTTCACTGTGAGCACATGCCCCGTCGGTATGTAGCTACACCATAGGGGCCCCGGTAGGTCCGGGGAACCGGTCGCTGGATTCCCAGACTAGAACGTGTTACAACCGGGGAGACGAACGGGTGGCCGGCCGGCTTCTCACCCCTAGCCGAAGGACAGCTGAAATGCGCATCAGTTACACCCCCGAACAGGAGGAGCTGCGTCGCGAGCTGCGGTCGTACTTCACCAAGCTCATGACGCCGGAGCGCCGCGAGGCACTCACCTCCACGCAGGGCGAGGTCGGGACCGGCAGCGCGTACCGCGACACGGTTGCGCAGATGGGCAAGGACGGGTGGCTGACCCTGAACTGGCCCGAGGAGTACGGCGGCCAGGACCGCTCCCCGATGGACTCGCTGATCTTCACCGACGAGGCCGCGATCGCCGGGGTGCCGGTGCCGTTCCTGACGATCAACAGCGTGGCGCCGACCATCATGGCGTTCGGCACCGAGGAACAGAAGAAGTTCTTCCTGCCCAAGATCGCCGCGGGCGAACTGCACTTCTCGATCGGCTACTCCGAGCCCGGCGCCGGCACCGACCTGGCCAACCTGCGCACCACCGCGGTCCGCGACGGCGACGACTACGTGATCAACGGCCAGAAGATGTGGACCAGCCTGATCGCGTACGCCGACTGGGTCTGGCTGGCGGTGCGCACCAACCCCGAAGCCAAGAAGCACCGTGGCATCTCGGTGCTGGCGGTGCCGACGACCGCCGAGGGTTTCTCCTGGACCCCGGTGCACACCATGGCCGGCGTGGACACCAGCGCCACCTACTACTCCGACGTGCGGGTGCCGGTCACCAACCTGATCGGCGAGGAGAACGGCGGCTGGAAGCTGGTGACCAACCAGCTCAACCACGAGCGTGTCGCCCTGGTGTCCGCGCAACCGATCTTTTTGGCCCTACGCGAGATCCGCGAGTGGGCACAGAACACCAAGGACGCCGGCGGGGCCAGGGTCATCGACTCCGAATGGGTGCAGATCAACCTGGCCAGGGTGTATGCCAAGGCCGAGGTGCTCAAGCTGATCAACTGGGAGCTGGCCTCGGCCCCGGGCGAATCTTTGTCGCCGGCCGACGCATCGGCGGCCAAGGTTTTCGGCACCGAACTGGCCACCGAGGCCTACCGGCTGCTGATGGAGGTGCTGGGCACCGCGGCGACCGTGCGTCAGGATTCGCCCGGCGCGGTGCTGCGCGGGCGGGTCGAACGGATGCACCGGGCCTGCCTGATTTTGACCTTCGGCGGCGGGACCAACGAAGTGCAGCGCGACATCATCGGGATGGTCGCCCTCGGCCTGCCCCGAAGCCGCTGAGTATCGAGAAGGACGAACAGCCATGGATTTCACGACCACCGAAGCGGCGAACGACCTCGGGGGCCTGGTCGACACGATCGTGGACTCGGTGTGCACGCCGCAGCATCACCGTGAGCTCGACGGCCTCGACCACCGGTTCGACCGCGAGCTGTGGCGCAAGCTCATCGACGCCGACATCCTGACCAGCGCGGCCCCGTCCTCGCTGGGCGGTGACGGCTTCTTCGTGCTCGAGCAGGTCGCGGTGCTCGTCGCGCTCGGCCACCAACTGGCCGCCGTACCGTACCTCGACTCGATCGTGCTGGGCGCCGGTGCGTTGGCCCGGTTCGGCTCCGACGAACTGCAGCAGAGCTGGGGTGTCCCGGCGGTCGGCGGCGAGAAGATCCTCACCGTGGCACTCGAGGGCGAGATGGGCGAGGGGCCGGTGCGGGCCGCCGCTGCCGGCGGCGGTTACCGCCTCACCGGCACCCGCACCCAGGTCGGCTTCGGCCCCACGGCGGACGCGTTCCTGGTTCCGGCCGAAACCGACTCCGGGACGGTCGTTTTCCTCGTCGCGGCGGACGACCCCGGGGTGTCGATGACCGCGATCACGACCACCGGGCGGGGCAGCGTCGGTCACCTGGCGCTGGACGGCACGGAGGTGGACGGAGCCCGCAAGGTCGGCGGTCCCGAGGTGGTGGTCTGGCTCCAGACGCTGCACAACTTGGGACGCAGCGCCTTTCAGCTCGGAGTGCTCGAGCGTGGCTTGCAGATGACCGCCGAATACGCGCGCGAACGCGAGCAGTTCGACCGCCCGATCGGCAGCTTCCAGGCGGTCGCGCAACGGCTCGCCGACGGCTACATCGACGTCAAGGGTTTGCGGTTGACGCTCACCCAGGCGGCCTGGCGCGTCGCAGAGGACCAGCCCGCCGACATCGACGTGGCCAGCGCGGCGTTCTGGGCGGCCGACGCCGGGCATCGGGTGGCCCACACCATCGTGCACGTGCACGGCGGAGTCGGCGTCGACACCGACCACCCGGTGCACCGCTACTTCCTGGCGGCCAAGGAAACCGAGTTCGCCTTGGGCGGAGCCACGGGACAGCTGCGCCGGATCGGCCGTGAACTGGCGGAAACCCCCGCCTGACCCGCAACGAACGTGAAGCCGGCCGCACGATCGAGTTCGGATGCGAAGCCGGCTTCACGCTCGGGAATACCGGAGGCGGCGAATGGATGACCTGACGGTCACCAAACTGCTGATGCCACTGGCCGAGATCGACGATCGGGGCATCTACTTCGAGGATTCGTTCACCAGCTGGCGTGATCACCTCCGGCACGGCGCTGCCCTCGCGGCGACGCTGCGCGATCGCCTCGACCCGTCGCGACCACCGCACGTCGGCGTGCTGCTGGAGAACACCCCGTTCTTCTCGTCGATGCTGGTGGCCGCGGGGATGTCCGGGATCGTGCCGGTGGGACTCAACCCGGTGCGCCGCGGTGCGGCGCTGGCCCGCGACATCGCCCGCGCCGACTGCCAACTGGTGCTGGCCGACTCGAATTCTGCTGCCCCACTGGTCGGTATCGACTATGTCGACGTCGACTCCGCCGAATGGGCCGGCGAAGTGGCCGCACACGCCGACGCCGAGCCGCGGTTCCGGTCCGCATCGCCGAAGGACCTGTTCATGCTGATCTTCACTTCCGGCACCAGCGGTGAACCGAAGGCGGTCAAGTGCAGCCACGGCAAAGTCGCCATCGCCGGCGTGACGATGACGCAGCGCTTCGACCTGGGCCGCGACGACGTCTGCTACGTGTCGATGCCGCTGTTCCATTCCAACGCGGTGCTGGTGGGCTGGTCGGTGGCGGCGGCGTGCCGGGGCTCGATGGCGTTGCGCCGCAAGTTCTCCGCATCCAACTTCCTGGTCGACGTCCGCCGCTACGGCGCCACCTACGCCAACTACGTGGGCAAGCCGTTGTCCTATGTGCTCGCCACTCCCGAACGCCCCGACGATGCCGACAACCCGCTGCGCGCGGTGTACGGCAACGAGGGAGTGCCCGCCGACATCGAGCGCTTCGCGCGCAGGTTCGGCTGTGTCGTGCAGGACGGGTTCGGCTCCACCGAGGGCGGCGTGGCCATCGCCCGCACCCCCGACACCCCCGCCGGCGCACTGGGCCCGCTGACCGGGGGACTCCAGATCGTCGACCCCGACACCGGCCGGCCGTGCCCGGTGGGAGTGGTCGGCGAGCTGGTGAACACCGCCGGGCCCGGCCGTTTCGAGGGTTACTACAACGACACCGCCGCCGAGGCCGCGCGGATGGCGGGCGGCGTGTACCACAGCGGCGACCTCGCCTACCGCGACGACGCCGGCTACGCCTATTTCGCAGGGCGCCTTGGCGACTGGATGCGGGTGGATGGCGAGAACCTGGGCGCGGCCCCCATCGAGCGGGTGCTGCTGCGCTATCCCGGCGCGGCCGAGGTGGCGGTGTACGGAGTGCCGGATCCCGTCGTCGGCGACCAGGTGATGGCCGCGCTGGTGCTGGCGCCGGATCAGGATTTCGATGCCGAGGCATTCCGTGACTTCCTGGCCGCACAGCCCGACCTCGGCCGCAAGCAGTGGCCGTCGTACGTTCGGGTCAGCGCCCAGTTGCCGCGGACCGCGACGTTCAAGGTTTTGAAGCGTCAGTTGTCGGCCGAGGGTCTCGAGTGCGCCGATCCGGTCCACCCTATTCGGCGGTAGTGCGCCGCCGTGACCATACCGTTGGATCCTGAAACGTTTAAGATTCAGCGAAAAGGGCATGCAGCACGGTCGGACTCGATCAGAAAGCAGGCCGATGATGAAATTCAGACGGGCTATTGCCGGCTCTGTGTTCGTGGGATCTGTCACCTGCGCCGCCCTCGGCTTCGGGGCTGGGTCGGCGGCGGCGGATCCGTTCCCGGCGCCGCCGCCTCCGGGGCCTGGTCTCGGGCCGGGGGGCCCGGCCGGTCCCGGGCCTGGACCGTGGGGCCCGCCGCCTCCTGGGCCCGGGCCGTGGGACCCGCCGCCTCCTGGGCCCGGGCCGTGGGGCCCTGGACCTCCGGGAGCGCCGCCCGGCTGGTGAGCGCTCCTCCCGATCACCCATCGGCTCATGGTTGCCGCGCACCACGAAGAACGCCCACGTTCAACACGCCCGGTCCACTCCTGAGCGCATGACTCCCCGGTCTGTGCACCTATTGCTGGAATCGAGCTTTGAGCGGCTGTCCACGGCGCTACCGGCCGAGGTCGGGATTGCGGTCGCCCGATCGGATCGCACTTTTGCACTGGGTCCTTTTGCACTGGGTCCTTTTGCACTGGGTCGATGGCAATCCGGTGTCGCCTGGTCGACCATCAAGGTTCCCCTGGCGGTCGCCGCGCTGCGCAGCGACCGAACGCAGGCAGCAGGGCTGCTGGGCAAAGCGATCACGGAGTCCGACAACCCCGCGGCGGAGGCATTGTGGTCACAGTTGGGCGAGCCGGCCGACGCCGCACGCCGGGTGCAGGACGTCATCGCGGAAGCGGGCGATGACGACACCGTGGTCGAATCGCGAAGAATCCGAGAGGGTTTCACCCCATTCGGTCAAACGCAGTGGTCGCTGGCTCGACAGGCGGGTTTCGCCGCGCGGCTGCCCTCGCTCGGCGAGGCGGCCACCGTGATCGCGCTGATGCACCGCCTCACCGACGCCCAGCGCTGGGGCCTGGCCGTCAAAGGCTTCGCCGCCAAGGGCGGTTGGGGCCCGGGACTGCACGGCGACTACCTGGTCAGGCAGTTCGGGATCATCCCGGCCGTCTCCGGGCATATCGGTGTCGCACTGGCCGCCCAGGCCGACTCGTTTGAGGCCGGCGCCGCTGTGCTCAACACGATGGCGGACTGGCTGCTCAGCCACCTTCCGGAACTAGCCGAAGGATGAAGGCGGCAGGGGCACCGGAAAGGGCGTGCGTCACCACTGCGACCTCCACCGGGCCACCGCCGCGAATCGGATATCCCGGGATCGCCATGACCACCGGTCGTTCCTCGTGCTCCCGACTTGGGTGCCAGAAGACAACTTCGATGGAAACTCGACATTTCGACGCCAAACGCACACCGGCGACGCACATCGCGATACGCTCACGACCGGTTGCCTGGCTAGCCGTTCGCCGGTGACTGCCAACATGTCTTGAGACACGGCGAGGTGCCGGATGGCTTACCTGAGCGTTTCGCCGGACATCGTGTATGCGGTGGCCGCGAATGTAGAGAGCATCGGCACGTCCCTGGCCAGCGGCCACGTCGCTGCGGCCGCTTTCACAACAGGCGTAACAAGCGCGGCGGCCGACGAAGTGTCGACAGCTGTCGCAGCGCTGTTTTCCCAATTCGCGCAGGACTATCAGAAGCTCGCAGCGGAGTCGGCGGCATTTCAAGACCGGTTCGTGCTCGCGCTGACCAACGCCGGGCATTCGTACGCGGCGGCCGAGGCGGGAAACACCTCGGCGTTGCAAATCCTCGAGCAGGACGTGCTGGGTCTGATCAACGCGCCTACCCGACTGCTGTTGGGGCGCCCGCTGATCGGAAACGGCACCAACGGGGCGCCGGGGACCGGGCAGGCCGGGGGTCCCGGCGGGATCTTGTTCGGTAACGGCGGCAACGGCGGGTCCGGCGTGTCC
>NZ_VMQU01000073.1 GCF_007714205.1 Mycobacterium helveticum | reverse complement strand
TCCCACGACAACTCCAGGAACAGCCGCTGCTGGGGGTCCATGGCCAGCGCCTCGCTGGGGCCGATCCCGAAGAAACCGGGATCGAAGTCGCCCACGTTTTCCACGAACCCACCGGTGCGGGTGTAGGTCTTGTGCCGCGCGTCGGGGTCGGGGTCGAACAATCCGGCCAGGTCCCAGCCGCGGTCGGTGGGAAAGTCCGACATGACGTCGCGGCCGTCGGCAACCATCTGCCACAGGTCTTCCGGGGTGTCGACCCCGCCCGGGAAGCGGCACGACATCCCGACGATCGCGATCGGCTCGCTCGACCGTTCCAGCAACGCGCGGTTGGTGCGCTTCAGGCGTTCAACCTGACCCAGCGCCTTACGCAGCGCCTCGGTCGCATGCTGAAGTTGATCAACCATGTACTGTCCCTCGCCCTAACCCTCACCTATTGGTGGCTGTGGCCCGCCGGAGGCGGCTCTCGCCGAGTCACGGGAGCTGCCCAGCGACGCGATGTCGTGGTCTATTCGACCAGCGTCGTGCTGCTCTCCGACCCAAGTTCGCTGGTGAGTATGGCCAACTCCGGCAGGATTTCAAAACGTCCGATACTCCCGGCTTCTCGCGAAGGACCGGCATCGACCTGTGGAAGGCGACCTGCGAGCGCATGCGAGGGCGCGCGCCGGCGGGCCAGGTGCCTGCTTTGTCCCGCTGACCCCGGGAAACGGGGACGTGATCGGCGCGCCGTCCATGGCGCGACTGTACCCGGCCGGCGACAGCGGGGGCTCACGCGGCCACTCGCGCACCGGTGCGACAGGACACGGTCAGGCCCCCACTCTGCGCCAGCCGTCGGCGGCGCGGGCGGCCCCGACCAGCCTGGCGCACAGCTCGCGAAGCTCCGTTGCCCCGGCACCCTCGTCGAGCGCGGTGGCGACGTCCTCGGCCGCGCATCGCACCTGGTAGACCCGATCGGACAGATCCGCCGCATCCTCCGCCGACAGGACCACCGCGTCCTCGGGCACGGCGCCGCCCCCGGCGCGGCTCAGCAAGGCCCGCTGCTCGTACGCGCGCTGCCGGCACGACTGCCGGCAGTACTGGCGACGACGGCCCATCCCGGCATCGGCGACGTCCCGGCCACACCAGCGGCATGGCTGGGGGCGGGCGCGGCGGGTCACGCCTGCGACTTTAACCCGCTCAACGCTTGTCGGGCCGCTATGCGGGTATCATCAGAGGCCGCGTCGCGCGCACCCGCGCCGGGCCCCGGGGAACTGCCCGGGTCGTCGCAACGTTTGCCATACGAACAGACATCCGAAGAAATTGCCACCACAGAGCGTACGAGAGCTCAGAGGTCCAAAGGAGTAGCACCAATGGCTGATCGAGTCTTGCGGGGTAGTCGCCTCGGCGCCGTCAGCTACGAGACCGACCGCAACCATGACCTGGCGCCGCGTCAGATCGCCCGCTACCGCACCGAGAACGGCGAGGAGTTCGAAGTCCCGTTCGCCGACGACGCCGACATCCCCGGCACCTGGATGTGCCGGAACGGCATGGAAGGCACCCTGATCGAGGGCAACCTGCCCGAGCCGAAGAAGGTCAAGCCGCCCCGCACCCACTGGGACATGCTGCTGGAGCGCCGCTCCGTCGAAGAACTCGAAGAACTGCTCAAGGAGCGGCTCGAGCTGATCAGGTCGCGCCGCCGCGGCTGACCGCCCGGGCGGCGGGGGCCGTCAGGCGCGCTCGGGTGCGCGTGTCCCGCGGGCGCGTGCCGTCCGCCCCTCCAACCCCCAGCGGGTGACCTTGACCAGCGCCTCGCGGATGTTGGATCCGCTCATCTTGGACACGCCGAGTTCGCGTTCGGTGAAGGTGATCGGCACCTCGACGATGACGAAGCCGTTGCACGCGGTACGCCAGGTCAGATCGATCTGGAAGCAGTAGCCCTTCGACTCCACCCGGTCGAGTTCGACGGCCTCGAGGACCTCGCGGCGGTAGGCGCGGTAGCCGGCGGTGATGTCGTGGACCCCGACGCCGAGCGCCACCCGCGAATAGGTGTTGGCCGTCTTGGACAGCGCCAACCGCCGCCACGGCCAGTTGCGTACCGTCCCCCCGTCGACGTAGCGCGAGCCGATGGCCAGGTCGGCACCCGCGTCAACGGCGTCCAGCAAGCGGTGCAGCTGTTCGGGTGCGTGGCTGCCGTCCGCGTCCATTTCCACCAGCACCGAGTAATCCCGGCTCAGACCCCAGGCGAAGCCCGCCAGATAGGCGGCGCCCAGACCGTCCTTGGCGGTGCGGTGCAGCACGAACGTGCGACCGGGATCGGCGGCCGCCAGCTCGTCGGCGAGCTGGCCGGTGCCGTCGGGGCTGCTGTCGTCGACGATGAGCAGATGCACTCCCGGGCACGCCTTCTTCAACCGCTCGTGGATCAGCGGCAGGTTCTCCCGCTCGTTGAAGGTCGGGATGATCACCAGCGTGCGCTCGCTCGGATGGCTGCCCGGGGCATGCGGCCCCGGCTGGGCGGTAGTCATTGAGCTCCTCTGTGTCGCCCGAAATAACGCGGTTGTCGCCCGCTCCGGTGGAGCGGAGTGGAGTCACCGCCCTCGGCGGGCGGGACCTGGTCGCCGCCGTCATCGGGCGGGGGATCCTGCGAAGTATCCGAACCGCCCTCGTCGGGCGGTGCGTCGTCGTCCGGTTCGACCGGTCTGGACCTGAGCCGTATCGGACGCGGGAACCACCCATTGTGCCGTATCCCGGCCAGGACGACCGCTCCGGCCACCGCGACCAGAATCCATTGCAGCAGCGGAGCCCACCGGGTTGCTGGCGTCAGCTTGGTCTTGAGGCGCACCTGCACGTCCAGGTAGGCGGGCTCGAAGAAGTCCGTGCGCACCAGCTCGCCGCCGTCCGGGGCGATCATCGCGCTGACCCCGGTGGTGCCGGCCACCACGACGTATCGGTCGTGCTCCACGGCCCGAACCTTGGCGAACGCCAGCTGCTGCTCGCTCATCGTCTTGTTGAAGGTGGCGTTGTTGCTGGGCACGGCCAGCAACTGGGCGCCGTGCAGGACCGCGTCGCGCGGCTCCCGGTCGAAGATCACCTCCCAGCAGGTCGCCACCCCGAGCGGCACCCCGCCGATGTGGACGACGCCGCTGCTGCGGCCCGGCACCATGTGGCCAGCCAGGCCGGCGTACCCGGAGAGGTGCCTGAACAGCCACGGCATCGGCAGGTACTCACCAAACGGTTGCACGATCTCCTTGTCGTGGCGGTCGGCCGGTCCGGTGACCGGGTTCCAGACGATCACGGTGTTGGTATATGCGGGGTCATCGGGCGGGCGGCCCGGGATGCCGAGCACGGTGCCGACGAGGATCGGCGCGTGGATCGCGGTGGCGGCTTTCGCGATCTGTTGGGCGGCGTCGGCATTGACCAGCGGATCGATGTCCGACGAGTCCTCCGGCCAGATCACGAACTGGGGTTGCGGGGCGACCCCCGACCGCACGTCCTCGGCCAGCCGCAGCGTTTCCCGGACGTGGTTGTCCAGCACCGCGCGTCGTTGCGCGTTGAAACCGAGACCCAGCCGCGGCACGTTGCCCTGCACCACCGCGACGGTGACCAGGGGTTCCCCGCCCGCTCCCGTCCCCGCATGGCGCACCTGGGGCCAGACCGCGACCGCGGCGAAGAACACCACGCAGATGCACACGCCGGGCAACACGACGGCGGGCGGCCGGTCGGCTTCGCCGCGGCCGTGGGTTCGCGGCCGGCCGCCGCGCGGCCACCACGCGACGATTTCCCGTGCGATCGCCGCCGCGCTGAAGCCCACCAGCATGATCGCCGTCGAGAGCAGCGCCACCCCACCGAGCCGGGCCAACGGCAGGAACGGCCCGTCGGATTGGCCGAACGCGACCGACCCCCATGGGAAGCCGCCGAACGGATAGTTGGCCTTCAACCACTCCTGGGCCGACCACAGCACCGCGAACCAGATCGGCCAGCCGGGCAGCCGGCGCACCACGACGGCGAGCAATCCGAACAAGCCCGGGAACAATGCACACGTGATTGCCAGCACCAGCCAGGGCATGGCGCCCACCAGAGCGCTGATCCACGGCAGCAGCGGCAGGTAGAGCGCCAGCCCGAACAGGAATCCGTAGCCGAAGCCACCCGCGGGTGACGTGGCACGGTGCGTGAGCACCCAGGCCAGCAGCGCGGCGGCCACGACGGCGGCCCACCACCAGTTCCGTGGCGGGAAGCTGGCGCACAGCAGGAGGCCGCCCGCGACGGCGAGCAGCAACCGGGCCAGCCGGGGCCGCAGCGCGGCCCGAACGGCGGGCAGCCGGGCGAGCGCCACGGCGGCCAGCCGCACCGCGGCGCGGCGCGTCGTGGCGGCCAGCCGTGCGGCCGGCCGCGGACCGGCGGGCTCGTCCTCCGCCGGCGGCGGTTCCGGCGGCACCGCCGGCTCGGACGCGGTGTCGTCGGCGCCCGGACCGGCCGCGGGCTCCTCGTCGGCCGGCACGGTCCCGCCCGCGGCGGCCGGGCGCGCGTTACGGGCGAACCAGCGCCTAGCCATGGATCACAGCGCCCCGGTGCACGGTTTGCCGACAGCGCGGCGTGGGGTCGGTGGGGCCCAGGCGCGGCAACGCCGGAACCCGGGAACGCGGGTCGGTGGACCAGCGCTGGACGCCGTCCCGCGCCGCCGGGGTGTCCAGCGTCGCGGCGTCCCACACGGCGTACGACGCCGGCGCACCGGGCACCAGGGTTCCCGCCAACGGGTCGAGCACCCCGCCCGCCCGCCAGCCCCCGCGAGTCGCGGCGGCGAATGCGGCCCGGGGCGAGAGTGCGCTGCCCGCGGTGCGATGGTTGACCGCCGCGCGGACGCTTGCCCACGGGTCCAGGCCGGTGACCGGGGCGTCGGAACCGAGGGCGAGGGGCACGCCTTGGGATGCTAACAGCGCAAGCGGGTTGAGCCGGCTGCCTCGCTCGGCACCAAGCCGCCGCGCGTACATGCCGGTGGGGCCGCCCCACAGCGCGTCGAACTGGGGTTGGACGCTGGCGATGACGCCCCAGGCGCCCAGTTTTGCCGCCTGCTCGGCGGTGACCATCTCCAGGTGCTCGAGGCGATGCCCGCAACGGGCGACGGCGACCACACCGAGGTCGTCGACGACCGCCCCGAACGCGGCGACGACGGCCGCGACCGCCGCATCCCCGATGACATGGAAGCCGGCCGTGACCCGCGCCTGCGTGCAGGCCCGCACGTGCGCCTCGACGGCATCGGGGTCCAGGTAGCAGCTGCCGACCCGGTCAGGGGCGTCGGCGTAGGGCTCGTGCAGCCAGGCGGTGCGCGACCCCAGCGCCCCGTCGACGAACAGATCGCCGGCCAGCCCCCGGGCGCCGGTCTCCTGCACCAACGCGCGGGCCCGCGCCGGGGTGGTGACCGCCTCGCCCCAGTAGCCGATCACCTCGACACCCCGGACACCCCGGACGTTCTCGTCGAGCGCGCGCAGCCGCAGCCAGTCGTCGGGGCCGCCGATCTCGGGGCCGGCACATTCGTGCACGGCGACGATCCCGGACGCGGCGACGGCCCGCAGCGCGGCCGCCCGCGCCCCGGCCAGCTGCGGGTCGGTGAGCAGGCCCCGGGCGACGGCCCGGACCAGGTGATGGGCGTCGCCGGCCAGCGGCCGCTCGGGGCTGAACCCGGCGGCCGCGGCCAGGCCGGGGACCAGCCGGCGCAGCGCGGTCGACGCGAGGGCGGAGTGGACGTCGACGCGCGCCAAGTAGGCGGGCCGATCGCCGAGCACGTCATCGAGGTCGGCCGTGCCGGGGGCCGCGTTCTCCGGCCACGCCGATTCGTCCCAGCCGTGCCCCCACACCGGCGCGCCGGGGTGCGTGGCCGCATAGTCGCCGACCATCTTCAGGCACTGCGCGCGCGAGGTGGCCGCCCGCAGGTCCAGGCCGCTGAGCGTCAGGCCGGTCGCGCTGAGGTGGACATGGCTGTCGACGAACGCCGGTGCGACGAACCCGCCGTCGAGGTCCTCGACGGCGGCGTCCGGGAACTGCTCGCGGCCGACCGCGTCGCTGCCCAGCCAGGCGACGACATCGCCGCGCACCGCCATGGCGGTGGCCCCCGGATGGGTCGGGCTATGCACCCGGCCGTTGACCAGCAGCTTGGTCACCAGCCAAACCTAGCCAACCGGCGGGTGGCGGCGGGCGGTGCGGGCGTTCAGTACGGGCCGGATCAGCACGGGCTGGATCAGTACGGGCTGGATCAGTACGGGCCTTGCGAGGAACGCTGTCGGGGTGCACCGGCCGTCGGGGCGTGCGGCAAGGTGGGCGGCTCACCCTCGGTGCCGTCGATGACCTCGCCGTCGATGAAGTCGCGTCGGTCGCTCGCCCGGCGACGGCGCGCGCCGCCCGCGAAGGCCCCCCAGGCGACGGTGGTGATCAGCGGCACGCGCCGCTGCAGACCACGCATCGTCACCGCGGCCAGACCGGGGCCGGCGACGGCCCGGATTCCGGGCACCAGAAGCAGGACCCCCAACGTGGTCGTGACCAGCCCCGGGACGACGACCAGGCCCGTGGCCAGCGTCAGCAGCGCGCCGTCGCTCAGCGCACGCTGCGGTTCCCCCGGCCCGGACCGCAGCTGCCCCACCCGGTGGATGAGCTGCGACCCCGCCATCGGCACCGCCAGGGCCCACCCGAGCACGAAGGTGGCCAGCAACACCACCACGGTCCAACCGAACCCGATCGTCGACACCAGCGCGATGACCGCCGCGAGTTCGACGCCGGCATATATCAGCAACAACCGCCACAGCATGTGAGGCCAACGTCCGCGGGGCGGGCCGCAGTTCCCCGTCGGCGAACAGCGCGGCTGCGCTTAGATGACGTTATGACAACGATCGAGATCGACACCCCCGACGGACCGATCGACGCGCTGCTGAGCCTTCCGCCGGGGCACGGCCCCTGGCCCGGCGTGGTGGTGATCCACGATGCGTTCGGCTACGGCCCCGACAAGGAGGCGATCAACGACCGGATCGCCCGGGCGGGGTACGTGGCGGTCACCCCGAATCTGTACGCCCGGGGTGGCCGCGCCCGCTGCGTCACCCGGGTCATCCGGGAAGTGCTGACGCAGCGCGGCCGCTCCCTCGACGACATCCTGGCCACCCGCGACCACCTGCAGGCCATGCCGGAGTGCACCGGCCCGGTCGGCATCGCGGGCTTCTGCATGGGCGGCCAGTTCGCACTGGTGATGGCGTCCAGCGGCTTCGGCGCCTCGGCACCGTTCTACGGCACTCCGCTGCCGCGCCATCTCGGCGAGACGCTGGACGGCGCATGCCCGATCGTGGCCAGCTTCGGCGCCCGCGACCCGCTCGGGGTCGGCGCGCCGGCCCGCCTGCGCGCAACGGCCGACGCCAAGGGACTGACCGCCGACATCAAGGTGTACCCCCACGCCGGACACAGCTTCGCCAACAAGCTTCCCGCCCAGCCACTGCTCCGCGTGAGCGGCTTCGGCTACGACCAGGCCGCCACCGAGGACGCGTGGAGCCGGGTCTTCTCCTTCTTCCGTCAGCACCTGGCAGCGGCGTCGCAGACCTAGCTATCCGGGCAGCGGGCTCTGGGCCGGCCTGAGCTCGAGGCCGACGTTGTTCTGCATGCCGCCGCGCAGCTTGCTGAACAGATTGAACACCTTGCCCACGATGCCGTAGCGCCTGCCGATCGCGTCGTAGACGGCGGGTGTCTGCGACTTGTCGAGGACGGCCGCGATGCCTTCGACGGCCTCGCCTTTCGGGTTGCCGCGCATGTCGCAGGCAGCCAGCGTCACCCGCGGGGTGTTGCGGATCCGCTTGACCTTCCAGGACTTCTCCTGCGTGATGACCAGCAGCCGGTCGTCCTCGGCCGCGGCCCAGACGGGCGTCGGCTTGGGCCGGCCGTCCTTGGTGAACGTGGTCAGCAGTACGTATTGCGACTTGGCGAGGTCGGCAAAGGTGGGCGTCACACTGCCAACCTACCGCGCCAACCTACCGCGCCAACCTACCGCCGAGGTGGCTCGAGCGTGACCTTGTGGGCACGCCGGGGCCCGAGAGTGACTGCGGACGCTAGCCCTCGAGGTCGCCCTCGGTTTCCAGCAGCGCCTGGCGCAGGCCGTCGAGCGTCTCCGGTTGCGGGTCGGCCCACATGCCGCGCCCGGCGGCCTCCAGCAGTCGCTCGGCCATGCCGTGCAACGCCCACGGGTTGGACTCCGCCATGAACTTGCGGTTCTCCTGGTCCAGCACGTAGCTCTCGGTGAGCTGTTCGTACATCCAGTCGGCCATCACCCCCGCGGTGGCGTCATAACCGAACAGGTAGTCGACGGTCGCGGCCATCTCGAACGCGCCCTTGTAGCCGTGGCGGCGCATCGCCGACATCCAGCGTGGGTTGACCACCCGCGCGCGAAAGACGCGCGCGGTCTCCTCCGAGAGCGTGCGGGTGCGGATCGCGTCGGGTCGGGTGTTGTCTCCGATGTAGGCGGCCGGCGCCTGCCCGGTCAGCGCCCGCACCGTGGCCACCATGCCGCCGTGGTACTGGAAGTAGTCGTCGGAGTCGGCGATGTCGTGCTCACGGGTGTCGGTGTTCTTCGCGGCCACCGCGATGCGGCGGTATTGCCGGTTCATGTCGTCGACCGCCTCCCGGCCGTCGAGGCCGCGCCCGTAGGCGAACCCGCCCCAGGCCGTGTAGACCGCGGCCAGGTCGGCGTCGTCACGCCAGTTGCGGCTGTCGATCAGCTGCAGCAGCCCGGCACCGTAGGTGCCCGGCTTGGAACCGAATATTCTTGTGGTCGAACGCCTCTGGTCGCCATGCTGGGCCAGGTCGGCCTGGGCGTGCGCCCGCACGTAGTTGTCCTCGGCGGGCTCGTCGAGGTCGGCGACCAGCCGCACCGCGTCGTCGAGCATCGTGACCACGTGCGGGAAGGCGTCCCGGAAGAACCCCGAGATGCGCACGGTCACGTCGATGCGCGGCCGGCCCAACTCGGCCGGGGTGATCGGCGTCAGGCCGACGACGCGCCGCGACGCGTCGTCCCACACCGGCCGAACACCCAGCAGCGCAAGCACTTCGGCGATGTCGTCACCCGCAGTGCGCATCGCCGAGGTGCCCCACACCGACAGCCCGACGGACCGCGGCCACCGCCCGTGGTCGTCGCGGTACCGGGTGAGCAGCGAATCGGCCAGCGCCGCACCGACTTCCCACGCCAGCCGGGACGGCACCGCCTTGGGATCCACCGAGTAGAAGTTGCGGCCGGTGGGCAGCACGTTGACCAGGCCGCGCAGCGGCGAGCCCGACGGGCCGGCCGGGACGAAGTGGCCGTCCAACGCCCGCAGGACCTGCTCGATCTCGGCAGCGGTGCCGGCGAGCCGGGGCACGACCTCGGTGGCCGCGAACCGCAGCACCGCCGCGGCGTCGGGGTTGTCGGTGAGCCGGTCGACGGCGTCGGCGTCCCAACCGGTGGCCTGCAGCGCCGCGACCAGTTCCCGCGCGGCAGCCTCGGCCTCATCGACCGCGGATCGTTCGTCGGTGCCGTCCTCGGCCAGCCCCAGTGCCTGGCGCAGGCCGGGCAGCGTGTGTTCGCCGCCGAACAGCTGGCGGGCGCGCAGGATCGCCAGCACCAGGTCGAGTTCGCTTGCACCCTGTGGCTTTTGACCCAGGATGTGCAGGCCGTCGCGGATCTGGACGTCCTTGATCTCGCACAGCCAGCCGTCGACGTGCAGCAGCATGTCGTCGAACGAGTCCTCTTCCGGGCGTTCGGACAGTCCGAGATCGTGGTCCATTTTCGCGGCCCGGATCAGCGTCCAGATCTGCTGGCGGATGGCGGGCAGCTTGGCGGGATCCAGCGCCGCCACGTTGGCGTGCTCGTCGAGCAACTGCTCCAGACGTGCGATGTCACCGTAGGTCTCGGCGCGCGCCATCGGCGGGATCAGGTGGTCGACGAGCACCGCGTGCGCCCGCCGCTTGGCCTGGGTGCCCTCGCCGGGGTCGTTGACCAGAAAGGGGTAGATCAACGGCAGGTTTCCGAGCGCGGCGTCGGGCCCGCAGGCCGCCGACATGCCCAGCGTCTTGCCCGGCAGCCATTCCAGGTTGCCGTGTTTGCCCAGATGCACCACCGCGTGCGCCCCGAAACCCGCGTCCAGCCAGTGGTAGGCGGCGAGATAGTGGTGGCTGGGCGGTAGGTCCGGGTCGTGGTAGATGGCGACCGGGTTCTCGCCGAATCCCCGGGGCGGCTGCACCAGCAACACCAGGTTGCCGGATCGTATTGCGGCGATCACGATCTCGCCGTCGGGGTCGTTGGTGCGATCCACGAACAGCTCGCCGGGCGGCGGACCCCAGTGCGCCTGCATGGCCTCGGTCAGCTTGGCCGGCAAGGTGGCGAACCACTCACGATAGTCTCTGGCCGACAAACGAATCGGGTTGCCGGCCAACTGCCCTTCGGTGAGCCAGTCCGGGTCCTGGCCGCCACGCTCGATCAGGGCGTGGATCAGCGCGTCACCGTCGCCGTTCTCCACCCCGGGCAACTCGCCCACCCGGTAGCCGTGCTCGCGCATGGCCGCCAGCAGCGCGACCGCGCTGGCGGGGGTGTCCAGCCCGACCGCGTTGCCGATGCGGGCGTGTTTGGTGGGGTACGCCGAGAACACCAGCGCCACCCGCTTGTCGGCGGGCGCGACGTGTCGCAGCCGCGCATGCCGGATCGCCAGCCCCGCCACCCGCGCGCAGCGTTCCGGGTCGGCCACATAGGAGATGAGACCGTCGTCGTCGAACTCCTTGAACGAGAACGGCACCGTGATGATGCGCCCGTCGAACTCGGGCACCGCCACCTGGGTGGCCACGTCGAGGGGGCTCAGGCCGTCGTCGTTGCCCAGCCATTGTCTGCGCGGGCTGGTGAGGCAGAGGCCCTGCAGGATCGGAATATCCAGAGCCGCAAGGTGTTCGACGTTCCAGCTGTCGTCGTCGCCGCCGGCGGACACCGTCGCCGGTTTCAGTCCCCCGGCCGCCAGAACGGTGACCACCATGGCATCGGCCTCGCCGAGCCGCGCCAGCAATTCGGGTTCGGCGGTGCGCAGCGACGCGCAGTAGAGCGGCAGGGGCCGGCCGCCGGCGTCCTCGATTGCCCGGCACAGCGCCTCGACGTAGGCGGTGTTGCCGGCCAGCTGCTGGGCGCGGTAATAGAGCACCGCGATCGTCGGGCCTTCGGCGCGGTCGGCGGCGCCCGCGCGGGCGAGCTCGCCCCAGGTGGGCGTGGCCACCGGCGCGGCGAACCCGTAACCCGTCATCAACACGGTGTCCGACAAAAAGGCATGCAGCTGACGCAGGTTGTCCACGCCGCCGTGGGCCAGATAGACGTGGGACTGCACCGCGATACCGGCGGCGACCGTCGACAGGCCGGTCAGCTCCGCGTCGGGCGCCTGCTCGCCGCTGACCAGGACGGCCGGGACCCCGCTGGCGATCACGGTGTCGATGCCGCTCTGCCAGGCGCGGTAGCCGCCGAGGATGCGTACCACCACGACCGAGGCCTCGGCCAGCAGCTCGGGCAGGTCGTGTTCGGGCAGCCGCGACGGGTTGGCCCACCGGTAGTTCTTGCCGGCCGACCGGGCGCCGAGCAGGTCGGTATCGGAGGTCGACAGCAGCAAAATGGTCGGGTCAGCCACTCATCATTCGTACCGCATCGGCCGCCGCCTCGTTGCTCTGGCACAGCGCCGATCGACGCGACGACGGTGTCGAGCGCACCGGGCGCGAACCGCCGCACCTGCTCGGGCGCAGCACCGACATCTTCCCGTCGTACCGTAGGTCATGCCCCGATCCCGCGACACCGACGCCTGTCCGGGTGCGCTGCAGGTGCACCACGCCGCCGACGGGGCGCTGGTGCGGGTGCGGCTGCCGGGCGGCATGATCACCGCCGACCAGTTGGCGGCGCTGACGGACGTCGCGAGCGGGCTGGGGTCGGGCACCCTGGAACTGACCGCGCGGGGCAACGTGCAGGTGCGCGGGATCACCGACGTGACGGCGGCCGCCGAGGCGATCGCCGCGGCGGGCCTGCTGCCCTCGGCGACGCACGAGCGGGTTCGCAACATCGTCGCCTCGCCGCTGTCCGGCCGCGCCGGCGGGCGCGCCGACGTGCGAGGATGGGTCGGCGAACTGGACGCGGCGATCCGCGCCGAACCGCGGCTGGCCGACCTGGGCGGCCGATTCTGGTTCAGCCTCGACGACGGCCGCGCGGACGTGTCCGGTCTGGGCGCCGACGTCGGGATCCAGGTGCTCGACGACGGATTGGCGCTGCTGCTGGCCGGCCGGGACACCGGCGTGCGACCGGCCCCCGACGGCGTCACCGAGACGCTCGTCGCCGTCGCCCTGCGATTTCTGGAAGTACGCGAAAAAGCTTGGCGGGTCAACGAGTTGGCCGATATCCGCATGCTGCTGCCCACCGCCGACCCGTCCGGCGCGACGTTTCCCGTCCGCACCAGGCCCCCGGTGGGATGGCTAGGCCAGGACGACGGCCGCGTCACGCTGGGCGCCGCGGTCCCGCTGGGCGTGCTGCCCGCGACCGTCGCGGAGTACTTGGTCGCGGTCCGGGCTCCGCTGGTCGTCACACCGTGGCGCTCGGTGCTGCTGTGCGACCTCAGCGAAGAGGCGGCGGACGTCGCACTCCGGGTGCTGGCGCCCCTCGGCCTGGTTTTCGACGAGAACTCCCCCTGGCTGACCGTCGGCGCCTGCACCGGCAGCCCCGGGTGCGCGCACTCGCTGGCCGATGTGCGGGCCGACGCCGCGCGGTCACTGGACCCCGAGTCCACGGTGCACCGTCACTTCGTCGGCTGCGAGCGGGCGTGCGGCAGCCCGCTGGCCGGCGAGGTGCTGGTCGCGACCGGGGACGGATACCGGCCGGCGCGGTCCGTGGCGGGTCGCCAGCGTGCCGGGCCTTAGGGTGATCGGGTGCTCGACTACATCCGAGACGCGGCGGAAATCTATCGCCAGTCGTTTGCGACGATCCGCGCCGAAGCCGACCTGGGCCGGTTCCCGGCCGACGTCGCGCAGGTGGTGGTCCGGTTGATCCACACCTGCGGCCAGGTCGATGTCGCCGACCACGTCGCCTTCACCCACGACGTCGTCGCGCGGGCCCGCGCCGCCCTGCGAGCCGGCGCACCGGTGCTGTGCGATTCGTCGATGGTGAGCGCCGGGATCACCACCGCGCGGTTGCCGGCCGGCAACGAGGTGGTGTCACTGGTGGCCGATCAGCGCGCGGCCGAACTGGCCGCCCGGCGGTGCACCACCCGTTCGGCGGCCGGCGTGGAGCTGTGGGCCGACCGGATGGCCGGCGCGGTCCTGGCGATCGGCAACGCCCCGACCGCGCTGTTCCGGCTGCTGGAGCTGATCGACGAGGGCGCCGCCGCGCCGGTCGCGGTGCTGGGCGGTCCGGTCGGTTTCGTCGGTTCGGCGCAGTCCAAGCAGGAGTTGATCGACCGTCCGCGCGGCATGTCCTATCTGGTGGTGCGGGGCCGGCGCGGTGGCAGCGCCATGGCCGCCGCCGCGGTCAACGCGATCGCGAGCGAGCGCGAATGACCGCAGAGGGCACCGCGCGAAGCGCCCCCAGAGGCACCCTGTGGGGGGTCGGGCTGGGTCCCGGTGACCCCGAATTGGTGACCGTCAAGGCCGCCCGGGTGATCGGCGACGCGGACGTGGTCGCCTATCACAGCGCCCGGCACGGTCACAGCATCGCGAGGGGAATCGCCGAACCCTACCTGCGGCCCGGTCAGATCGAGGAGCACCTGATCTATCCGGTGACCACCGAGTCCACCGATCATCCCGGCGGCTACGCCGGGGCGCTCGAGGACTTCTACGCCGAGGCCACCCGCCGGATCGCCGCACACCTGGACGCCGGGCGCGACGTGGCGCTGCTCGCCGAGGGCGACCCGCTGTTCTACAGCTCCTACATGCATCTGCACACCCGCCTCACGGAGCGGTTCGACGCGGTCATCGTGCCCGGGGTCACGTCGGTCAGCGCCGCCTCGGCGGCCATCGCAACCCCGTTGGTCGCCGGCGACGAGGTGCTGTCGGTGCTGCCGGGCACCCTGCCGGCCGCCGAGCTGACCCGCCGGCTCGCCGACACCGACGCCGCCGTGATCCTCAAGCTGGGCCGGTCGTATCAGAGTGTGCGGCAATCGCTTTCGGATTCGGGCCGGCTTGACGATGCGTTCTACGTGGAGCGGGCCAGCACCCGCGGTGAACGCATACTGCCCGCCGCCGACGTCGAGGAGAACGGCGTGCCCTACTTCTCGCTGGCCATGCTGCCGGGCGGGCGGCGCCACCGCACCCGGGCGGCGGGCACCGTGGCGGTGGTGGGACTCGGGCCCGGCGACACCGACTGGATCACGCCGCAGACCCGACGAGAGCTGGCGGCCGCGACCGATCTGATCGGATACGCCGGCTACCTGGACCGCGTGCCCGCCCGCGACGGGCAGCGCCGACATCCCAGCGACAACACCGACGAACCCGCGCGGGCGCATCTGGCCTGCTCGCTGGCCGAGCAGGGACACGCGGTCGCGGTGGTGTCATCGGGCGACCCGGGCGTGTTCGCGATGGCCACCGCCGTGCTGGAAGAGGCCAAGCAGTGGCCGGGAGTGCAGGTGCGGGTGATTCCGGCGATGACCGCCGCCCAGGCCGTCGCCAGCCGGGTCGGGGCTCCGCTCGGTCACGACTACGCCGTGATCTCGTTGTCCGACCGGCTCAAACCGTGGGACGTCATCGCCGCCCGGCTGACCGCCGCGGCGTCCGCGGACCTGGTCCTGGCCGTGTACAACCCCGCCTCCACGTCGCGGACCTGGCAGGTCGGCGCGATGCGCGACATCCTGCTGGCCCATCGCGAGCCGGGGACGCCGGTGGTGATCGGCCGTGACGTTTCCGGGCCCGAGGAAGCCGTCCGGGTCGTGCGGCTGGCCGACCTCGACCCCGCCGACATCGACATGCGTTGCCTGCTGATCGTCGGGTCGTCGCAAACCCAGTGGCACTCAGTCGATTCGGGTGACCGGGTGTTCACGCCCCGGCGCTACCCGTTCTGATCGCCCGCCGCCCCGTTGCGCTTTGGCGCCGCGCGGGCGGGGTACCAGCGCGCTGCTTGGCTCAATGCGCGTGGCCCAGCCCCGGACCCTCGCCGCCGCTGCGCGTCATGTCGTCGGAGGCGAATTCGCTGCCATCCATCTCCGCCGTGCCGTCGCCGGCCTGCCGCGGGGCCCTGGCGGTTGCCGCATCGGCGGGCTCGCCCAGCAACAACGAGCGCACCAGCCGCCGCGGACCGAACGGCCGCAGCATCTCGCTGGCCGGACGGGGGCGCACCCGCAGCGGCCACCAGAACCAGCGACCGAGCAGCGCGGCGATCGACGGCGTCATCAACGAGCGCACGATCAGGGTGTCGAACAGCAGGCCGAGGCCGATCGTGCTGCCGGCCTGTCCGATCGAGCGCAGGTCGCTGGCGACCATCGACATCATGGTGAAGGCGAAGACCAGGCCGGCCGCGGTGACGACCCCGCCGGTCTCGCCCATCGACCGGATGATGCCGGTCCGCAGGCCCGCCCCGATCTCCTCCTGGAACCGTGACACCAGCAGCAGGTTGTAGTCGGAGCCGACGGCCAGCAGGATGATCAACCCGAACACCGGCGCGATCCAGTTCAGGTCCAGGCCCAACAGGTGTTGCCACACCAGCACCGAGAGCCCGAAGGCGGCACCCAGCGACACCAGCACCGTCCCGACGATCACCACGGACGCCACCAACGCCCGCGTGATGATCACCATGACGACGAAAATCAGTGTGATCGCGGCGATTCCGACGATCAGCAGGTCGTAGTGCGCGCCCGACTGGATGTCGCGGTAGATGGCGGCCGTTCCGGCCAGGTAGAACCTGGCGTCGGTCAGCGTCGTGCCCTTGACAGCGTGGTGCGCGGCCTCGAGTTCCGGCTTGACCGCGTCGATGCCCTCCGGGGTCGCCGGGTCCTTGTCGTGGGTGATGATGAACCGCGCGGCCTTCCCGTCCGGCGACAGGAACAGTTTCAAACCGCGCTGGAAATCGGCGTTCTGGAACGCTTCCGGCGGCAGGTAGAAGTAGTCGCCGGTTCGGGAGGCGTCGAACGCCTGGCCCATGGCGCTGGCGGTGTCGGTCATCTGCGACATCTGCGTGACCAGACCCGAGAAACTGCTGTGGATGGTGAGCAGGCTGCCCCGCATCGACTTGGCGACGGCGATGATCGGCGGGAACTGGGCCACCATCTGCGGCATGATCGCGTCGATGTTGTTGACGTCTTTGATCAGCGTGCTCATGTTCTCGCTGAACTTGTCGACGCCGTCGATCGCCTCGAACACCGACCTGGTCGCCCAGCAGACCGGGATGTTGTAGCAGTGCTGTTCCCAGTACAGATAACCCCGCAGCGGCCGCGCGAAGTCGTCGAAGTCCGAAAGGTGGTCCCGCATTTCGTCCAGCGTCGTCTGCATGGCGTGCATGTCGCCGACCATGCGATGAGTCGAGTTGCTCATCCGGGCCATCAAGCCCTGCATCCGCTCCATCGACCCGATCATGGCGCCGAGGTCGTCGCTCATCTTGAGCATGTCACCCATCCGGTCCTTCATGAACTGAAGGTTCTCCTGGATCGGGATCGATTGGGCACTGATCTGGAACGGTATCGACGTGTGCTCGATCGGACCCCCCAAGGGCCGGGTGATGCTCTGCACCATCGCGATTCCCGGTGAGCGGAACACGTCCTTGGCGAGCCGGTCCAGGAGGATCATGTCGCCGGTGTTCCGCATGTCGTGATCGCTCTCGATCATCAGGATGTCGGGATTCATGGTGGCGGCGCTGAAATGACGCTCGGCGGCCTCGTAGCCGACGTTCGACGGCAGGTCTTTGGGGATGTAGTAGCGGTCGTTGTAGCTGATTTTCATGGTCGGCATGATGAGGATGCCGACGATGGCGATGGCCAGCGAGGTCGCGAACACCGCGCCGGGCCAGCGCACGCACGCGGTCCCGATGCGCCGCCAGCCGTGGACCTTGACGGCCCGCTTCGGGTCGAGCAGGCCGAACCGGCTGGCCACGGCCACCACGGCGGGCGCCACGGTCAGCGCTCCCGCGACGACGACGATCAGGCCCAGCGCGGACGGAATCCCCAGCGCCTTGAAGTACGACAGCCGCGCCAGGTGCAGACAGAAAGTGGCGCCGGCGATCGTCAGCCCGGATCCCAAAATGATGTGGAAGGTGCCGCGGAACATGCTGTAGTAGGCCGCTTCCCGGTCCAGACCGGCCTGACGCGCCTCCTGATAGCGACCGATGAGGAAGATCGCGTAGTCGGTTCCCGCCGCGATCGCCAACGAGGACAGCATGGCGACGACGAACGTCGAAAACCCCAACAGGTCGTAGTTGCCGAGCAGCGCGACGAGCCCCCGGGCCGTGCCCATCTCGAAACCGACCATGACGAGAACGAGCAGCACCGTGCTCACGGAACGGTAGGCGATGAACAGCATGATCATGATGACCACGCCCGTCACGCCCATCATCGTCAACATGCTCTTGTCGGCGGCGTCGTTCATGTCCGTGGTCAGCGCGGCCGGGCCGGTGAGATAAACCTTCAGGCCCGGGGGCGGCGATGAACGGTCGAGGGTCTCGCGGACCGCTTTGACGGACTCGTTGCCCAGGGTGCTGCCCTGGTCGCCGGCGAGATTGAGCTGGACGTAGGCGGCCTTGCCGTCGCGGCTCTCCACGCCGGCGGCGGTGAGCGGGTCCCCCCACACGTTCTGGACGTGCTGCACGTGCTTGTGATCGGCATCCAGCTTCTGCACCAGGCCGTCGTAGTAGCGGTGCGCTTCCGGACCGAGTTTGTGATCGCTTTCCAGGATGACCATGGCGATGCTGTCGGAGTCCGACTCGTGGAACTTCGCGCCGATGCGCCTGGCGGCGATCATCGCCGGCGCATCGGCGGGCGACATGGTGACCGCGTGGTTGCGGGCGACCGACTCGATCGGCGGCACCAGCAGGTTCAGGCCCGCGGTCAGCAGCAACCATCCGATGATGATCGGCACCGCGAAGTTGCGGACGAACCGCATGAATTTCGGGCGGGTGTCGGTGTCTGTGTTCATCCGGCTTTCACCAAGCACGAGGTTTGGGCGTGGTGGCCGTCCGCCGACCGCTCGTCTTTGACCTCGCCGTTGACGGTGATGCGGCACCCGATGGTGTCGCTGTTGCCCTGTGCCACCACGTTGGCGAGCACCGCCGGCACGGTCGTGGTGATCGTGTAGGTCCAGGGCAGGCCGGTGAAGTTCGCCTGCTCCGGTTGGGCGCTCTTGTCCAGGTAGCTCACGCTTCCGACCGTGTCGGCGGGACCGTACACCTCGTAGGTGACCCGCTTGATATGGGAGGGTTCGAGCGGCTCGGCGCTGCTTCCGGTCGCGGTGAAGATCTCGTCGGAGCCGAACACGGCACGAAGGTTGTTGACCGTCACGCCGCCGAGGACGACCGCCACCACGACGACAAGCGGGACCCAAGCCTTCTTGAGAAAGGCCAACATCGGGGTTTCCTTTCGCTCGTGGCCGGTTTCTACCGCGGTTCTACGTGGGCTGCCCCGTGGCAGTTTCACGCCTGCACCGTTGCAGCTGATAGAGCCATTCGACCCTGTGGGTAATGGTCTTCAGCCACCCGGAGTGCAGTTCGTGGCCGGGTTGCGCACCCGAGTCGTCGCTCCGGCCCGAGCCCGCAGCACGGCCCGCAGCACAATTTATACCATACCCCCCACCGTATTTTGGCGGGCGACCCCGGAAGCCCGGGCTGCGCCCGTGACACACCCTCAGGTGACCGGATTCAAGCGCATAAACAGCTTGTCGGCTGGCCCAATTCGGCACGTGCCGGCCCCGGTCGCCCAGCCGCCGCAGGGGGATCGGGGCCATCGCGCGGTTCTCCGAAGCCGCGGTCGTGGCTGTCGCTGCGGGCCTGGTCGACGCGACCACGATGCTCGCCGACCTCATCTCGGCGGCTCGGACGGCCCTGGGCCGACGCCACCGGCGGCCAGCCCGCTGACCCACTCGGCGGCTTCGTCGACCGTGCACGCTGTCCGCACGCCCGCCGGCAGCGCCGGCCGCGCCACCATCACGACGGGAACATCCAGCGCGGCGGCGGCATCCAGCTTCGCCCGGGTCATGTCCCCGCCGCTGTTCTTCGTCACCAGCGCATCGATGCGGTGCTCGCGCAACAGGGCGAGCTCGTCGTCGTAGCCGTACGGCCCGCGAGACAGGATGACGTGGTGACGACGCGGCATCCCGGCGCCGTCCGGCGCGGTGACCGCGCGGATCAAAAACCATGCGTCGCTGGCGGCGAAGGCCCCCACACCCGAGCGGCCGGTGGTGAGGAAGACCCGGGAATAGCATTGTTCGGCAACGACGCCGGCCGCTTCGGTGCCGGACGTCACGACGGTCGCGACCCCCGGGTCCCAGGCCGGGCGGGCCAACACCAGATGCGGCATTCCCACGTGGCCGCACACCTGGGCGGCGTGGGCGGTCATGGTCGCCGCGAACGGGTGGGTGGCGTCGACGACGGCGTCGATGCCCTCGTCGTGCAGCCACCGCCGCAGCCCGTCGACGCCGCCGAATCCGCCGATGCGCACCGGCCCGACCGGCAGAGCGGGGTCGGGCACGCGGCCGGCCAGCGAGCTCACGATGTCGAACCGCGGGTGCAGGGTCTTGGCCAGCGCCCGGGCCTCGGCGGTGCCGCCGAGCAGCAGTACCCGCATCAGTGCCGGCTCCCCCGAGTCCGCCCGCTCGAATACAGGTAGCTGTCGGTGAACCCCTGCGCGGCCAGCACGTCACCGACGACGATGACGGCGGTTCGGGTGATGGCGGCGTCGTGCATCTGCCCGGCGATGTCGCCGAGCGTGCCGCGCAGCACGCTCTGCTGCGGCCAGCTCGCAAAAGCCACCACCGCAGCCGGTGTCTCGGGACGGTAGCCGCCCGCCAGCAGTTGCGGGACTATGGCATCGATCTGGGCGGCGGCCAGGTGCAGGACCAGGGTGCCGCCGGATCGGGCGAGCCCGGCCAGTTCCTCACCGGGCGGCATGGGGGTCGACAGGGTGGCTATCCGGGTCAGCGTCACCGTCTGCGCCACCCCGGGTACGGTGAGCTCGCGCCGCAGGGCGGCCGCGGCGGCGGCGAAAGCCGGCACGCCGGGCACGATCTCGTAGCCGATGCCCAGTTCGTCGAGCCGGCGGCACTGCTCGGCCACGGCACTGTAGAGCGACGGGTCCCCGGAGTGCAGCCGCGCCACGTCGTGACCCGCGGCGTCCGCGTCGGCCAGTGCGGTGACGATCTGTTCGAGCGTAAGCGGGCCGGTGTCAACGACTTTCGCAGCCGACGGGCACAGCGCCAGCAGGTCGTCGGGCATGATGGACCCCGCGTAGAGGCATGTCGCGCATCGCTGGAGGATTCGTTGGCCGCGCACCGTGATCAGGTCGGCGGCGCCGGGGCCGGCCCCGATGAAGTAGACCGTCACCGCGTCACCGACCACTGGGTGACCGGGTACTGCGGGCGCCAGCCGGTGAACGCGCCCAGCGACTCGCCCTGATAGTGCTGAAAACGTTGCAGCTGTCCGCCGAATCGTGAGTGTGCCTGGATGACAGCGGCTTCCGATTCGGCCGTGACCACATTGGCAACCAAGCGTCCCCCCCTGGTCAAGTTGTCCAAGCATGCGTCGAGCAGACCCGGTTGGGTCAGGCCGCCGCCGACGAAGATCGCCGACGGGGTTTGCGCCCCGGCGAACGCCCCGGGCGCGTCGCCGCGCACGTCGACGGTCACGCCCGAGGCGGCGGCGTTGCATTCGACGTTTCTGCGGCGCCGTGCGTCGCGTTCGAACGCGACCGCGCTGCAGCCCGGCCAGCTGCGGCACCACTCGACGCCGATGCTGCCCGATCCCGCGCCGACATCCCACAGCCGCTCCCCCGGCCGCGGCGCCAACGCCGCCAGCGTGACCGCCCGCATCGCGTGTTTGGTGATCTGGCCGTCGTGCACGAACGCGTCGTCGGGCAACGGCGAGACGCGTTCGTCGGGCAGGTAGCGCACGGCGATCACGTTGAGGTCGTCCACACCCGCCGGGGCGCTGCCGGCCCACTGCCGCGCGGTGCCGTCGCGGCGACGTTCTTGCGGGCCGCCGAGCTGTTCGAGAGCGGTCATCGCGGAATCGCCACGCCCGTGGGCCGTCAGGAGCCCCGCCAGCGTCGCGAGTGTGGTGTGGTCACGCGAGAGCACGACCGCCCGGCCGCCGCGGCGCACGGCGGTGTCGGGCCGCGCGGTCACCAGACTGATCACCTCGGTGTCGTGGACGTTCCAGCCCATCCGGGCGCAGGCCAGCGTGACCGACGAGACGTGCGGCAACACCCGGACTTTGGCGGGGCCGAACAGCCGGATGAGAGTGCCGCCGATGCCGTGCATCAGCGGGTCTCCGCTGGCCACCACGTGGATGTCGCCGACGGCGTCGGCGGGCAGGTTCCGCAGGGCGCGCAGCATCGGCGACGGCCACTCCCGGCGTTCGGCGGTGACGGTGCCGTCCAGCAGAGAGAGCTGCCGCTGCGCGCCGTAAATTACTGTGGCTCTTAATAATTCGGTGCGCGACGCCGGCGACAGGCTCGCCATGCCGTCGGCGCCGATCCCGACCACGACGATCATGCGCGCCGATCCTTCTCATCGCTTCGCGATGCCTCGTCGCCGGCGCGGATCATCGCGGCATCCTGCGCCACACGAACTGGGGAAGCAGCCGCATGACGAAGAACGTCGGCCGCAGCGCCCACGGGATCCACACGGTGCGCCGCCCTTTGGCCAGGGCGTGCGCGGCGGCCTCGGCCACCTGCTGCGGGGTGCTGGGCAGGGGCGCGGGCGCCATGCCCTGCGTCATGCGCCCGATCACGAATCCCGGGCGGACGATCAGCAGCCCGACACCGCTGCCGTGCAGGGCGTCCGCCAAGCCGCTGGCGAAACCGTCCAGGCCGGCCTTGGCCGAGCCGTACACGTAGTTGGCGCGGCGCACCCGGATCCCGGCCACCGAGGAGAACACCACCAACGATCCGCGGCCGGCTTGACGCATGACGGCCGCCAGGTGGGTCAGCATGCTGACCTGCGCGACGTAGTCGGTGTGCACGATGGCGGTGGCGTGGGCGGCGTCGGTCTCCGCGCGGGCCTGATCGCCCAGAATTCCGAAGGCCAGCACGGCGGTGGCGATGGGCCCATGGGCGTTGACGACGGAGGCGACCAGCGGGCCGTGCGAGGCCAGGTCGTCGGCGTCGAACTCTTGGGTGTGCACTGCTGCCGCGCCGGCGGCTTGCAGCATGGCGACCTGCTCGTCGAGCCGGTCGGCGTTGCGGGCGGCCAGCACCACCGTCGCTTCAGGAGCCAGGCGGCGGGCGAGTTCGATGCCGATCTCGCTGCGGCCGCCCAGGATCAGTATCGGGCCTGCGCCCGTGTCGTCCACGGCTGCGATTATCACCTGCGCTAGCGTGGGCGGTGATGGCGAACACCACTACCCGGCTCACCGACGACGCGCTGGCATTCCTGTCCGAGCGTCATCTGGCCATGCTGACCACGCTGCGCAACGACGGCTCACCGCACGTCGTGGCGGTGGGATTCACCTTCGATCCCAAGACCCACGTCGCGCGGGTCATCACCACCGGCGGGTCGCAGAAGGCGGTCAACGCCGACCGCGCCGGCGTGGCCGTGCTCAGCCAGGTCGACGGCGCCCGCTGGCTGTCCCTGGAGGGCCGGTCCAAGGTCAACGCCGACGCCGACGCCGTGCGCGATGCCGAGCTGCGCTATGCCCAGCGCTATCGCACCCCCAAGCCCAACCCGCGGCGGGTGGTCATCGAGGTGCAGGTGGAGCGGGTGTTGGGGTCGTCGAGCCTGCTCGAGCGGGGCGACGGATAGCGGGCCTTGCTCCGGCCGAGTTACCCAGAAACAAGGCCATCAGCACCCAGATTTCCCCGCGGTTAGCCATCTCCCCTGCGCGGGTCCGTATTCAGTACCCGAAGTGTCATCCCCAAACTTCGGCAAGACTTGAGTTGGCCGATCTTCGTCGGCGACGGCGTTGTGCCACCGACCACCAGCCCCTCCGGCAGCCAGCGGGCGTTCACCAGCAGCTTCCACGTGCCGCCTTCGCGGGCGCACGGCGTGTCGGGGTTCAGGTCGGCCGGGATGTCCCGGCTGGTAGGCCGCATACCCGCCCATCGAGTAGCCCGAGATCACGGTGCGGTTGGGGTCGGTGCCGAACTGTTCGGCCACCCGCGCCCACACTTCCCAGACGTTGAGTCCCCCGGTGCCGAAATACCAGGTCGACGGTCCTCGGGCCAGCGGCGCGATCACCATCGAGTCGCGGCCCTCGCAGACCTCGTGCAGCAGCCGCGGGTCGATCGCGACGAACTGGTACTGCCTCAGCGCAAGCGAGTGCAGCAACAGGGTCAGCGGCAACGTGCGGCCCGGCGTGAAGCTCGACGGCACGGAGATCGAATACGGTTGCACCCGCCCGAGGAACTGCGCCTTGGCGCTGAAGATGCACCACGACGTCGGCGAGGTGGCGGGCGATACGAAGCGGAAGCAGGGTGAGATCCCCCCGGAGTGACACCCCGCCCGACCTGCGCGGCGCCGGTGACACCTTCAGCGAGACGCGGGGACCACGATCAGCTCGTGCGGCCGGTTGTTGACGGCCACGGCGCCGTCGGCGGTGACGACGACGATGTCCTCGATGCGCGCACCCCACCGACCGGGGAAGTAGATCCCCGGCTCGATGGAAAAAGCCATCCCCGGGGCCAGCGGCAGGTCGTTGCCGGCGACGATGTAGGGCTCCTCGTGCACCGACAGGCCGATCCCGTGCCCGGTGCGGTGCACGAAGTACTCCGCGAGCCCGGCCCCGGCCAGCACGTCGCGGGCGGCAGCGTCGACCCGCTCGGCGCTCACGCCCGGACGCACCGCCTCGAAGGCCGCGCGCTGGGCGCGTTCGAGCACCGAATACCGTTGGGCCACCTCGGGTTCGGGATCCCCGATGCTGTAGGTGCGGGTGCAGTCGGAGTGGTAGCCGGGCTCGCAGACTC
The DNA here is from genome assembly GCF_007714205.1 of Mycobacterium helveticum. Classification (GTDB taxonomy): domain Bacteria; phylum Actinomycetota; class Actinomycetes; order Mycobacteriales; family Mycobacteriaceae; genus Mycobacterium; species Mycobacterium helveticum. Next base: position 4,533 of record NZ_VMQU01000073.1, on the reverse strand, counting down.
CCCCGATGTCGACGACGACGATGTCCCCCGCCCGCAGTTCGCGTTCCGAATAGCTGTGGTGCGGGTCGGCGCCGTGTGGTCCGGAGCCGACGATGACGAACGCGACTCCCGAATGTCCTTCGGCGACAATGGCTTCGGCGATGTCGGCGGTGACGTCGGCTTCGGTGCGGCCGGGGACGAGGAACTCCGGCACCCGGGCGTGCACCCGGTCGATGGCAGCGCCGGCCTTACGCAACGCGTCGAGCTCGCACGCCTCCTTGACCATCCGCAGCCCGCGCAGGACGTCGGTGGCCAGCACCGGCAGCCTCCCGAACGCGTCGGCCAGGGGCAGCAGGTGCAGCGCAGGCATGGAATCGGTGACGGCGGTCGCGAGGCGGCCACCGCCCAACGCCGCACTCACCAGCGCGTAGGGATCGTCACCGTCGACCCAATCGTGCACCGTCAGGCCCAGTTCGGCGATGGCCGATCCCGTCAGGGAGGCCAGCTCCAGGCGCGGCACCACGACGGTCGGGTCACCGGAGGCCGGCAAGACCAGCGCGGTGAGCCGCTCGAACGTCTGGGCCCGCGAGCCGACCAGATACCGCAGGTCATAACCCGGGGTGATCACCAGGGCGTCGAGGCCGGCGCCGGCGGTCGCGGCGGCCACCGCGGCCAGCCGTTGGGCATACACGCTCGCGTCGAATCGGTCGGAGTCCACGGCAGCCAGGCTAGCCCGGTGCGTCTGCTCGCGGGAAGCGGCGTGAGACCATACGCGGCATGCGATCGCCACTGTTGCTGCTCGACGGCGCCAGCATGTGGTTCCGCTCGTACTTCGGCGTGCCCTCGTCGATCACCGCTCCCGACGGCCGGCCGGTCAACGCCGTCCGCGGCTTCATCGACTCGATGGCCGTGGTGATCACCCGGCAACGGCCCGGCCGGCTGGCGGTGTGCCTGGACCTGGATTGGCGCCCGCAGTTCCGGGTGGATCTCATCCCGTCCTACAAGGCGCACCGGGTGGCCGGGCCGGAGCCGCAGGGCGCACCCGACGTCGAGGAAGTCCCCGACGACCTGACCCCGCAGGTCGGCATGATCACCGACCTGCTCGACGCATTCGGGATCCCGACGGCCGGTGCAGCCGGCTACGAGGCCGACGACGTGCTGGGCACGCTGGCGGCGCGGGAACGCGACGACCCGGTCGTCGTGGTCAGCGGAGACCGCGACCTGCTGCAGGTGGTGACCGACGACCCCGTGCCGGTGCGGGTGCTCTACCTGGGCCGCGGACTGAGCAACGCGACCCTGTTCGGGCCCACCGAGGTGTCCGATTACTACGGCGTTCCGGCGCAGCGGGCAGGGGCGGCCTACGCGGAACTGGCGCTGTTGCGCGGTGACCCGTCCGACGGCCTGCCCGGCGTGCCGGGCATCGGCGAGAAGACGGCGGCCACCCTGCTGGCACAGCACGGCTCGCTGCGGCAGATCCTCGCCGCCGCCGGCGACCCGCAATCGAAGATGGCCAAGGGACTGCGCGCGAAACTGCTCGCCGCCGCCGACTACATCGAGGCCGCCGAACGAGTGGTGCGGGTGGCCACCGACGCGCCCGTCACACTGTCGACTCCGACCGACGCCCTGCCCCTGACGGCCGCCGACCCGCAGCGCACCGCCGAGCTGGCCACCGAGCTGGGTGTCAGCTCGTCGATCGCACGGCTGCAGAAGGCACTGGACACGCTTGAGGGTTGACCGCCCCTACTGGGGCCGGCCGACCTCGTAGGTGCCCTTGTTGTCCTGGAAGGTCACCGTCACGTGCTTTTGAGCGCCGTCGATGCTGACGCTGCAGTCGAAGCTGGCGCCCCTCTTGACGGTGGGGTCGGCGCCGTTGTTGCACTGCACGTCTTTCACGTTGCGGGCGCCGTAGCCGTTGGTCTCATCCGAGAGGATCTGCTGCACGCCGGTCTGGGCCTTTTTGATGTCCAGCTTGGTGGTGACGAAGAAGCCCGGCTCCCAGAAGCCGAGCACCAGCACGGCGGCGAGAAGCAGGAAGGCGATCAGGCCGACCACACCGGCGATCAACCCGGGCGGGCGCTTCTTGCCCGGTTGCTCATAGGGCGGGTACTGCTGCGGATACTGGCCCGGCTGGCCGTATTGACCGTACTGGCCCGGCTGACCGTACTGGCCCGGCTGGGCGTACTGACCCGGCTGGCCGTACTGGCCGGGCTGGGCGTACTGGCCGGGCTGGGCGTACTGGCCCGGCTGGCCGTATTGACCGTACTGGGGGCTCTGCCCGCCGTATTGCTGCTCGGGCTGCCCGTAGCCAGGCTGCTGCGGGTACTGCTGCGGGTAGGCCTGCTCCCCCTGCTGCTGGTACGGCGAATACCCGGGGGGCGGCGTGTAGGCCGGCGTCTGCCATGCCGCGTCCTGGTTGGTCTGCTGCTGCCACGGCGATCCCGCCTGGGCCGGTTCCGAGGACTGGTCGCCACCGTGAACGGGCGGTTGCCACTGCTGCTCCGGCTCCGATCCCTGCGGTCCGCTCATCATTTCTCCTCAGCCCCTTGACGTCTTGGCTTCTCGTACGGTCTCACCGTAGCTCCGGCACAGCCTACCCGGCGTCAACAGCGACGACGCCGCGCCGCACATCGTTGATGGCACGCTTGGCGACCGCCCGCAGCTCGGGGTCGGAGGCCGCATTGCGCACCTGGTCGAGCAGGTCGAGCACCTGCCGGCACCAGCGCACGAAGTCCCCCGCCAGCAACGGCGAACCGGTGCCCGCCGAAGGGTGGGCGTCGGCGGCGGCCAGCGCCGCCGACAGATCACCAGTTTGCGCCCAGCGGTAGATGACATTGACGAAGCCGTCGTCGGGCTCGCGGCCGGGGGCGATGCGGTGTGCCTGCTCGTCGGCGCGCAGCGCGGTCGACATCCGGGACGTCTGCTGCAGCGCCTGCCGCAACCGCTGGGTGGGCACCTCGGCCGCGGACGCGGATCCGGGCCCGGCGCCGCCCCGGGTCTCGTAGAGCACCGCGGAGACCACCGCCGCCAGCTCAGCGGGCTTCAATCCCGCCCACGCGTCGGTGCGCAGGCATTCGGCCACCAGCAGGTCGCTCTCGCTGTAGATGCGGGCCAGCAGCCGGCCGTGGTCGGTGACCTGGGGGTCGTCGGCCGGGCCCTCGATGAACCCCCGTTCGGTGAGCAGGCCGACGATCCGGTCGAAGGTGCGCGCCAGCGAGTTGGTGGCGGCGGCCACCTTCTTTTCCAGCTGCGCGTTGTCGCGCTCGACGCGCAGATACCGCTCGGCCTGCCGCACCTGGGACTCGAGGCCGGGACCGTTGTGCGACGGGTGCCGGCGCAACTCCGCCCGCAACTTCGCCAGCTCCGGATTGTGGAACTCGCCGTCGGCGTCGCCGTCGCCACGGCGCCGCGACGGGACGGCAAGCCCGGCCACGGCCGACCGCAGCGCCGACGCCAGATCGCGCCTCACGCGCGGCTGGCGGTGTTCGACGCGCTTCGGCAAGGACATCGACCCGAGCGGACCCGACGCACCCGAATAGTCCGCCGACGAGATCCGCCCCGCCCACCGATGTTCGCTCAGCACCAAGGGGCGCGGATCGTCGCTGTCGCGGGCCGACTCGAGCACCACCGCCAGCCCGCCGCGCCGGCCCTGGGTGATGTTGATGATGTCGCCTTTGCGCAGCGCGGCCAGCGCGTCGCCGGCCGCCTGCCGGCGCTGCAGCCGCGACGCGCGCGATTGTGCGCGCTCCAACTCGGTGATCCGCGCACGCAGCCGGGCGTAGTCCAGGATCGGCGCCTTCGGCCCGCCCAGCTCGGCGGCGATCTCGTCGAGCATCTTGGTGCCCCGCTCGATGCCCCGCACCAGGCCGACGACGGACCGGTCGGCTTGATACTGGGCGAAGGACTGCTCGAGCAGTTGGTGCGCCTGTTCCGGGCCCATGTGCTGCACCAGGTTGATCGTCATGTTGTAGGACGGGACGAACGAACTGCGCAGCGGGAAGGTGCGCGTCGACGCCAGGCCGGCCACCGCCGACGGTTCGGTGGTCTCCTCGCTGGGTTGCCAGAGCACCACCGCATGACCCTCGACGTCGATGCCACGCCTGCCGGCGCGTCCGGTCAGCTGCGTGTACTCCCCCGGCGTCAGCGGCACGTGCTGCTCGCCGTTGAACTTCACCAGCCGCTCCAGCACCACCGTGCGGGCGGGCATGTTGATGCCCAGCGCCAGCGTCTCGGTGGCGAACACCGCCTTGACCAGGCCGGCGGCGAACAGCTCCTCGACGGTGTGCCGGAACGCCGGCAGCATGCCGGCGTGGTGGGCCGCCAGGCCGCGCAGCAGCCCCTCGCGCCACTCGTAGTAGCCGAGCACCCCCAGGTCGGCATCGGCGAGGTCGCCGCACCGGTGGTCGATCACCTCGGCGATCTGCGCGCGTTCCTCCTGGGTGGTCAGCTGCAGCGGCGAGCGCAGGCACTGGTGGACCGCGGCGTCACAACCCGCCCGGGAGAACACGAACGTGATCGCCGGCAGCAGGCCCTCGGAGTCCAGGGTCGCGATCACGT